>DAOUDB010000314.1:0-30695 GCA_034431495.1 Thermoflexales bacterium
CAACGGCGATGCAGATTCGGCGTCAGCCTCAGAACCGCCGCCGCGCAATTCCACGATCAGATATTTGCCGTGCCGGCTGATGGCAGCGACACGGCAGCCGGCCACGCGCCTTGCAAAAGCCGGCGCAGGCAGACCGCTCACCTCGCGCGGCCACAGCACGCGCGCCTCGCGGATCAGGCGACCGACCAGCGGCGGCCTATCTGGCTTGCCGCCCTCGCGCAACATGCGCGCGATTGTCTCGACTTCGGGAAGTTCAGGCATCTTCCGATTTTGGATTTGGGATTTTGGATTTTGGATTGGGGATTGGGGATTGCGTGCTGCGTCGTGCGTATTGGGTGATGCCGACTGTCGGATGATGCGCCACCCGCGCGCCCTTACACCTTCAACAACCTGTCAATCTCCACAACCTTAAGAACCTTAAGAACTTTAGGAACCTTAATAACCTGACAACCTGAACAACCCTCAACCCTCAACCCTCAACCCCATATGCACCAACGTTCGGGTTGGCTGGAAGCCCACAGCTTGCAGCGCGGCATGGGTCGCCTCATGTGGGCGCGCCTGCGCGCAATACAACGGCTTGGACAAATAGTCCTCAAAACGGCGCAGGCCAGCAACAAGCAGTTGAATGCCGGCTTCCGCATCGGCGTGCGCATCGAGCATCAATTCAACGTGGTGTTCGGGCAGCTCGAAATTCACCCGCGTGCGGATGGCGCCGGCGATTGGCCGGCCGCTGGTATCAGCGCCCAGGCCGGCGCGCTCGCGCACCAGCCACTGTTCGCGCCAGCCGTTGAAAAAGTTGGACACCCACCAGCGCCAGTCCAGCCGGTACATGCTCGCGTCGAATGGCTCGGCGCAGGTAAGGTTGTCGGGAATATTGAGGCGCGCGACCGCCCAGACAGCATCGCGATCGGTATGCCGCGCACGCCGCACGGGCAGCGGATCGGGCGCAAGAGGCAGGGGGAGAACACGAACCGAAGACCGCCGATAGTGTGTCACTGCGCCCAAAGCGCGAAAGCCGGTTCTCTCGTACACCCGCAGCGCCGGCGCGTTGCCCTCCACAACTTGCAGCGCGACAAAGCGTCCCTGGCGCGCACGGGCCAGCATGATGGCCGAACGAAGCAGCGCCGTGCTGACGCCCCGATTGCGCCAGGCAGGATGCGTCGCCACGTTACCGATCACCCATGTGTCGCGCCGGGCCGGATTGCGCTGAATCGACACATTGCCCACAATCTGGCCGTCTTCGACCCACACAAAGCCGGCCATGCCGTCTCCGACCAGCGCGTCGAGCGGGCTGTAATGGCGCAGCATGTGAATCATGCGCTGGCCACCACTATCGCCACCAATCTCATCTTTGAAGGCCAGTTCCAACAGATTGGCCACCGCCGGCCCGTCGCGCCAGGGATCGAGCGGTCTCACGTGAGGATCGATCGCAGTGGCAGGCGCTTTGCTCAACCCTGCTACCATAGATCAGGTTATTCTACTCAGGTACAATCCGCGCGTGTCTATCAACACTATCAGCGCACTCGCCCGGCGCCTGCGCGCAAACATCCAGACGGTAATTGTCGGCAAAGACGATGTGATCGATCTTGCGCTGATTGCCCTGCTGTGCGAGGGCCACGCGCTCTTCGAGGATGTTCCCGGCATCGGCAAAACCACGCTGGCCAAGGCCATCGCCCGCAGCCTGAATTGCACGTTCAAGCGCATTCAGTTCACACCTGACCTGCTGCCCAGCGACGTGACCGGCATCTCGTTCTTCAATCAACGCCAGCAGGAGTTCGAGTTTCGCGCCGGCCCAATCTTTTCCAACGTGGTGCTGGCTGACGAGATCAACCGCGCCACGCCGCGCACCCAGTCGGCTCTGCTCGAAGCCATGCAGGAACGCCAGGTGACGGTGGACGGCCAAACAATGCCGCTGCCCCGCCCGTTCCTGGTGCTGGCCACCCAGAATCCGATCGAACTGGAAGGGACTTTCCCGTTGCCTGAGGCGCAGGTAGATCGCTTTTTGCTGCGCATCAGCATGGGCTATCCGACCGAGGACGAAGAGCATCTCATCGTGACCCGCTTCGAGCGCAGCGACCCGTTGGAGACGCTTGGCCCTGTTGTGGAAATCGACGATCTCGCGGCCATGCAGGCGGCGTGCCGGGCTGTGCGCGTCGAGCGCAGCGTGGCCGACTATCTGGTGACGTTGTGCCGCTCCACGCGCAACGCGCCGGGCACGCAACTGGGCGTCAGCCCGCGCGGCACGATGGCGCTGCATCGGGCCGCTCAGGCCCGCGCCGCCATTCACGGGCGCGACTACGTGCTGCCGGACGATGTGAAGACACTGGCCCAGCCGGTTCTGGCGCATCGCATTGTCGTGGACGGCCAGAGCCGGCTGCGCGGCCGCAAGGCCGAGGACATCCTGCGCGACGTGATCGAGCGCGTGCCTGTGCCCGTCGATCGCATCTGACTCCTGACTCCTGTCTCCTGACCCCTGACCGGCATGTTTGACGAACGCTGGGTGACGCTGTTTGTTTTCATCGGCATCGTGGGCGTGCTGATGCGGTCGCCGGCGCTGGCCGGCCTCGGCGTGATCGGCCTGGCAATCGCCATCACGACAAAACTGTTCGAGCGCCGGGTGTTGCGCGGCGTGGAGTACGAGCGCCGGCTGAGCGAGACCCGTCTGTTCGTCGACGAGACCATGACCGTCAGCGGCCACGTCACCAATCACGGGCGGCTGCCGGTCATCTCGCTGATGGTGGACGACAACGCGCCCAGGACGTTCCGGCTGGCCCATAAGCCAGACGCGCGCGATGCGCACTCGGCCGGCCCGGCTGAGAACGCCCCCAACTCGTTGCTGTCTCGCCAACTGGGTGAAGCCGAAGACAGCGAGGCGCGCGTCAGTCTCGCCCAGTTGCTGGCGCTGAAGCCGGGCGAGCACACCAGCCGCTCCACAATCCTGCGGGCCACCCGGCGCGGCTATTATCCATTTGGGCCGGCGCAATTGCGCGCTTTCGACATGATGGGGTTGTCGCTGGCAGAGCGCGTCGATTACCTGCGCGATACGCTGATTGTCTATCCGCGCGTGTACCCGCTGGACAAGCTGGGCATTCCCACGCGCGACCCGTTCGGCGCCATGCCGGCCATGCGCCGGCTGATCGAAGACCCCTCGCTGGTGATGGGATCGCGCGACTATCAGTATGGCGACTCATTCCGGCAAATTCACTGGAAGTCCACCGCCCACATGGGCAGATTGCAAACGCGCGTGTGCGAGCACACCAGCGACCCGACGGCAATGATTCTGCTGAACGTCACCACGCTGGAGCACGACTGGCACGGCACCGAAGTCGAGCGATTCGAGTGGGCGCTGTCGGTGGCCGGCAGCGTGGCTTCGTGGGCCGATGAGTGGGGATGCACGATTGGGCTGTCGTCGAACGGCTGCGCGCCAAACATGCCCGGCGCGATTCGCATCCCCCCGCGCCGCGCGCCCAACCAGCTCGCGCGCATCATGGAAGGACTGGCCGTGCTCACCTCCTTCACGGCGATGCAGTTCAATCTGTTTTTGTTGAGCGAGCAGCGCCATGTGCCCTTTGGCGCCACAACCATCGTGGTGACGCCAATCGTGACGCCGGAGATCGAGGCATCGCTGCTCCGGCTGCATGCGCTGGGCAAGCGTCTCATTCTCATCAGCGCAGATCGCACTGCGCCCGGCCTCAGCAGCCTGCCTTTCATGGCCTATCACGTTCCGCCGCCCACAGACACCGCCTTCCGCAAAGAGGTGGAGATCTCACTAGGCGACGTCGCATTGGAACGGGCATGAACTCGCGACGCGTGGCGCTGGTGTTGTTGAGCGGCCTGGCTGAAGCCTCGCTGATTCTGCCGCTCATCCTGCTTCTGCCCACACCGCTGCGCCTGTTCGATCAAGCCGGGGCGCTGGCTGTGACCTGGGCCATCATCTGCCTGGTGGCTGCCACACGGCACTTTCTGGGACAGATCGAGGCGCGCTGGAATACCCAGCGCATTGTGATGGGCGCGTGGCTGGCGGCATTGCTGATCGCGTTCCTGGCCGGCCTGCAACTGGCCGGCGTCGCCATCGTCCCCTTCGACGCCGCCCTTGTCATCGAGCTAACCGGCGTGCTGGCGCTGTGGTGGCGCGGGCTGTCATTGGGCGCATCAGACTTGCAGCCCGAAGACAGCCGGCTGCGCCTGCAAATCGGGCTGGTGTTGTTCGTGTTGTTTGGCGTGGCGTCGATGTTCGACCGCAGTAGCACCCTGTTCGCGTTCATCGTGCCGTTCCTTTTCGGCGCCGTGCTCGCCATGCCGTTGAGCCACCTGGAGCGCGTGGATCAGAACCGGCTGGGCCGGCGCGTCCGCATGGACGGCGTGTGGTGGCGCAGCATTGCCCTGGGCGCCGGCGCCCCCATTGCCCTCAGCCTGATCGCTGTAGCAATGGTCACCGGCGACACGTTGACACGCGGCATTCAGCTATTGGTCGGTATTTTGATGCTGCCGCTGATCCTGCTGGCGATGCTGGTCGGAACGCTGCTATCGGAACTGCTGCGGATGCTGTTCCGTGAGCCGCTCAACCTGTCATTCCTCACGTCGCTGGGCGAAATGTTTCAGCAGCTGAACGAGGCGCAGACACAATCACAGAGCGCCGGCATTGTCATTCCGGAGTCGTTGCGCATCGCGCTGGTGATCCTGGCTGTCGCGCTGTTCATTGTGTTCGTGGCCTACTTCACCGGGCGGGCGCAACGCGCGCAACGGGCGCAACAGGCCGACACCGAATCGTTGCAGGTGGTCGAGCCGGCGGCGCCGATCAGCGGCCTGGAACGGCTGCGACAATCGCTGAGTCTGCGGCGCTGGCTCGCGGCGCTCAGCATCCGCCGCATCTACGCGCGCATGGCGCACGAGGCCGGCAAACGCGGCTTCCCTCGGCTGCCGGCGCAGACACCCAACGACTACGCACCGGCATTGCGCCAGGCCTTCCCCGGCGCCGGCGCCGACATCGACCACATCACGACAGCCTACATCGCGGCGCACTATGGCGAAGTGCCGGACACGGACGAGGAGCTGGCCGCGATCCGGGCGGCGTGGGAGCGGGTGAGGGCGAGCCGGGCGCAGACGCCGGCAAAGGCCGGATAAAGCGGGTGCATTTTCCTGTGGGGAAAATAGTCGTGCAAAGCAGGGCAAGCCGCTGGGCTTGCCCTACAATTCTGTCTGCGCGCAAATCGGCGCACCACCCTGCGGCGAATCGCGCCCCTGCATGATATACTCCCCGCACTATGACAAGCAAGCATCGGCCGCGCCAATGGTCCATGCCTATGCCCGGCGTGATTCAGCGCGCGGGCTAGATCGACACACGCATCGGCTGACAGCTTCTGCTTGTCTCGACTGAACCCACACCGCCCGCGCACGCGCCGGGCGGTTTTTCGTTGGACGACCGGCGGCGATTGACGAAGGACGAACGCGCCGGTCGTCGGTCGTTTGTCATTCGTCCTTCGCTAACCCATCAACAGAGGAATGCGACAATGGCATCTGAAAACATCCTGGTCTGCGTCGCCTGGCCCTACGCCAACGGCGACCTGCACGTAGGGCACGTGGCCGGCGCGTACCTGCCCGCCGACATCTTTGCGCGCTATCACCGGCTGAAGGGCAATCGCGTGGCCATGGTCAGCGGCAGCGACGCGCACGGCACGCCGATCGTGGTGCGAGCCGAGAAGGAAGGCAAGACACCACGCCAGATATTCGAATACTTCCACGCGCGCTTTCTGGAGACACAGAAGGCGATCGGCATCAGCTACGACCTGTTCACGCACACCGACACGCGCAATCACCATCAGATCGCGCAGCAAATGTTCCGGCGCTTGCTGGACAACGAGTGCCTTTTCAAGGCCAAACAGAAACAACTGTACTCGGAGACTCAGGGCAAGTTCCTGCCTGACCGGCTGGTTGAAGGCACCTGCCCGATTTGCAACTACGACAAGGCGCGCGGCGATCAGTGCGACAACTGCGGCAACTTGCTCGATGCCACACAGCTCATCAACCCACGCAGCCGCATCGACGGCAGCGCGCCGGTGGTGCGCGAGTCGGAGCACTACTTCCTCGACCTGCCGGCCCTGCGCGAGCCGCTGCTGGCCTACCTGTCGGACAAGGACAGCTACTGGCGCAACACCGTGCTGGACTTCTCGCGCCACTACGCCGGCACAGCCGAGCCGCGCGCCTTTACCCGCGACCTGACGTGGGGCATCCCCGTGCCGTTGCCCGACGCCGAAGGCAAATGCATCTACGTATGGTACGAGGCGCTGCTGGGTTACCTGACTGCAACAGTGGAGTGGGCCGCGTTGTCGGGCCGGCCCGAGGCGTGGCAGGACTTCTGGTACAGCAAGGCCGGCGACGTCAGGATCTACAACTTCATCGGCAAGGACAACATCCTGTTTCACACCGTGCTGTGGCCGGCTGTGCTGCTGGGCATGAGGCAACTGGGCGAGCCGTGGGACGGCGCAGCCGGGCGCGCAGCAGAAGCGCCGCGCTTCAACCTGCCCTACGATGTGCCGGCCAACCAGTATCTCAACCTGGGCGGCCAGAAGTTCAGCAAGAGCCTGGGCGTGTCGCTCGACGTGATCGACCTGGCTGCCAAATACGGCGCGGATCCAGTGCGCTTCTATCTCACCAGCATCATGCCGGAGAACAAAGACGCCGACTGGAGCTGGACCGACTTCGCGCAGCGCAACAACAGCGAGCTGTTGGCTAAATGGGGCAACCTCGCACAGCGCACGCTGTCTCAGATCTGGAAGAACTTCGAGCAGCGCATCCCCGCGCCGGGCGAGTTGTCAGAAGCCGATCGGGCGATTCTGGCCCAGAGCGAGGCGGCTTTCGACGATGTGGGCGAAGCGCTAGGCGCCGTGCGTTTGCGCGAGGCGTTGGGCAAAGCGATTGAACTGGCCACGGCCACCAATCAGTACCTGGACAGAGAAGCGCCGTGGAAGACGATCAAGAGCGACAAAGCGCGCGCCGCCACTCAGTTATACGTCGCCGCGCGAGTGATCGATTCGTTGAGCGTGCTGCTTTCGCCCTTCATCCCGTTCACCTGCGAGGCAGTGCGCCGGCAACTGGGCTACACCAGCCCGCTATTTGGCGAGCAAATCATCGACGTGGTGGGCGATGACAGCGACCGGCACAGCGTGTTGCGCTATGACGACCGGCGCGCTGCCGGTGTATGGCAGCCCAGCGCGCTTCAGCCGGGGCAGCCACTCGGCGGCGAGCCGAAGGGTCTTGTGGCAAAGATCGAACTGAGTCAGTGATGAGTGCTGAGTAGCGAGTGGCGAGCGGCAGGTAGCGTTTGCTGAGCGCAGACACCAGAATACGCAACACGCAATACGAGACACGCACCGCGCGGCGCGCTCAAGCCTCTGCGCGCCAGAGGGTTGCGCCGATGTAGCGTTCCGGCCCGCTGGCAGCGTCGTTGAAGTAGTACACCGTCACGACGCTGCCATCGTCACGCTGAACGGTGCGCGTGTAGCCCAAATCGCCATTGGCGCCATCATCGCGCAGCACGATTTCCTCGCCCCATGTCTGCCCCTCGTCCCGGCTGAGTCTGGCGCAGATGCGGAAGGGCGGATGCCGGACGCCGTAGGTGACGCACAGCCGACCATCGCGCAGCCGCAACAGGGCCGGCGGGTTGCTGCCAGGCGCAAGATCGGGCACCGGGTCGGTTACCCGCTGCCACGTGCGCCCCCCGTCGGCAGAACGATAGGCGATGATGGCGCTGGCGCCGGTCTGATGGTTGCAGGCACGGACAGCGGTCAGGATATCGCCGTTTGCCAGGCGCGACGATGAGGGCATGATGGCAAAACCGTCCTGTGGCGCCGGCCCGATCCACGCCACAAACTCCCACGTGATGCCGCCATCCGTCGTGCGCGCGCAGAAGGGCCGGCCTTCACGCCGGTCGTCTTTCGCGGCGGTCAGGAACAACAAACAGGACTGCGGGCCGGTCACCCGATAATCGGTGCGGGCGGCGACGCCCTGTGTGCCCATGTCGGGCAAGCGAAATGGGCCGGCCCAGCCATGGCCGCGATCATACGACACCCAGAAGCGCGATGGCCCGACGTGGAAATCGGCATGGCTGAACGTCATCACGAAATCGGGATGGCTGAAGTCAATCCCGCCAGGGCACAGCGCCGCGCGATGATGGGGCGTGTCCGGCGCGCCGGGGCGATCCACCAAATTGTCCAGCGCATCGGGCAGCGTGTCTTCCAGCGTCCACGTTTCGCCTCCGTCATGGCTGCGCGCAAACACCTTCCGGATGGGGCGCGTCCAGTCAATGGTGTGGCCGGCCTGTTCTTTGTGATACCCGAGCTGGAAGCCGACGAGGATCTCATCGCCCCAGCGCCAGATGCCGTGGTTGGCCGGCCAGCCGCCATAGCGCCCCGGCTCAGCGTAGACCTTCACGTGACCGAGGATACGGACAGCGCCCATACCCCATCTCCGCGCGACAGGCCGGGGGCGCAGTTCAACGGCAATAAGCCTGCGCGAACGGGATGCCCATATCGGTCTGCCACTGGCCGGCGGCCCACATCATGCCCCGCTCCAGCATCTGCATGGTTTGCGGCATGGCCACGATATCAGCATGGTGGCCGAGCGAGGTGTAAAAGACGCGGCCCTGGCCGTAGGTCTTGGTCCACGTGACGGGCATGATGGCGTCGCCATAGTCCTCGAAGCGCGTGATCGCCATGACGCGAATGGCCGGGTCGACGTGCATGTAATACTTCTCTGAGCGCACCTCAAAGTCGGTCAGCCCCTGCGTGATGGGATTCTGGTCGATGATCTCGACAGTGTACAGCCGGCCATCGTTGCCCGGATGGGCCACCCACTGCCCGCCGCACATGAACTGCCACTCAGTTTCCTGGCGAAATGCATCGCACATACCACCGTGGCACCCTGCAATACCCACGCCGCTCTGCACCGCTTCCAGAACGGGTACAAGTTGTTCGCGCTTGATCGAACCCATCGTCCAGACCGGGACGATGAGGTCCAGTCGCTTGAGTTTCTCGCCGTCGAGGAATGCGTCGAGCGTGTCGGACATTTCGACCTCAAATCCGTTGCGCTTCAACGCGGCTTCGCACAACTGAGACACTTGGACCGGCTCGTGGCCGTCCCATCCGCCGTAGACAATCAGGGCTTTCTTCATGATGTGACTCCTGCCTTGGATTCGGAAATGATCGAGGCTTTGCCGATTGTAGCCGGTCGCGCGCGGTGGGCAAGCGGCCTGGCAAGCCCGGCGATGCTGGCGCCGTCAAGCCTGGCGGCTTGCCCTACATGCGGATTGCCCCACATGTTACGAACGGGGATCAGCCTCTGCCCTGTCGGTGGCAGGATTCGGCTTGTTCTTCAGCTCACGCTCGCGCGCCTCGCGTTCCATGTCCATGACGATGCGAGCGACCTCTTCAAACGCGGCGCGCTGTTTGCGATACAGGTCGCTCTCGCTCATCACAAGTTTGCGAGCCACATCGCGCACGCGCTGGCCCTGGATGATCTTCATTTCCAGGATGTTGTACAGCAGCCACTCGGTAGCCGTCATACTCCGCGCGCCATCGGGCTTGAGGCGCTCGATCGCGTCAGTCAGCACAGCCCGCAAGGCGCGTGTGGCGTTGCCGTTGTTGGCCTGCATGGCGTCAGCGACGATCTTCAGATTCATCAGCGGCGAGTTGGCCAGCCTGGGGCCGCCCCAGTAATGGCTGAGAGCATCACGCACCAGATGCGTGAAATCATCATAGCCTTCGGGCGTCAGCTCAAAGTCGGCCACAGTGGGCGCAGCCGGATTGCGCGTTTCGGCCATGCGGCGCTGCATGTCCTCGGCCTCGGGAATGATGCGCTCCAGCGCTTCGAAGGCGCGTTGTTGCTTGATGGCGTCTTCCAACGCGCGAGCGGTCTGAGCAACGAGCAAGGCCACGCCCTGTCGCTCTTCGTCAGTCAGATCAGGCGCGCGGGCAACCAGGCCGATAACACCCAGAACTGCCGGCCCGCTGCTGTGGTTGCCATCATCTGTTGCGCCGTTCGCCTCAGCGATCCGCCCCTCGGCGCCACCGTCACGTTCGCGGGCGCGCAACGGAATCAGCCAGTAATCGTTCCACTGGATAAAGTCGTGCTCCAGTTCGAACGTGCGCAATGCTTCACGCTGGCTCTCGCCGACGAACGCGGGCGAGTGCGCGCCGAGGGAGGATTCGCCGGCCACAGGCGGCTTGCCGTTGGCGCGATGCAGCGCAGAGCGAACCGCGTCGGGTGGCGCCAGTTGGCTCAGGTCCACGTTGCCGATCGACACCAGCATCGGCTCATTGTCGCCGGCCGTGACGATCTGCATGATGAAGGCCGTGCGCGCGCGCAGGAGATCGCACAGCGCGGCTAGGATGTTCTCGAGAAATTGTGTCAGGTCAGACACCGTCATCAGCCGCTCGCTGAACTGTTGCAAACGCTTGACCTCGCCGGCGTCGTCGCCGGCAATCAGCCGGTCGAGCGTGGGCTGAAGCGTGACGATGAACAATTGCGTCAACAAGATGATGGTGGCTGCGGCAACCAGGCCAACGATCTCGCCGGGCAACCCGAACCACTTCTGAATGCGGGTGCTCAGCGCCAGCGCCGTGATGACCATAGCCGCCAGCAGCGGCCCGCGAATCAGGTACTTGATCAATCGCCGCTTGATGACGCGATCGGGCGCGCTGGCGCCGTAATAGGCGACGGTGTAGCCCATGAAGGTGATGGCTGCGCCGACGCCCATGTTGACTAGCAGAATCGCCGACCAGGGTACGAGCAACGGAAGCCCCTGCGGCCACCCAACGGGCAGGAGGTAGGGAAACGTGCCCAGCACCGGCGCGGGGAACGCCAGCGCGAAGTAGGTCATGCGGCGCTTGCTGGTGGCTGTCAGCGAGCGCCGGCGCGCTTCGATGACATTGTAGGCCGCCCAGCCAAGGCTCCCGAAATAGTACAGTGTAAACGGGAAGAACAGCGGCCCTGGCGTCAGATGTTGCAGGTCAGAGTCTGCCATGCCCGGTGTCGCCACCAGCGTGGTGAACGCAACCAGCAAAAAGACAACCAGCCCGGCTGCATAGCCGGCGCGGGCCGCTATCCGCCGCGTGGGAGAGACATCGCCCGTTGCGCTCAGCAACGTGTCAGACAGGCTGAGCGCGGCAGCGGGGATGAAGGCAATTCCAATCCATTGCAGGCGCAGCCAAAGGTGCGGCGGCGGCGTGGAAATCTGGGCCAGCAGGTCGCCCAGATACGTGCCGATCAAACACGCCAGCAGCGCGGCAAAGGATCGGGCGATGCGGCTGCGCCGATTGTATAGCCCGATGTAGATGATGAGCGCAAACGCGGTGATGAGAATGCCCGTGGTGACGATGCGATTCAGCAACGTCACACCGCCCAGGATGTTGTTCAGCAGGTCAGCCATCGCCCAATCCAATCAGCGGATTCTATATGCGAAGAACAACGCGATGTCGCTGGCGCTGTAGTAATTGTCGGAATAGCCGGCCAGCCGGAAGCCGCGCGTCTGGCAGAAGCGCGTGGCCGGGTAGTTCTTCGTCTGCACATCCATGGTAACACTGTGTAAGCCGTCAGATTTTGCCTGGGCTGTGGCGGTCTTGAGCAATTGCGTGGCGATGCCGCGCCGCCGCAGCGCCGGCGCTACGGCCAGACACGGAATCCAGCCCGTGTTCTGCCAGGGAACCAGAGCGAGGCCGATATAGCCCATCAGATCGGAAACGCTGTCGCCGAGCGCCACCCACACGTGATCGCAGCGATGCAAAATGCGGCGAAGCGTCCGGGCATCATGCGGATAGGGCACTTGCAGTTGCCGGGGCAGGCAGGCCAGCCGAAAGGTGGCGGTGTACTCGCCCATGGTCAGATCCCGGCTGCCGGTCTGGCGAACGCCGGCCGGCCCGCTCATCTGCCAGACATGGTCCGTCAGATAGCTGTGGTCGAGCGCCAGGATGTTCTCGACATCGGCAAGATCAGCGGCGCGAATGTGCATACGTTCATTGTCCGATGGCAATGGGTATCTGGCAAATCGCGGCGATGTTGGAGTTGGCCTGAACGGTCACCAGACGAAAGGCATACACGCCGGGCGGGATGGCGCTGAAGTTGAAGTTGGAGAGCAGCTCTCCATTCTGCACAGTGCTGTCGCCGCGCCCCATGAACGACCACTGGACAGCCCCCGGCATGAGGATTTCGAGCTTGTAGAAGCCGCCGGCTTCGACAACAGCAGTGCCGCGCACCGTGTAGGCGCCGGTGACAGTCTCATTGGCTACCGGGCTGTAGATCTGCGCGTCGGGGCTGCTGCAATCGATGGGGATAGCAGGCTGCGCGATTTCTTCAGGCGTGGGCGTCGGTGATTCGGTGGCAGTTGGCTCCGGGGCGAATGTCGGCGCATGCGCCGGCTGAGTGTTAGAGTCGGCAGTGGGCGCTGGCGCCGCAACGGCTGCATCTGGCCCAGCGGCGGCAAGAGTTTCGGTTGTCTCCACAGGCTCCGGCGTGCCATCCACAATGATGACGATGACAGTCGGCGCAACAGCCGCCTGCGTCATGTCGGCAGCGCTGATTTCAGCCGTGGGCATCGAGGTAGCCGGCGCGACGCCATTGGGCGTCGCATCCGAATCACCCAACAGCGAATTGGCGGTTCGGGCCGGCGCGAGCGCCGAAATGGCGAACACGACGCCTGCGGCCACGATGCACAGCAGGGCCTTCAGCCAGGCGCCGACCGCACGCGACATAACCGCGCTGCGTTCGAGCCGGAAGACGGCGCGTTGGAGCTCGCGCAGCGACGCCAGACCGGTAAACACAAAGTACGCGCAGGCGATGCCGCACACGGCATACAGCACAGTGGCGTAGTTCTTGATGAGCTGGGGAATGATCTCCATGTCAGCTATGAGCTGCCCGCCACTCGCTATCAGCTGTCATTTTTCTGAGCACGCCACGAATGATGGCGAGCAGCTTGGGCGCGATCACCTTGCCGGCTTGCAGCACCTCTTCGTGCGAAGGCGGCTCGCCTTCATCCGCGCTCAGCCGGGCGACATTGGTGATGCCGCTGAACCCGAGCGCGCGCATACCGGCGTGCCGCGCCACCACGACCTCATTGACGGTGGACATGCCCACGGCATCGGCGCCGATCGCCCGCAAGAAGCGCACTTCGGCCGGCGTCTCGAAGGTTGGGCCAGACAGACCCGCATATACGCCTTCCTTCAGATCGATCCCTTCCTGGCGGGCCACCTCGGCCGCGTGCCGGCGCAGATCTGGGTCATAGGCATTGATCATGTTCGGAAAGCGAATGCCCAGCGAATCAACGTTCGGGCCGATGAGCGGATTGGCCCCGGTCAGGCCGAGCAGGTTGATGTGGTCAGTAATGAGCATCACGTCGCCGGCGTTGAAGGCACGGTTGATACCGCCGGCGGCATTGGTCACAATCATGGTATGCGCGCCCATCGCGCGGGCCACACGCACCGGCAGCGTCACCTGCCACAACGGATAGCCCTCGTAGAAGTGAACCCGGCCCTGCATGATCGCCACCGGCAGGCCAAACAGATCGCCGATGACAAACCGCCCGCCATGCCCCGGCGCAGTAGAGCGGGCAAAGCCGGGGATGTCGTGAAAGGGGATGCGAATGGCGCCCGACACCTCATCGGCCAGCGATCCAAGCCCGCTGCCGAGCACCACGAGGATACGCCAGGGCCGGTCTGACACAGCGCGCACAGCGCCGACAGCGCGCCCAATAATGTCGAGAAGTTCGGATTGGTTCATTGGCATGTTCGGTCAAGAATGCTTATTTGCCGGGTGGGCAGCGACGCGCTTGCCTGTGGACGATCATGCGTGACGCGCCCGGCATCATCCTGTCATCCACCTGTCAGAGCAGATAGGGTGTCAATGGCTCAAAACAGCAATCGCGCGATCCAGCCGTTCCAACGCGACTTCGCGACCCAGAATGGCAATCGTCCCAAACAAGGGCGGCGTCACGCTCTTGCCTGTGACGGCATTGCGCACGATGGTGAACAACTGTGTAGGTTTGAGCTTTAGCTCATCGCACAGGGCACGCATGGCCGCCTCCATCGGCTTATCCTCGAATATCGGCAGCGATTCGAGCACGCGGCGAGCCTCTCGCAGCGCGTACAGCGACAGATGCTGTTCCATCTTCGGGCCGATCAGCGCGTCTTTGGGCGGCGTGGGAATATCCTGAAACAGGAAATCGATCAGCGGCGTCGCTTCGGTGAGCGTCTTCAGCCGCTCCTGGATGAGCGGCATGGCTCGCCTGAATTTGTCTTGCTTCTCCGGCGTGTCCAGAACGATCCCGTCGCGCTCGACGAAGGATTGCAGGCGCCGTGCCAGCTCCTCTGCCGGCAGGCGGCGGATGTGCACGCCGTTCAGCCAATCCAGTTTGTCGTCGCTGAACACAGCCGGCGAACTGCCCACATGGTCGAGCGAGAACTTCTCGATCAATTCATCGACTGTGAAGACGTTCTGCTCGTCCCCACCGCCCGGCGCCCAGCCCAGCAGCGCCAGGAAGTTGAGGATGGCTTCGCGGATATATCCCTTGTCGCGCAGATCGAACACGCTGGTGGCGCCATGGCGTTTGCTGAGCTTCTTGCCGTCCTCGCCGCGCACGTTTGGCACGTGAGCAAACAGAGGCGGTTCCCACCCGAAGTACTGGTACAGCAACAGGTGTTTGGGCGTGCTGGGCAGCCATTCATCAGCGCGAATGGCGTGCGTGACGCCCTGCAAGTGATCGTCCACGACCACCGCAAGGTGATAGGTGGGATATCCGTCAGCCTTGAGCAGCACCTGCTCGTCGATCAGAGCATTGTCGAAAGCCACATCACCTTTGATGAGATCATGAAAGCGTGTCACGCCTTCACGCGGGACGCGCATGCGAATCACGTGTGGCTGGTTCGGGTCGATGTCGGGTCGCAGGCGCATGTGCTCGCGGAAAAGGAATGTCTCGCGTCGCGCTTCGGCGTCCTTGCGCATTCGGTCGAGTTCTTCCGGCGTTTCGTTGGCGCGATAGGCGTAGCCATGCTCGATCAGCCATTCGGCCCATTGTCTGTAGAGCGGCAAGCGCTGTGATTGCACAAACGGGCCGGGAATGCCCCGATAGCTGCCGTCTTCCAGCGCGCCGGGATAGTCCTCGTTGGTCTTCATCTGCCGCAGCGTGGCGTGATCTGGCCCGCCATCCAGCTCAATGCCGAGCCAGTCGAACGTTTCGAGAATGCGCCGACCCGACCCGGGCACATAGCGGCGCTGATCGGTGTCTTCCAGGCGGATGAAGAATTGCCCGCCGGCATGTTTGGCTGCCAGCCACGAAAACAGCGCGGTGCGAACGCCGCCGATGTGCAGTTCGCCGGTGGGCGATGGAGCGAAACGGGTGCGAACCATGTCACTCCGTCAGCCAGGCGTCGCCGGCGCGCTCGTAGCTCAGCAACTCCTCCGGCTTGAAGTACAGGTTGATTTCGCGCTCGGCCGTCTCGGGCTTGTCTGAGCCATGCACGATGTTGCGCGAGATGTTCAAGCCGAAGTCGGCGCGAATGGTGCCGGGTTGCGCGTTCAGCGGATTGGTGGCGCCCATCGTCGCCCGCGCCGCCGCGATAGCGTCGGGGCCTTCCAAAACCATGACGACCACCGGCGCGGACGTCATGTAGGTGACCGTGCCCTCATAGAATGGCTTGCCCTTGTGCTCGGCATAGTGGTCTTCAGCCAGTTCGCGCGAGATGCGCATGAGCTTGAGGCCGGTGATCCGCAGGCCTCGAGATTCGAATCGCGCGATCACCTGGCCCACCAGCGCGCGCTGCACGCCGTCGGGTTTGACAATGATGAGAGTGCGCTCAATTGCCATGATTCTCCTTGGTCTTGCTTATTAAGGCGCCAGCGGTTGAAGCCGCCGGCGGCCATCAGGACTTCAATCTCAACGCCCGTTGATAGGCGGCCAGTGCGGCGCTCACATCGCCTTTGCGCGTGTAGACCCGGCCCAACAAGCTGTGGAAATCCGGCACATCGGGATAGGCGTGTGTCGCCGCATCAAGATCAGCCAGGACTTCGTCCAGCTTTTTGCCTGCCGCTACGAGCTGGGCATAGTGCTGAGCCGCCTGGGCGTAGTCTGCCGCTTCCATAGATCGGCGGGCCAATGATAGCAAATGTTCTGCGGACGCTTTCACTTTGCCCGGATGCGCTTTGCCCCTGACGCGCGGTCGCGCTGCTGGCTTGTCGGCGCTTTGTTCCATAACACTGTCCCCAACCACCGGCGCGATGGGCGCCGATGGTTCATCACCATCGGGGCTGCTCGGGGCAACAGTCGCTGCGGCCGCTGCTTCAGCCGGCTGGGCCGGCTCGGCGGGTTGCCATTCCAGCGGTGTGAAGCTCGCCCCAATATCTGGCGCCGGCACAGGTCGCGAGGGGGGCGACACCATGGGCACGAATTCAGCCGCTGATTGTGCCGCTTCATGGCCGATCGCGTCGCGGCCTTCAGCGGGAGTAACCGCCTCCCAATCCGATTCGCTGAGAGGCCGGCTCTGCTCGCGCATGCCATTGAGCCAGGCCGGCAACACTTCCTCAGTGTCACTGCCAGAGACATCAGCCTGCGCCGCAGCATCGTCTTCGCCCCCCGGCTGCCAATCGAGCGGCGACGGCGGGAAGACGACCTGGGCATCGCCGGGGGAAAGCTGCGCTATTTCCTCAGCGTCGAGATCGTCCTGAGCATGATCTGGCCGATCATGCCACGCAATGCCGGCCGACGCCGACACCTGGGCTGCATCCACATGGGCGGGAACAACATCGCCCGGCGTCTGAGGCGCCGCCGACGAAATGAGCAAGTCCACCCATGCCGAACGATCGCGCTCATCGTCTTCAGCGCCGCCAAAGGTCTGGCGACGGGTGAGATCAATCGAAGCTGGCACATCGCAGACCGGGATGGGTGAGCGATCGCCCAGCCAGGCGGCTGTCTCTCGGAAATCGGGGTCGAGCCGGGTCACCGCCTGCAAATAGACGGCGCTCATGCTGGTCGATCCCATGTGCGACCACAACGCATAAAGGATGACGTTGGCGTTCAGACAATCGGGCTGCGCATCGAGAATGGTCTGGCACAGTTCGACGGTTGTGACGCGCAGGCCGGCGCGCCACAGCATCTCGGCCAGGATCACTTGCAGGTCTGCGCGGTCGGGGGCGGCGTCGAGCATGACGCGCAAGTCGGCAATCGCCTGATTGGTGAAGCCGGCTGCGAAACGCTGGCGAACGCGCAACACGCGGCCGGCCACGCTGACATCGGCTCCGGCCTCTCTCGCCAGGCGTGCGGCATCGACATAGCCCGTGTCGTAATCCAGCAACTGCCGGGCTGTGAGAACGGCCTCGCGCTTCTGGCCGAAACGCAACTGGCAGCGCATGAGGCCGGACAGGGATTGCTCGTCGGCCGGGGTGATCTCGAGGACGCGCGAATAATCTTGAGCGGCGCGCGCCGTCTCGCCCATCGCTTGCAACGCGCGTGCGCGGACGCTCAACACGCGCACCGCGTCTGGATAAGAGGATAATAAGTCCTCGCAACGCGCGACTGCCTGGGCGTATTCAGCAGCAGTGAGCCACTCCACCGCCTGGTTCAATGCCGCGTTCAGGGTGAGAGAGTTCAGATCGCTCATCGGCATCATTATCCCGCAAAGACACCATGACCACCAAATCTGTCGTTCACCTGTGCGAGGCCGACGTGGCCGAAGGACTGGAAGAGATCGTCCGCCAGGAACTGCGCACGAAACTGGGCGCGCGCGTCACGCTGCGGCGATTACCAGCGGATCAGACGCCGGCCGGCGTTGTGCAGTTCACCTATAGCGGGAATTTGCGCGCGCTGCTGGAGTTAAAGACAGCGCAGGCCGTCTACGTGATGAAGCACTTCGCCGTGCCACGACCAAAAGCCTTGCTGGGCGACGAACACTTTCGCGCCATGCTGTCGATGATCGCGCTGGCGCGCAGCACGCAACCCGACGCCTATCGATCACTTTACCTCAGCGCGGCCGGCTCGGACTCGACCGTGATGACGCGGCTGAAGCGCGAGTTATCGCAGCGGACGAATCTGCCTGTGGCGGAGACGGAAGGCGACCTGGTCATCCGGGTGCGGGCGGCGCGCGGAAACAGCAAAGGGGTTGGCGGATGGGACGTGTTGGTGCGGCTGTCGCCGCGCCCTCTGGCCACGCGCGCATGGCGGGTGTGCAATTTCGAAGGCGCGCTGAACGCGGCGGTGGCGCACGCGATGGCGCTACTGACGCAGCCCTCGGCGCAGGATGTGTTCGTCAATCTGGCCTGCGGGTCCGGCTCACTGTTGATCGAACGGCTGGCGTGGGGTCCGGCACGGCTGGCGGTGGGGTGCGATATCAGCCCGGCGGCGCTCGACTGCGCGCGACGGAATCTGACGGCCAGTGGCTTCACGGCCATGCTGTGGCAATGCGACGCGCGCGCGTTGCCGTTGGCGAGTGGCAGTGTCGATGCGCTATGCGCCGATTTACCGTTCGGTCATCTGGTGGGGTCGCATGAGCAAAACGTGGCGTTGTATCCACGCATCCTCGACGAAGCGGCGCGGGTAGCCAGGCCGGGAGCGCGTTTTGTCGTCATCACGCATGAGATGCGGCTGATGGAGTCGTTGCTGGGCGCAGGCCATGCCTGGGCTGTTGACAGCGTGCTGCGAGTGGAACTGGGTGGTTTATATCCGCGCATTTTCGCGCTGCGGCGCACAGCATAGAACACCACATCTGCGTGTTCTATAATCACCGCCAACCCGAACAGAAGAGAGCTTGCTGGACTATGCCCACCGACGAAACAGCCACAAACCCGAACACGGCCTCAATATCGCCGAAAGATTTCATCCGCGATCTGATCGACGAAGACAACCGCACCGGACGCTTTGGGGGGCGCGTGCACACCCGTTTCCCGCCAGAGCCGAACGGCTATCTGCACATCGGCCACGCTAAGTCCATCAACTTGAACTACGGCATCGCGCGCGACCACGGCGGCAAGTTCAACCTGCGCTTCGACGACACCAATCCAACCAAAGAAGAGCAGGAGTACGTAGACGCCATCATGGAGGATGTGCGCTGGCTGGGCGCAGACTGGGAAGACCGGCTTTTTTTTGCCTCGGACTACTTTGACCAGTTGTACGAATGGGCGGTGCAATTGATCAAGGCCGGCAAAGCGTATGTGTGCGACCTGAGCGCAGATGAAATCCGCGAGTATCGCGGCACGCTTACCGAGCCGGGGCGCGAAAGCCCCTATCGCAATCGTTCGGTCGAGGAGAATCTGGACCTGTTCGAGCGCATGCGGCGGGGCGAGTTTCCCGATGGATCGCGCACACTGCGCGCCAAAATCGATATGGCCTCGGGCAACCTGAATATGCGCGACCCGGTGTTGTATCGCATCCTGCGCGCCACGCATCATCGCACCGGCGACAAGTGGAGCATCTACCCGATGTACGACTGGGCGCACGGGCAATCCGACTCGATCGAAGGCATCACCCACTCGATCTGCACGCTGGAATTTGAGGCGCATCGGCCACTGTACGATTGGTGCCTCGATGCGTTGGGCGTGTACCACCCGCAACAGATCGAATTCGCCCGGCTGAACCTGACCTACACCTTGATGAGCAAGCGTAAGCTGATCGACTTGGTGAAGCGCGGGATTGTGCGCGGCTGGGACGACCCGCGTATGCCGACGATTTGCGGGCTGCGCCGACGCGGCTATACGCCGGAAGCGATCCGCGATTTCTGCAATCGCATCGGCGTGGCCAAAGCCAATAGCGTGGTTGACTATGGGCTGCTGGAGGCATGCGTGCGCGACGACCTGAACAAGCGCGCTCGGCGCGTGATGGTGGTGCTGAAACCCCTGAAGGTGGTGATCGAAAACTGGCCGGCCGGCAAGATTGAGTGGGTGGACGCGGAGAACAACCCCGAAGACCCAAGTGCGGGCACGCGCAAGATGCCGTTTTCGGGCGAGCTGTACATCGAGCAAGACGACTATCGCGAGGATGCGCCGAAGGGCTGGTTCCGGCTGGGGCCGGGGCGCGAGGTGCGGCTGAAGCACGGCTACTACATCACCTGCCGCGAGGCAATCAAAGACGCCGCCGGCAACGTGATCGAGTTGCGCTGTGTGTACGACCCCGAGTCGGCCAGCGGTGTAACGCCGGACGGGCGCAAGGTGCAGGGCACATTGCACTGGGTGTCGGCGACGCACGCAGTGGACGCAGAAGTGCGCCTGTACGAGCAATTGTTCGCCAGGCCGGACCCGGAAGATGCGCCGGCCGGCCAGGACTACACTGCCAATCTCAACCTGAATTCATTGACCGTGCTGACCGGTTGCAAGGCCGAACCGTCGCTGGCCGACCTTTCGCCAGACCCACAGTACCAGGACGGCATTCACCGCTTTCAGTTCATGCGCCAGGGCTATTTCTGCCTCGATCCCGACTCAACACCAGACAGGCTGGTGTTCAATCGCACGGTGACACTGAAGGACACCTGGGCAAAGGTCGAGAAGGGGACGAAGAAAGCTTAGCGTGTGAGCGTTATCTAAAAGACTTCGGCCAGGCCGGAACAAAAAAGAGAAAGCCGGCGTCAACGATCAATTTGCTGACGCCGGCTTTTCTACAATCTGCTATGTGCGCTTGACTTTATGCGCCCAGCGACTGGCGAAGCGCGCCCATGCGCCCGGCCACGCTGCCGTCGATGATCTTGTCACCGACGCGCACGACCAACCCACCCAAGATGGCCGGATCGACCTCAAAAGTCAACGCGCCGATCTGACCAAGCTGCTGAGCCAGATCGGCCTTGATGCGGGCTTGCTCATCGGCAGACAGCGGCAGCGCGCTCGTCACCACGACAGCGGCTCCATCCGCCCTGGCATCGCTCACCATGCCGGCTGGCACCTTGCTGAAGAAATCATTGATAAGCGCCTGCTGGCGCTGCGCGTCAAGCGAATCGCCGATCACCTTGTTGGCGGCAGCCATTGCCAACGCGGCGACCTGTGTGCGCAACTGGGCCAACGTCTGGTTGCGCTCAGCGATCGCGTCCACACGAGCCTGCTCGCGGATGCGATCGGCATCGGCCAGGGCAGCCTTGCGCAGATTATCGAGTTCGGCTTGCGCGCCCTGCAGCGCCTCGGCGCGAATCTTCGCGGCTGCAGCCTCGGCCTCGGCCATTTTGGCCTGATAGTCTTTCTCGACATTGGCCAGCCGCTCATCAGCTTTGGCAGCGTTGGCCAGGCTTTCTTCAATACGCTTGCGGCGATTCTCCAGGCCGCGCATGATCGGCTTGATCATGAGCGGATTGAGGAAAAGCAGCAACAAGATGAAGTTGAGGATCTGGGCGACCAGCAGGAAGGAGTTGATGCCCAGGTTGCCGAGAACATCTCCGCTGCCGCCGCTTTCGGCCATCACTTGGGAAATAGCCAGGAAGTTCAAGGGTACACCTCTGTGACGGTTTCTATCTAGGGCTAGATGGCGAACAACAGCAGGAAGGCGATCACCAGGGCGAAGATGGCGAGCGCTTCTGCAAAGGCAATGACCAGAATCATGTAGGTTTGCAGGGTCGAGGTGACCTCGGGATTGCGGCCCATCGAGATGAGCGCGCCGAGGCCGGCCAGGCCGATGCCAATGCCGGGGCCAATCATGCCTGCGCCGCCGGCGATACCCGCGCCGATCAGCTTGCCCAGTTCGTTTGCAGCTTGTTGATCCATGACACTCTCTCCGATTTGCGATTTTTGATTAGCGATTTGAAATTGACAATTGTCGATTGACGATTAGCGACTTTTGACTCTGGATCCGGGATCGGGCAAAAGACCGAAAGGACGACGAATCCAAAATCTGAAATCTGAAATCCAAAATCGACTAGTGTTCGGTGTGCGCCACAGCGAGCGAGGTGAACACCACCAGCAACATCATGAAGACGAAGGCCTGAATGACGGCGACCGCGACCTCGAAAGCCATGAAGATGGTCGGCATCACAAAGGGCAGGATGAACGACATGACGAACACAAGCACCGTGCCGGCGAACATGTTGCCGAAAAGACGGAAGGAGAAGGAGATGATGCGGATGAACTCCGACAACAGCTCCAGGAAGCCGACGGCGAACTGGATGTAGTTGATGAAGCCGGACATGCCGCCGGTTGCGCCACCCCGGCGCAGCGCGCCGAAGTTGAAGAAGCGCTCGAAGTAGTGGCCGCCGTTGGCGCGAATGCCCTGGATTTCGACGAAGAGGAAAGCGATCAGGGCCAGTGCCAGGGTCGTGCTCAGGTCAGAGGTTGGCCGGCGCATCACCGGCAACACGATGAAGCCGGAGTCAGCATTGCCTTCAGCGGTAGTTACGTCAGTGGCCAGGGCGGCCTGGGCTTCGCCGGCGACAGAGCCCAAAGTCGGCGGCGGGCAGCCCTCTTCCACCGGCTGGCCGGTGATCAGGCCGACGCCGCCCACCTCGACCATGCAATAGCCCGTGCCCTTGTGCGGTCGCTCGATGGGGCCGATGGATTCGTGGCCGGGGATGACCTCGAACAGGCTGGCGATCAACACGAAGGTGAAGAGCGTCACAGCCAGCGGCAGAACAGTTTTGGCGCGCGGCCCCAGGGTCGGGACAATGAAGCGCTGATGAAGCAATTCAATGTAGCTTTCCCAGGCGTTGGCGAACCAGTTGCCGGGCTTCATGCCGCCCAGGCCGCGCCGGCCCAGCAGCACCAGCACGATGATGACGGCGTCGACGATCAGGGTCGTGAGCAGCGTGTTGTACAGGCCGATCTTGACACCGGCAATCTCGAACCACGGCTCGCCGATGATCTCGGCCGGCACGACGATCTTCGGCACGAAGGCCTTGAAGATCACATCTTGTCCATTAATCGGGATAGGAACACCGTTGCCGAAGTTGCCCAACATGCAGGCGATCACACACGCAAAGATCAGAAAGGCAAGGATCAGGATCGTTCTTGGTTTCATGTGTATGTGCGTCTCGTGGAGTCAGGATGTTACCGCGAGGCCGGCAGTGCGCCCGCCTGGTTCGCGGCAGAGGTGTCGTTTTGGCCGGCTTTCGCCTTGTTCCGGACATGCGCCTCGTACGCCGCGCGTGCCCTGGCGATAGTGCGCAACGCAATGCGATAGGTCAGCCAGACAGACAGCGGAAGACTAGCTATGCCCAGACCCAATGTCAGCAACGGGCGCGTGCCCAGTTGAACATCGAGAAACAAGCCGAGCAATATCGCCCCCAGCACCAAACCACCAACCACAATTGCGATCTGGAAAACCATTGCGCCCACAATTGCCGGCGGCAACGCTCTAATTAGCAACACGATCGGCGATTCTCTGTCGTTTCCCATAGACCAAGCCAGCGCATTTTAGCATAGCGAAGGTCAGTTCAACAGTGCTTTGGCCGCGTCCAGGGCAATAGACCAGAACTGAGTGGAAGCGACTGTGATGAACAAAATGGCGGCGCTGGACACCAGCACAACCCAGCCAGTCGCAGCCGGCGTCCGAATCGGCTGTTCGTCATCAGGCGATCGCTCGACGTACATGGCGCGCACGATGCCCAGGTAGTAAAACACCGAGATGAGCACATTGACCACGCCCATAGCCACCAGCAGCACCAGGTCGTCGCTGATGGCGGCGCGGAACAGGAACAGTTTGCCCACAAATCCCACCAGCGGCGGCGCGCCGAGCAGGCTGAGCAGCGCGGCCGTCATGCCAAGCGCTGTATAAGGCGCTCGACGGCCCAGGCCGTTGAAGGCGCTGATCTGCTCGCTGCCCACGCGCTGCGAAACGATGCTGACGACGGCGAATGCGCCGACGTTGGTAAGCATGTAGGTGGCTGCGTAGAAGATCACGGCCGCCACTGCGTCGGCGGCGGCTTCGGGCGACTGCCGGCTGTAGGCAAAGCCGAACGCGGTGACGCCGATCAGCATGTAGCCGGCCTGGGCGATGCTGGAATACGCCAGCATGCGCTTGATGTTGCTTTGTGTGATCGCCAGCAGATTGCCCAGGAACATGGTGAGGATGGCCAACGGCTGCATCAGTTGCACCCACACCACCGACGCCTGGCTGAAGGGCGGCTCGAAGACGTACAGCAGGAAGCGCATCAGGATGGCGAAGCCGGCAGCCTTGGAGGCAGTGCTGAGGAAGCCAACGAACGGCGTAGGCGCGCCTTCATACACATCGGGCGTCCAGAAATGGAAGGGCACTGCCGAAGTCTTGAACGCAAAGCCGGCGATGACAAGCAGCACGGCCAGCACGGCCAACATGCGCGTGTCGACGCCGGCAAGGGCCTGCGCCACTGCGCCATAGTGAGTTTGCCCGCCGCTCAGGCCGAAGATCAGCGCCAGGCCATAGAGCATGATCGTGGAGGTGACCGCGCCGAACACGAAATACTTGATGCCTGCTTCGGCGCTGCGGGGGGTATCGCGCATGAAGCCGGCCAGCAGGTACAACGCAAAGCTCGACGCCTCGGTGGCCAGATATAGCATGATGAGGTCGTTGCTGGCGGCCATCAGCCCCATCGCCATGGTGGCAAGGATGAGCAGGGCGTAGTATTCGCCGCCGGCGCGGGCCGGGCGGAAGTCGATCGACACCAGGCAGGTCAAAATGCCGGCCACGATGAAGATGACGCGGAAGACAAACGCGAACAGGTCATGGCGAATCATGCCGCCGAGGACGGCGCGCGGGTCGCCGCCGATCTGAGGCGCAACAGTCGCCGGCGGGGCGGCGATCAACAGCGACAGGACAAGGACGCCGGCCATGCCGGCCGCGGCCAGAATGCCCAGAGCACGGCGGGAAATGCGCCGGGCTGAGAACATGTCGACGGCCAGAATGACCAATGCCCATAGCGTCAGGCCGATCTCCGGCGCGACAGCGAGAAAATGCGATGGGTCAAAAACAGAGTACGCCATGATTGATTTACCTTAGCCGCTTGCCCGGGTCAGTGAAGCCAGGATGGTCTGAACGCCGGCCTGAATCACCTGCATCACCGTGTTGGGCATGACGCCCACCAGGATGAGCACGCCGCACATGAAGACGATGGAGAACTTTTCAAGCGCGTCCAGGCCGGGCAGCTTTTGCAGTTCGAGATTCTTCGGTTCGCTGAAGTAGACTTTGTAGGCCACGCGCAACGTCCAGGCGGCGGTGATGACGACGGTGAGGACCCCGGCAATTGCGATCCAGCTAAACCACCAGTTGAGCTGGCCGGAGAAGATCAGGCTGGGTGTCTCGGCTGCGCGCCACAACCCCATGAAGATCATCACTTCGGCGGGGAAGCCGGGCAGGCCGGGCATACCCATCGCCGCCAGCGAGCCGATCACGAAGCCGATGGCTGCCAACGGCATGACGCGGAACAAACCGTTCAGTTCTTCGATATCACGCAGATGGGCGCGCTCGTAGATCATGCCGACCAGGGCGAACATCAGGCCGGTCATCACGCCGCCGGCGAACAACTCCAGGCCGGCCCCGTTCAAGCCAAGTTCATTCATGGATGCGATGCCCAACAGGACCAGGCCGAGGTGCGCCACCGACGAAAAACCGATGATGTACTTGAGATCGGTCTGGCGAAAGGCGATCAGGCCGGCGTAAATCACATTGGCGAGGCACAGGAACACGATCACCGGCAGGTAATACTGAGCCGCTTCGGGCATAAGCTGCACGCCGAAGCGCAGCGCAGCGTAAGCGCCGGTGGCCTTGAGCACGCCGCCATGCAGCATCGAGACGGCGGTGGGCGCGGCGGCGTAACCGTCGGGCGACCAGTTGTGCAGCGGCCAGATAGAGGCCAGCACGCCGAAGCCGATGAAGATAGCAATGAACCAGGGCTTGATTTGCTCGAACTGTTCAGGCGCGAGGGCCAGCACGCCCTGTTGCAGCTTGACGAAATCGAAAGAGGCGCCGGCCTGGAAGTACACCACCAGCAGGCCGACGATGGCGACCAGCGAGCCAACGAACAGGTAGATGGTCAGCTTCATGGCCGCGTATTCGCGGTTCTTGCTGCCCCACCCTGCGATGAGCACATAAACGGGGAAAAGCACTAGCTCGTAGAAGATGAGGAAGAGGAAGATGTCAAGCGACATGAACGCGCCGAACACGCCGGCCACCAGCATCAGCAAAAAGCTGAAGAACTCGCGCGGCCGGTCGTCCAGCTTCCACGACACCAGCACGGCGCAGAAGGCCACGATGGCCGTGAGCAGCAGCATGGGCGCGCTGAAGCCGTCAACGGCCACGTGATAGCCGATGCCCAGCTCGGGAATCCAGCTCGTTTGCTCGGCGAACTGAAGGCCGCCCACCGCGCGGTCGTAGCCGGCAAACACGAAGAAGGACAACAGCAGCGACACCGCAAAAGCGCTTGCGGCGACCGTCTTGATGATGTCGGTCCGTTCGCGCGGCGTGATCAGAATGATGGCCGCGCCGATCACCGGCGCCAGCATGATGAGTGTGAGTACAGGTATTGAGAAGTTCATCGCAGAAAGCCTCTGGCCAGTTCGTATACTCCCTCCGCCGCCGCAACTGCTGCTTCCGCCGTCTCACGAGATGGCTCAAACTCAAAATCGTATCGGAGCTCAACGGCAAACGGTGTCAACATCACTACTTCCTACTGTCGTTCCTCAAGAGCCGGCAGGTGCGGCGCTGCAAGATCAATCAACTGCCTCAGATTGTGCGTCCAGGGATATTCAATCTCTCGTGAGGCCAGCACAGCCTTGATGCTTTTTTCAGCCGCCTGTTGAGCATGAAAGCAGACAATGTCCATTGCGCGACCAGTCGCCAGAACGGCGCGGGCGGCGAAGAGGTCGCTCTCCGCCTTCGACAGCATCCCGAGCGCGTTGTCACGCGGCGTGGCCATATAGCTCCTTGCCTTCACGCAGCACGGTCGTGATGAAGTGCGTCCTGACATTGCGCCATTCGGCGATTTCTTCGGGCGTCCACCACACCACATCGACATCCCGAGGCAGCTTGAGCGCAGCCAGTTCGACATACACCGGCGCGGCGCGATGCCAGCGCGGCTCCGAGGATGGCGCGACGATGAGCAGATCGTAGTCGCTATCGCTTCGAGCATCGCCCCGCGCGCGGGAGCCGAATAGCACGATGCGTTGCGGGTTGAAGTGCTTCACGATGCACTGCGTGATTCGCGCAATCGTGTCGTTTGTCTCTTCCGGCTTCTTCATACGACTGTCTCTCTATCCTGATGGTTGCGCAGGACAGGGTCAGGGCAATAACCTGAAGATGTCGAGCGCGCCGACGTTGATCACGCCCAGAGCAACCAGCGGATACACCCCCAGCACCAGCATCATCACCATGAGCGGGGCAACCGCCAGCGTTTCGGTCCAGTGGATATCCGGCAAAGGATGGCGCCGCCATGCTTCGCCCAGCGGGCCGTGCAGCACTTTTTGCAGCGACTTGAGGATATAAATGCCGGTGATAAGCAGGCCGGCCATCGCCAGGATGACGTAGGGGGTCAGCGCCGGCCATGCGCCACGCACCACCATAAATTCGCTGACAAAACCGCTCAGGCCAGGCAACCCCAGCGACCCCATCGAGCAGAAAATCAGGATCGCGCCGTAAATCGGCATGATGGCCCACAGGCCGCCGAATTGGGTGAGGTCGCGGGTATGGGCGCGCTCGTACACCACGCCGACCAGCGCGAACATGGCCGCCGATGACAGGCCATGGGTGACCATTTGCAACGTTGCGCCGCTGGCTGCGATAACAGCGTCGGTGTGCCGGCTGGCATCGGCTGCCATCACCGCCGCCGCCGCGACGCCCATCGCTACAAAGCCCATGTGATTCACCGAGGAGTAGGCCACCAGCTTCTTGAAGTCGTTCTGGCCCCAAGCCGCAAACGCGCCCAGCACGATGCTGAGCAGCGCCAGCAGGGCCAGTACCGGCGCAAACTGCGCAGCGGCATCGGGGAATAGCGGAATGACCATGCGCAGGAAGCCGTAGCCGCCCAGCTTGAGCAGAATGCCAGCCAGGATCATCGAGCCGCCGGTCGGCGCTTCGGTGTGCGCATCGGGCAGCCAGGTGTGCAACGGCCAGATGGGAATCTTCAACGCAAAAGCGATGGCAAACGCGAAGAATGCCACGCCCTTCCAGGTGTTGGCGTCCTCGAACAGGGCGTTGATGGTGTTGTTGCCGGTGAAAGGCCGGCCCAGATCGGAGAACAGATACAGCAGGTCGAAGCTGCCGGAGGCGACGCCGATCACCTGGATCGCCAGCAACATGCCGAGGCTGGCGAACATGGTGTAGAGAATAAACTTGAATGAGGCGTAGCGCCGGTTCTGGCCGCCCCACTGGGCGATGAGAAAGTACATCGGCACCAGGCTGATCTCGTAGAAGAGGAAGAACAGCAACAGGTCGAGCGCGACAAAGCAGCCCAGCACGGCAGTTTCGAGCAGGAAGAACAGGGCGAAGAACGCCTTGACCCCGCGTTCGATACGCAAAGACATGAGCAACGCCAGCGGCTGCAGGAAGGTCGTCAGCACGATCAGCGGCATGCTGATACCGTCGACGCCGACGTGATAGCTGGCGTTGACCTGCGGGAACCACACCGTCTGTTCGCGGAACTGGAAGCCGCCCTGCGTGGTGTCGTAGCCGGCCCACATCAGAATTGCCAAACCCAACGGAATCAGGCTGAAGGCGATCGATCCCCACTGGATCAGGCGGGTGCGATGCTGCGGCGTGAGCAGCACCAGCGCCATGCCGATCAGCGGCGTGAAGGTGATGACCGTGAGCAGATTCGCTTTGATGAAATCCATATCGATTTCCGATTTTGGATTTTGGATTTTGGATTCTGGATTTGGGCGCAAATCCAAAATTGCAAATCCAAAATTGTTACCGGGAGAACACCAGGAAGAACACGATGAGCACCACAGCGGCGATCAGGCCGGACAGCAGGTAGTTCTGCACCTGACCGCTCTGTAACTCGCGGCCCTCGCGGCCAATGCTGCGGACAGTGTTGCCGATGAAGTCTGAAATGCCGGTGACCACCACGCGGTCGAATGTCTTGAACCAGCCGGCCACTGCGCTGCCGGCGCGATAGCCGCCCTCGAGCACGGCGTCGATCACGCCCTTGTCCACCAGGCGGGTGTAGTTGTCGGCCACCCACTGCATCGGGCGGATAAAGATGGCGCGGTACAACTCGTCGAAGTACCAGCGGTTGTGCAGGAACGTGAACAGGCCGCCCAGCTTCTCAACCGGGTCAGTCTCGCCAGCTTGCAAGGGCCGGCGCAGATACAGCGCATAGCCCAGGCCGAGACCAATCGCCACCACTGCCAGCGAGAACAGCACCGGGATCAGATTGAACGGAATGGTCGGCTCTTTCTCCACCAGGCCGGACATCAGGAAGTTCTTCAGCCAGTATGCGCCATCGCCCAGAATCGCTCCAAACAGCGGGAAGTCTTTGGGCACATTGATGAAGCCGAGGAACAACGCGAATACCGCCAGCACGACGAGGGGGATGGTCATGCTGGGCGTGGACTCAGTGGCATGTTCGGCGGCTGCGCTGCGCGGCTGGCCGAAGAAGGTCATGGCGATCTGGCGGGTGGTGTAGAACGCCGTCAGCGTGGCCGAGAACACCAGCACCAGGAAGACAATCAGCGCCAACGTGTTACCTTCACTCATCGCATGGAAGGCGTCCGCGAAGATCTCGTCTTTGCTCCAGAAGCCGGCGGTGATGAAGGGGAAACCCATCAGCGCCAGGCCGCCGGCGAGGAACGTCCAGAAAGTGACCGGCATCCTGTGGCGCAGGCCGCCCATGTTGCGCATGTCCTGCGGATCAAACGATTCTGGATTTTGGATTTCGGATTTTGGAGTGTGATCGTCGTGGCCATGCGCTTCGTCGCTGCCATGCCCATTGTCATGGTCATGTCCATTGTGATGGTTTGCATGTCCGTGCGCGGCATGATGATGGCCGTGCTCGACGCCGTGGATGACCGAGCCGGAGCCGAGGAACAACAACGCCTTGAAGAAGGCGTGCGTGAGCAGGTGAAAGCCGGCGGCGATGTACGCGCCGATGCCGACCGCCGCCACCATGAACCCGAGCTGGCTGATGGTGGAGAAGGCCAGCACGCGCTTGATATCGTATTGCGCGACCGCAATCGTTGCGCCGAGGAACGCCGTGATTGCGCCGATCACACCGACGACAGTGAAGGCGACGCTGTCATGGCCGGCGAATTGAAAGAGGGGGAAGAAACGCAGCAGCATGAACACGCCGGCGCTGACCATCGTGGCGGCATGGATCATGGCGCTGACCGGCGTGGGGCCTTCCATGGCATCGGGCAACCACACGTGCAGCGGGAACTGGGCGCTCTTGCCGACCGTGCCGCCGAAAATCAGAATGCCGATCATGCCGGCGGCGGAGACGCCCAACCCCAGCACCGCCGGCGTCTCTGCCAGCAGGCGCAGCGCCTCTTCGTTGTGCAGGATGTCGAAGAAGTTGAGCGTGCCGGTCTGGCTGTACAAATACACCATGCCCAGCAGCAACAGCATGTCGCCGACGCGGGTGGTCATGAAGGCCTTGACAGCAGCTTTGTAGGCCGATGGCTTGCGATAGAAGAAGCCGATCAGCGAGTAGGAGCAGAAGCCCATCAGCTCCCAGAAGATGAACAGGCTGATCAGACTATCCGCCACTACCAGCCCCATCATCGATCCGCCGAAAAGGCTGAGGAAGGCAAAGAACCGGCTGTACAGCGGATCGGACGCCATGTAGCCG
>DAOUDB010000315.1:0-37294 GCA_034431495.1 Thermoflexales bacterium
TCGAGACAACGCGGGCACCACAACCCTTCGCCGACAGCGCCGCAACCGCCGCAGCGCGGGGGATAGAGCAGGTTCAGGGCACAATCAAACACTCGGCGGACCGCCGGCCCGACGTTCCACAGCCGGAAGCCGGATCGTCCGCCCGGCGCATCTGCCTCTCGGCGTTCAAAGGTCTGCGCGCTCATGTTGTCGCCAAACGCCGGCCCATCACACCACAACAACCCAGTGACTGCTACGGCTCTACTGATAGTAACACGAGTTAAAATCGTCGCCCACGATAATGCGGTAGCGTGGGCCAGTGCTCCTGGGCTGGCTGATGACATTGTTCGGCTGAACCTTCAGCGTCTTTTGGAGCATCGGCGTCAGGCTGCCTTTGCTGCTTGTAGTGTAATCGACGATCACGGTTTGCGTGTAGCGCTCTGAGCTGCGCGCAATCGAGCCGACGCGCAAGCCCAGTTCGCTCAGCCGGTCGGCGGCCACAGTCCCAAAAGCCGGATCAGCCGTCGCATTGACCACCTCGACCAGCACGCCTTCGTTGGGGCGCTGGTTGAGCGCGACGGTCAACATGTGTTCGACTCGCGCGGCGTAGTTAGATGCGCCAGCAGGGGCAAGTGAGCCATCAGGCAGAACAGCGCCTGCGCCGCCGGTCGGGTCGAGCGACCGACTACGAATCACGGCATCATCGATCCGGCTCATCAATCCGACATAGCCCAGCAAATCCCTGATGGTGAGATCGGTCACGACATCTTTGGCGAATTCCCGATATAGCGCCGGCAGGCGGGTGATGATGGCGGGCTGCCTGACTTTGGCGTAAATGGCGCGAATGACACGCTGCTCGCGCCGGCCACGATCGAGATCGCCACCGGGCACGCCGTATCGCGCGCGGGAAAACGCCAGCGCTTCGATGCCGTTGAGCGTGTAGATGCCCGGCTTGGGAAGATCGATCGTCATGGTGGGCACGCGCGTGCCGGCCTTCCACACTTCGCCGGTGAACGTGTCCGTGTACGTGCGGCTCACCCAGTAGGGATCGCCAAAGTAGTAGGGGTCTTTGGGAAACATGTGCGTGAGCGGGCAGGTCGCCACGACATCGATGCCGCCCAAGATGTCCACCACATTGACCACTGCCGCAAAGTTCACCATCACGTAGTGGTGAATGTCGATGCCATAGTTGTAGCGAATCGTCTCTGTGAAAGCGCGAAAGCCGCCCAGCGCATAAGCCTGGTTGATCTTGGTGTACGCATAGCCAGGGATATAGACTTGCGTGTCGCGCGGGATCGCCAAGAGCGTGACCGCCGGCGCATCTGGATTGATGCTGGCGATGACGATCACATCGGTATTCTTGAAGGGCGCCGTCGGGCGGGTGTCGATGCCGATGAGAGCGACATTGATTGTGTTGGCCGGCAGCTTCGCCGGCGACGCAGGCTTTGGAATCGGGATGGACGTGGAGGCCGGGGTCAGCTCCTCCCCCGCCGGCGCGGGATTCTGGCGAGCCGGCGCCGGCAGCCAGCCTCGGGCGGCTGCCTGACCGGCCGATGCTTGCGCTGCCTGCGGACATCCAAACGGTGATACCGCCAGGGCAACGACGATGAGTGCGACGATTGTGTGGATACGCATTGGATGACCTCGCTGAAAGCGGCATGGACCTATCCGCATCTGGCGGCATGAAGCCCACAAAGCAGACCGGCGTGGGGGCGCCGTCACTGCGTGACGAGCCGGCTGAGGAAGTCGGTGATGGCCGGACCGAGCAGGACGAGAATCACGGCCAGAACGATCGCAAACAGGATCAGAATCAACGCAAAGTCGATCAAGCTCCCCCGTCCGCCTTCACCGCTGGGTGGGCGCATATACACGTGCTCCTTCTCTCTGTGTCATGTGGAGATTATATCGCCGCCGCCGATCCAATTACGCGCAAACGCCGGGATCAGGATCATTGCAGCGCGGCGCAACGCGACGGCCGGACTGACCTCCGATGCGCGCACTGTCTTCGAGTGGTCATGCGCCAGAGCGCGCACAAGGCCATCACGCGACGCTCGACCTGGATATACTGTCCGCCATGTCAAGAGCAGAGCCGCTTTACCGCCTGCAACTCGTGGATATCGAACTCGATCAGGCAGCCAGGACGTTACGCGAAGTCGAGACTGCTCTCGCCGGTAACCCCGCTGTGCAACATGCGCAATCCGAACTGGCCGCCGCCCAAAAGGTCTATGCCACCCTTTCGGCTCAGGTCCGTTCGCTGGAACTCGACAGCAAGTCGCAAGACGCCAGACTGCGCGAGGCCGAGGAGCGACTGTATTCCGGCAATGTCAGGTCGCCCAAGGAATTGATCGACCTGCAACGCGACATCGAGATGCTCAAACGGCAGCGCGATCAGGTGAGCGAGGCGCTGTTGGCGGCGATGCTCGAAATGGACGAGGCTCAACAATCAGTCATGCATTGCCAGAAATCTCTGGATGAGGCGTCGGCGCATTGGGAGGGCGATAGCGTGGCGCTGCGCGCGCAACATCGCACCTTGAAGGAACGCATCGCCGCCGGCAACGAGCAACGCGCCGCCATCATCGCTGTGGTGTCGCCGGTGGACTTATCGCTGTACAAGACCCTGCGCGGCAAGAAGTCCAACGGCGTGGCCGTTGCGGTCGTGAAGGGCAAAGCGTGCAGCCAGTGCGGCGAAGCGCCATCTTCGATGCTGTTGCAGCAGGCGCGCGGCGAGGCGCTGGTGATGTGCCCGAACTGCGGCCGCATTCTCTACAGCGTATGATGCCGCCAGAGTCGCCGGCGCCGAGCACGATTTACTATCTGATCAGTGGCGCAACAACCGCATGGCGCGCCCGCGAGATCGTGCCCGGCCTGCTCACACGGTTTGATCGTGTATACACCATCCCCACCCCGCATGCGGCGCGCGTCATCAGCGCGTACGACCTGGCGCGCATCCCGGGCAACCTTGTGATCGAGAGCTACCTCGACAGCCAGATACGCCCGCGACCGATTCCCGCGCCGGTCGTGTTCGCGCCGTGCAGCTTCAACTCGCTGAACAAACTGGCGCACGGCATCGCCGACAACCTCGCGCTGTCCATCGCTTCGGAGATGCTGGGGCTGGGTCAACCCATTCTGATTGCCATGTCGGTGAACGAAGGATTGTGGGCACATCCTCAATCCCGCGCATCAGTCAGCACCCTACGGAACTGGGGCGCGACAGTTGTTGAACCGCGCGTCACATCCGGCGGCCTGTCCCTTGCGCCGACCGATGAGATTATGGCTGAACTCAGCCGGATTGCGCCGCCTCGACCCACCGCGACACCACACGATCACGCAAACTGAGGCAGGTAGGCCGCCTGCGCCGCCAGCAACTCATCCGCCAGTTGGGTTGCCTGATCCAGTGAATCCACCGCGCCATCGATCAGCAATGCCTGGATGAACTTGTCGCGCGCGCCTCCAAGGGCGGCGTCGACAATCGTCTCGACCCAGGCGAAGCGCGCCGCCAGTGTGCCGGCGATGCCGGCCGGCAATGGCGGCTGGGCGATCGGGCGCAGGCCGGCGCTGTCCGCAACGCATGGGCACTCAATCACCGCCTCAGCGGGCAGGTTGGGCACAATGCCCCGATTCGGCACATTGGCCGAATAGATGCGGCGCGCATCTGCGCGAACGCTGTCGATGATATCGACCACCTGCTCGTGCTCGCCGCTCATCCGGGCAAAGTAATCGTCATCGAGCGGCTGCGGCGAGAAGGCATCGTGGCGCATCTCTTCGTACACGTTGTCGCCATGGGCGATCGTGCCCTCGAAGCTGAAGGCGTCCACGCCCAATGTTCGACCGTAATAGGATTTGGCGGACGAGAACAGGCGCGGGAAGAACTCGGTCACGTGCCGGTCGAGCACAGCCGGGAACGCGCCGAACAGATCGAGCAATTGCCAGCTGAACGGGTTGATGTCCTCAGGATTGGCCGCCGGCGCGCGCTCATCCTCCTTCAGAAAGCGGTCGCTGAGCTTCGCGGGGCCGAAACTGGCGGACAGTTTGCGCCGGCCAATCTCCTTCAGCGCAGGCAGCGCGTCCTGGCCGTCCACGCGCGCCTCGGTGAACCAGGTCAGGTGGTTGTAGCCGACAGCGGTGTAGTTGAAACGAGACTCGTCGACGCCCAGTTGGCCGGCCAGAAACCTGGCGACGTGAAACACGCCGTGGCACAGGCCGATCACCGGCGCGCCGGTCGCCTTACGGATGGCCCGGCACACAGGCGACATGGGGTTGCCATAGTTGAAGAAGAGCGCATCCGGCGCAAGGTCGAGCACATCCTGAGCGATGGCGACCATGGCCGGGATCATGCGCAGCGCGCGCGAACTGCCGCCGGGCATGACTGTGTCGCCCACCGGCTGATAGATGCCGTACTTGCGCGGGATCAGCACATCTTGCTCCCAGGCGCGCCGGCCACCCACACCGACTGTGCAGATGATGGCTGTTGCACCGCGCAACACCGCGCGCCGGTCGGTCGCCGCGCACAGTGTGATCGGCGCACGGCGGGCCTCGATCATTTTGCGCGACAGACGCTCCGCCGCTTCGAGCGCGGCGGGGTCGATATCGACCAGCGCCAAATCGATCTCCTGGCCGCGTCGAATGAAGTCGGCCACTAATCCCTTCGTGAACATGGCGCTGCCTGCGCCGATCAGAACGACTTTCTCTTTCATGACAGTCCCTCCCGGCTTGACCGCTGGCGGTGCAGATTGGGATCGACCACGCCGGCCATTGCGCTCACATCGAGCCGGCCGCCCAGAAAAGTGTTGACACGCTGTGCGCCGGCAAGCGGATCGGCCAGCAGATCGTTGTAGCTGACATACAACACGCGCATATTGGGTTGGCCGGCTAACCACCCTTCGATCTGGCGCAGGTGCTTGTCGAACAAGGCTGCCATGTCCGTGTCGCTGATCGCGCCGGCCGGCTCGCCGCGCCGGAGCAACATTTGCCGCTGCGACGCCAGAATCTCAGACATGTTGCGGCGCATGAAGATCACGCGATAGTCGTAACCGGCCGGCAGATACATGAGCAGCGCCGAGATCACTTTGACTGCTTTGCCTTTTGCATCAGGCAACCAGGCGCGATCCTCCTTGAGTTTCTTCACCCGCTCGAACTCGTAGTAGCCCCGGGGATTGTCCTCGTCGGCGAAACGGATGTGGTCAGTCAACGGCGGCAGACCGCCGGCGTCGAGCATCTTCATCATCAGCGATGTGCCGGAACGCGGCAAGCCGGAGACAACGATGATCAGATCAGGTTCAATGCGCATCATGGTTCGGGGTATTGTATGCGCCAATGACCGACGAATGACCGGCGTTCGCTGGCATACAATAGGACGAGATTCAACTGCATGGAGACCCGCTTGTCTGAACCAATGGCGCCGACCGGAGGGCCGCCTTTTCTATCGGTGGTCATCCCAGCTTATAACGAACGCGACAACATTCGGGCCGGCGCGCTGAACACAGTGGCCGACTATCTGTCTGCCCAGCCTTACACCTATGAGGTCGTGGTGGTGGACGACGGCAGCGAGGATGACACAGCGGCGCTGGCAGAGGCATTCGCCGTCAGCCACGAGCGCTTCCGCGTGGCGCGCAATCCGCATCGAGGCAAAGCGCATACCGTCATCGCCGGCATGATGACGGCAACGGGCCGCATCGTGTTGTTCAGCGACATGGATCAGGCTACGCCGATCACCGAGACAGCCAATGTCCTGCCCTGGTTCGACAAGGGGTTCGATGTGGTGATCGGGTCGCGCGGCACCGAACGGCGCAATGCGCCGTTGTGGCGCAAATTCATGTCGCGCAGCCAGATCATCCTGCGCAATCTGATTCTGGGCTTTCGCGGCATCACCGATACGCAGTGCGGCTTCAAGGCGTTTCGCAAAGCGGCTGTGCAGGCCATCGTGCCCCGGCTGAGCCTGTATGGCGGCGCGTTGGATGGGCCGGTGAAAGGCGCGGCCGTCACCTCCGGCTTCGACGTGGAAATGCTGTTCGTTGCGCGCAAGCTGGGCTATCGCATCAAGGAGGTGCCGGTAGCGTGGGACTACCGACATAGCCGGCGTGTTAATCTGTTCAAGGACTCCTTGCGCGGCGTGCGCGACCTGCTGCGCATCCGCTTCGCCGACTGGCGCGGAGCGTACGATTAGGCAAAGGGAAACGGGTGAGCGTGGCGCGTGGTGCGTATTTCGTGTTGCGTGTTGCGTATCTCGCAGCGCGTGACCCGTCAATCGCAAATCCAAAATCCAAAATCCAAAATCGCCAATGCCTCAGTACGATGTGATCGTGATCGGCGCGGGGGTGGTGGGCTGCATGGTGGCCCGCTGGCTCTCGCGCTATGACTTGAGTATCCTGCTGATCGAGCAGGAAGCCGACATCGGCATGGGTGCCAGCTCGGCCAACTCGGCCATCGTTCATGCCGGCTATGACCCACTGCCCGGCACACTGAAGGCCCTGACCAACGTGCGCGGCAACGCGATGTGGGACGATCTGGCCGGCGAGCTGAACATCCCCTTCGACCGGCGCGGCGACTATGTGGTGGCGATCGGGCCGGAAGAGTTGCCGGCGCTGGATCGGCTGATGGCGCAAGGCCGGCGTAATGGCGTGCCGGGCATGTCGATCATCACAGGCGAAGAAATGCTGCGCCGCGAGCCGAATCTAAACCCGCTGACCAGCGGCGCACTGTGGGCCGCGTCGGGCGGCCTGTGCGACCCCTTCGCCGTCACCATCGCCGCCGCAGAGAACGCTGTTCAGAACGGCGTCACCATCCTGACCGAGACAGCGTTCGAGTCCTTTGTGGCCGGTGGCATCCAGACCAGTCGCGGCGTGTTCGGCTGCAGCTGGGTGGTCAACGCAGCCGGCCTGAACGCCGATGCCGTCATGCATCGCGCCGGCGTGCGGCCCGAGTTTTGCATCACCCCGCGCCGGGGCGAATATGCTGTGCTCGACCGCGCCGAGATCACCATTAACAACGTGCTCTTTCCCGTCCCCAGCGCCAAAGGCAAGGGCATCCTGGTCACTGCCACGTTGCATGGCAATGCCATCGTCGGCCCCAACGCGCAAGACCTCGACGACAAGGACGATCGCGCGAACACTGCCGAAGGATTGGACGAAGTGTGGCGGGGCGCACACAAGCTGATCCCCACTCTGAACCCGCGCCACACCATCGCCACATTCGCCGGCCTGCGCCCATGCGGCAACGCGCGTTGCGAGGCCCGCGACGTAAACTACGACCATGACTTCGTGATCGAGATCCCCAGACCCGGCTTTGTCAATCTGGGCGGCATCGAGTCACCCGGCCTGACCGCCGCGCCAGCCATCGCCGAGCGCGTAGTCGAGATGTTGAAAGATGCCGGGCTGGAGCTTAAGCCCCGCCGAGACTGGAACCCGATCCGGCCGGCGCCGCCCCGCTTCCGCGACCTGTCGCCGGCGGAGAAAGCCGAATTGATTCGCCGCGATCCACGCTATGGACGGGTGGTGTGCCGATGCGAAATGGTGACCGAGGGCGAGATCGTGGCCGCCATTCATGGGCCGGTTCCCGCGCGCACGTACGACGCAATCAAACGCCGCACGTGGCTGGGCACAGGCCGCTGCCTGGGCGCGTTCGACATGCCGCGCGTAGTGGACATTCTGGCGCGCGAGCTGGACGTCTCGCATACCGAGGTGACTAAAAAAGGGGCCGGCTCAGAGTTCCTGGTGCGCGAAACGAAAAGCTGATATGAACCACAAAGCAACGAAGCACACAAAGCGATTCAGGTTCGGCCTTCCTGCGTGGCCTTCGTTTCTTCGTGGTGAATGAGAATCATGAAGCAGAACTATGACGTGGTGGTAATCGGCAGCGGACCGGGCGGACTGGCGGCCGCCATCGCCGCCAAACGCGCCGGCGCGCACGATGTGCTCATAATCGAGCGCGACGTGGAACTGGGCGGCATCCTGCAACAATGCATCCACAACGGCTTTGGCGTCGAGACACTGAAGCAGGACCTGACCGGCCCTGGCTACGCGCAGCGATTTATCAACGAAGCGCGCGCGCTGGATGTGGATGTGTTGCTCGACAGCATGGTGTTGAATGTCACGCCGCAACGCCGCATCACCGCGTGCGGCAAACAGGCCGGCCTGGTGGAACTGGATGCGCGCGCGATTGTGCTATCGATGGGCTGTCGTGAGCGCACACGAGCGCAAATCCGCATCCCCGGCGCGCGGCCGGCCGGCGTGTACACCGCCGGCACAGCGCAACGCTGGGTCAACGTCGAGGGCTACATGCCGGGCAAGCGCTTCGTCATCCTCGGCTCCGGCGACATCGGCATGATCATGGCCCGCCGGCTGACATTCGAAGGCGCCACAGTCGAGCGCGTGCTGGAGATCATGCCATTCCTCACCGGCCTGAACCGCAACTACGTGCAATGCCTGCTCGACTTCAACATCCCGTTGCAGCTCAGCCACACCGTGAAGCGGGTGCTCGGCAACAAGCGCGTCGAGGCCGTCGAAACCGTGCAAGTCGACGAGCGTTGGCAACCCATCCCCGGCACTGAAGAGATCATTCCCTGCGACACCCTCTTGTTGTCAGTTGGCCTGATCCCCGAAAACGAATTATCGCGACAGATGGGCGTGAAGATCGATCCAGTCACCGGCGGGCCATATGTGGATGAGGGCTTCCAGACCAGTGTGCCGGGCGTGTTCGCGGCGGGCAATGTGGTGCATGTGTACGACCTGGTGGATTGGGTGACGGAAGCCGGCCTGATTGCCGGACGCAGCGCGGCAGAATTTGCGCTGGGCAAAACCCCTGGACAGCCGGCTGTGAGAAAGTGCGCGACGAAAGCTGGCGAAAACGTGCGCTATGTCGTGCCGCACCGCGTGGATGCCGAGGCGCTGACGCGCGGGCCGGTGAAGCTACAGATGCGCGTGCTGCGCCCCATCGAAGAAGCCGTGTGGGTCGAAGCGCGCGCCGGCGATGACCTCATCGCCCGGCATGCCGAGCGATACGCCCGGCCGGGCGAAATGCTCAGTCTCGACCTGCCCCAAAAAGCATACGATGCCGTGCGCCGGGCAGAGACGCTAACGGTGAATGTGTTGAGGCGGGGCTGATAAGGTTCATAAGGTTCGTAAAGTTGATAAGGCTGACAAGGTTTGAGAACCTGACCGACCTGACGAACTTGACCAACCTGATGAACCTGACACATCCGACTAACGATGGACACTGAAACTCTCATCTGCATCACCTGCCCGATGGGCTGCTCGTTGGCAGTGACGCACGAAGGCCAGACCGTCGTCAAGGTGACGGGCAACCACTGCAATCGCGGGCCGCGCTATGCGCAAGCCGAGTTGACCGATCCACGCCGGATGGTGGCAACGACGGTGAAAGTGCGCGGCAGCTCGAAGCGGTTGCTGCCTGTGTATACAGCGGCTCCCTTCCCAAAAGGCCGCATCTTCGAGTTGCTGGCCGCGCTGCGCACGCTTGAGGTGAAGGCGCCGGTGCGCGCTGACGACGTGGTGCTGGCGAATGCGCTGGGCACAGGCATTGATGTGCTGGCGAGCCGCGACGTAACCTGACGCGCAACCAACCCGACGCGCACGCCTACGCCCAACGACTGATTGACACCCTCTGACGCCGGGTGTACGATTGCCCCGTCTAGAACGCCTGTTCTTATGGCTGTCCTGGAGGCGGGGCAGCCCTTTTCCTGCAACTATGGAACCCGAGTTCATCGTCATTCGCGGCGCGCAGCAACACAACCTAAAAAGCGTCGACACGCAAATTCCGCGCTACAAACTGGTGGTGCTGACCGGCGTCAGCGGCAGCGGCAAGTCCTCCCTGGCGTTCGACACGATTTACGCCGAAGGGCAACGACGCTACGTGGAAAGTCTGTCGGCCTATGCGCGCCAGTTCCTGGGCCAGATGGAGAAGCCGAAGGTCGATTACATCGGCGGCCTTAGTCCGGCCATTGCCATCGAACAAAAGGCAGTCAGCAAGAATCCGCGCTCGACGGTGGGCACCGTGACCGAGGTGATGGACTACCTGCGCGTGCTGTACGCCCGCATCGGCCTGGCGCATTGCCCAGAATGCGGGCGCGAGGTGAAAGCCCAGAGCGCACAACAGATCGCCGACCGGATCGCGGCATTGCCGGCGGGCAGCCGGTTGCAGTTGCTCGCGCCGATGGTGCGCGAGCGAAAGGGCGCGCACGTTGACATGATCGAGCAGGCGCGTAAAGACGGCTACGCCCGCGCCCGCATCGACGGCGCCATCATCGACCTGAACGGCAAGATCGACCTGCAGAAGACCAAGAAGCACACCATCGAATTGGTGGTGGATCGGTTGGTTGTGCCCGGGAAGGTTGATGAGGTTGCTCAGGTTGATGAGGTTCGTAAGGTTCAGGTGTCACGGGCTGAAGCGAAGTTATCCGAGAACGTGACGAACGTTGTGAATCTGCCGAACCTGCCGAACGACCTCGACGCCTTCGGGCAGTTCCGCGCGCGGCTGGTGGATTCGGTCGAGACTGCCTTGCGCGCATCCAAAGGTCTCGTCGTGGTCGATCTGATGAACGGCGAAGAGATGCTGTTCAGCGAGCAGAATGCCTGCCCGCACTGCGGCATCAGCTTCCCCGAGCTGTCGCCGCAGATGTTCAGCTTCAACTCGCCGCTCGGCATGTGCCCGGACTGCAACGGGCTGGGCGCGCAAATGGCAGTCGATCCCAGGCTGATCGTGCACGACCCCAACTTGTCCATCCTGGACGGCGCGACGCGCTGGTGGGGCGACATCCGCAAGAAGAAGCGCTTCTGGCAGATGAACCATCTGACCGCTCTCGCCCGGCACTACGGCGCGGACATCGAGAAGCCGTGGAAGGATCTGCCCAGTAAATTCCGCGATGTGTTGCTATACGGTTCCGGCGACGAAAAGATCCACTTCGAGTGGAAGAATCAAGGCAAGGACAGCACGTGGTCTGGCGAAAGCAATCGCCCGGAGCAAGGCATCGTCTATCACATCAACCGGCTTTTCCGGCAGACCCAGTCCGACTGGACCAAGCGCTGGTATATGAGCTTCATGAGCCAGCAGCCCTGCCCCACCTGCGGCGGCTCGCGCTTGCGGGCCGAGGCGCGCGGCGTCACAGTGGGCGGCAAGACCATCACCGAGGTCGGCGCCATGTCGATTGCCGACGCGCACCGATGGGTCGTGAGCCTCTATGGTGGACAGACGAAGGATGAAAGACAACCGACGCTGAACGGACGTTCGTTATCGGTCGCGCATCTTCCGTTCGGCAACGGCCGCTCCGAACCTGTGGCGCCGCTGACGGGCGAGCATTTGCAGATTGCCGGGGAAGTGCTGAAGGAGATCCGCGATCGACTGCAATTCATGCTGAACGTCGGTCTGCACTATCTGACGCTGGATCGCGCCGCGCCCTCGCTCTCCGGCGGCGAAGCGCAACGCATCCGGCTGGCCAGTCAGATCGGCTGCGGGCTGGTGGGCGTTCTGTACATTCTCGACGAACCTTCGATCGGTCTGCATGCGCGCGACAACCACGCGCTGTTGAACACATTACTGCAACTGCGCGACATGGGCAACACCGTTTTGGTGGTCGAGCACGACGCAGAGACGATGCTGCATTCAGACTGGCTGATCGACCTGGGGCCGGGTGCGGGCGTGCTGGGCGGGCGCATCATCGCCGCGGGCCCGCCGGCCGAGGTCATGCGCAACCCAGACTCGCTCACCGGGCGCTACCTGAGCGGACAGATCGCAGTGACAACACCGAGGCAGTCCTCGAAGGCGGCAGGTCGCCGGCCAACCAACGGCAAATGGCTGACCCTCGCCGGCGCGCGCACCAACAACCTTAAAAACCTGACCGTGCGCTTCCCGCTGGGCGTGCTCTCGTGCGTGACAGGCGTGAGCGGCAGCGGCAAGAGCAGCCTGATCACCGAGACGCTTTTTCCGGCGCTGGCAAAGTCGCTGAATGGCGCACAGGGCCAGCCCGGCCCGCACGACAGGCTGGAAGGGCTGGAGCACCTGGACAAGGTGATCGACATCACCCAGGACCCGATCGGTCGCACGCCGCGCTCGAACCCGGCCACCTACGTCGGCCTGTTCGACGAGATTCGCAAGGTGTTTGCCGCCACGCCCGAGGCGAAGGCGCGCGGCTATGGCGCGGGCCGGTTCAGCTTCAACGTGAAAGGCGGGCGCTGTGAAGTGTGCCAGGGCCACGGCCAGCGCCGGATCGAGATGCACTTTCTGGCCGATGTGTGGGTGACATGCCCGGAGTGCAAAGGCACGCGCTTCAACCGCGACACGCTGGCCATCACGTTCAAGGGCAAGACCATTGCCGACGTGCTGGACATGGACGTGCAGGAGGCGCTGGAGTTCTTTTCGGCCTTCCCCGTGATCTCGCGGCAATTGCAGACACTGCACGATGTAGGCCTGGATTACGTGAAGCTGGGTCAGAGCGCAACCACGTTGAGCGGCGGCGAAGCGCAACGGGTAAAGCTGGCGTCGGAGTTGAGCCGCGCCGAGACGGGGCGCACGATCTACATTCTCGACGAGCCAACAACCGGCCTGCACTTCGCCGATATTCAGAAGCTGCTCGATGTGTTACATCGGCTGGTCGACGCCGGCAACACCGTCATCGTGATCGAACACAATCTGGATGTGATCAACACGGCCGACTGGGTCATCGACCTGGGGCCGGAAGGGGGCCAGGCCGGCGGCTACGTGATCGCCGAGGGCACGCCGGAGACTGTAGCCGGAGTGGCGTCGAGCTACACCGGACAATTTCTGCGCGCAATGATATAAGGGTCGCAGATCTCATGTACAGGCGACAAGCAATGGATGTCTTTGCGCGCGCGCTGACCGGCGCGCCGGTGATTTTCGTAGCCTGCACGCTCGGCCTTGTGGCCTGCCCCGGCATCCGGCCCGTGACACCCACCCCTCCCCCTGCCATGACCGCAACAGCGATTCCTTCACCCACCCCATCGCCTCGTATCTTCTGCGTTTCGCCGGCCGGCGATGACGCCAACCCGGGCACGCAGGAACTGCCCTGGCGCACGATCAACAAAGCGGCGCTGACTGCGCGCGCCGGCGACACCGTGCTCGTTCGCGGCGGCAAATACAACCTGGTCGAGCGCATTCGCGTGGCACACAGCGGCAGGCCGGACGCCTGGATCACCTTCAAAGGTTACCCCGACGAGTTCGCCGTCATCGATGCCTTCGATATCAACGTCGGTTCGCCGGGCATCGGCCTGCAATTCCCGCATGATGATGGCGCGTTTCAGATCGAGGGGGTGCGTCATATCCGCGTGGAGAATCTGCATGTCCAGAACTCGCGTGGCGCTGGGATCACCGTCCGCGATAGTTCGTATGTGGATATCGTCGGCAACCACATCGACAACACCTACTCATCCGGCATTTCCGTGTGGGACACCAACCACGACGCGCTGGGGACGGCCTATGTCCGGGTGCTCAGCAACACCGTGACGCGCGCCAACACCTTTGCCATGCTGCCGAAAGGCTACAGCACGCAGACCGAAGCGCCGCACGAAGCGATCAGTATTGGCGGGGCAACGGACTTTGAAGTGGCCTACAACCACGTGCATGACGTGAACAAGGAAGGTGTCGACGTGAAAGAGGTCAGCCGGCGCGGCATCGTGCATCACAACCTGGTGGAGCGCGCCGGCAGGCAGGGATATTACGCCGACGCCTGGTTCGGCGACCTGGAAGACGTGACCTTTCACGACAACGTGGCGCGCTACTGCCAGGGGGCCGGCTTCGCCATCTCCGTCGAAGGGGGACACGCGCTGCGCAATGTGCGCTTCCACCACAACGTGTTGCACAACAACGCCGGCACGGGAATCCTGTTCGGGCGCTGGGGCGGCGACGGCCCGCGCAGCGACATCCACATCTACAACAACACCGTACACCACAATGGCCACGGCCCGCGCTCGCACACCGGCTATTTCTGGATCACAGGCGGCTTGTATCTCTACAGCGCGAATCTGCGCGATATTCACATCTACGACAACATCTTCAGCGAGAATCGCGGTTTTCAAATCGGCTACAGCGAGCACTGGCTGGCAATCGATCCCAACGGCGCGCAGGCGCTGGCGGCGCGCAACATTCGCATCGAGCGCAATGTGATCTATGCAACCGAGCGCGTGGAATCTCCTTTACGGAAAATCGGTTGGGGACCAAACGACTACGCAGACATCTACATCGTCGAAGGGCAGAATCCGATTCTCGCGGATCCGCTCTACGTGGACGCGGCAGCCGGCAACCTTGCGCTGCAGGCCGGGTCTCCGGCGCGCATCGGTGAAGCAGAATACCTGGGGGCGCTTGCGCCGTAACCCTCGGGCGAGGGCGGGTCCCTTGACCGCCGCCACGCGACGCGGATTAAGGCGGCCGCGAGGCGCATGACAAGCCTGTGTGGTAGGCGAATGCGGATGTGGCTGTGAAACCGCTTGCCATGCGAACACCCCCTCAGGCTCACTTATCGTCGGGGGGTTGATTCGCAACGGCAGCGTCATTCACTCGCGCCGCTGTTGTTGCCAGGGCACACCCAGCTTTGGCAACAGCCAGCGATCGAGGCCGTACCAGCCGGCCACTTTCCAGGCCAGCATCAGCAGAATGGCGATCACGAACAGCAGGGCATTGGTGCTGGCGGTGCCGGCCATGATGAAGTTCCAGTTCATGAAACCGCCTATGAACGCGGCGATGCCCACAAACGCGCCGAGGATCAGACAAATCCCCACCACGACCTCGCCGACAGCAACCAACGTGCTGAACCACGTGTACCAGCCATTGTCCAGCATGAACTGAATGAAACCACGATACCAGTCAAAGGCGATCGGAGGACGGCCGCCTTCGGGAATGGCCACTGCCCGGCTCCAGAACCCTTTCAGCGCCTCTCCACTCATCCAGGCCGGATTGCCCAGCTTGTCCAGGCCAGATGGCAACCACTGCAAACCCAAAAACACGCGCACAATCAGCCACAGCCATGCCAGTCGCACCGTTCCAAGCAAGGTCCGCACCAGCGGGGGGTCAGGAACCATCACCTCGCCGCTTTGACCAACGATCGACTGCGATTGGGCTTCTTTCATCTCACCTCACCTCCACAGTAAACATCATTACGGACCAAAAATCCACGATTCCACACAGCGGCGTCACCAAAACCGACTCGCCACACCACACATCTTGACCTTACCACATCCAGCGCCGGGCCGAAATGCAAACGGGGCGCGCAACTGGCGCCCCATTCCGGTAACCACCTCACACACACACCCGGCTACGGTATCGGCGTCGCAAGCGGCGTGACATTGACCAGCGCCGAGCGCGCATCGAGCTGGCCGGCCGGGTTGCGCGCCTCAAGCTGATAGGTGAAGCTGCCACCCTGGCCAATGCAATCCTGCGCTGCGCCACTCAGCGGCGCGTTGTCCAGCATGATCTGATCATTGCGCAACAGGCGCACAGTTGTCGTTCCGCCGCCGGTGTTCCACGCCACCGTGACACACTGATTCTGTGTGATCTGGCCGGGGTTGACTGTGAAGCCGATGACCACCGGCGCAGACGGAACGGCGGTCGGCGGGGGCGCCTGGGTGGGCAACACTACATTCACGACCTGCTGCTGCCGGCTCAGTCCGCCCGGCCCGGCGGCGTCGATTTGGTACGTGACGGCGCCGTTTGCCTGCGGGCAGTCTTGATACGAGCCGGCCAGCGGCGCAGCATCCCACAACACGCCATTGTTTCTCTGCACAGTGATCCTGCTGACCGAGCCTTGCACGTTCCATTGCAGGACAACACACTGGCCGGCCACGATCTGCGGGGGGCTGACCACGAACAGGGCAATCACCGGCGCGCCAAGGGCTGGCTGCACGATGATAGCAATCTGACGAATCTCCGCAGTGTTGTCACGCTTGACCACGCGCAGATAGTAGGATTTGGTCTGGTTGGGATAGACGGTGCGCGCGCTCTGGCCGGCCACGCCGTTCGCTTGCCAGTCCTCGCCGTCTGCATAGAAGTAGACGGCATTCACGTTTTGCACGTCCCAGCGGAACGTCACCGGCTGCCCCGCCTGTATGACTGTCCGATCTGCGGTGAACGTGATGCCGGCCACCGGCGTTTGCGTGGGGGGCGGAGTCGGCGTCGGCGGGCTGGGGACTTGTATGCCCACCCACACCTTCTGCCCGAAGCCCTGGCCCCGTGTGTTTTGCATCTGCCAGAAGCCCTGGTAAACCCCCGGCGCGATTGGCGCAGTCATGTTTACCCACAAATCAATCGTTTCGCCGGGTCTGACGGGATAACCGACGATGGCATCCTGGCCGCCCATGCGCGCGCCAGGCACACTGCCACGCACAAAGGCAAGCCGATAGCCTACCTCCCAAGCGCAGGTACCCGAGTTGCGCACACGCCAGCCTTTGCTGAACGACTGGCCCGGCGATAGTGTGGGCGGCGCCGACATGCGCTGATCGTCAAGGTTCAAATCGGCCACCCAGGTCATGCCTTCCACACAGGCCGGCGCCACCGTGGGGGCCGGCGTTGCAGTCTCGGACAAAGGCACAGGCGTATCAGTCGGCGCAGGGGCAACCGTGGGTGGAATTGCCGTGGGCAGCACATCGTCGGGCATCAGGTTGAGGTACTGCTGAATCAGCCGGCCCATCGTGCCATCGGCCTGCAACACCGCGATGATGCGATTGATCTCTTCGCGCAGCGCTGTCTGTCCTTTGCGAACAGCGATCGCCAGTTCCTGCTTTTGAAATTCTCTGGCCACGAGCGTGACGCCGCCAAACCGCTCAAAGTCCTCGGCCGGCAACTGATCCGACAGCACCACGTCAATCCGACCAGCGCGCAGGTCATTCACCGCTTGCGCCGCGTCCATGTAGAGATGCAGATTGGCGGGCAGCGCGAGGCCGGTATCGACCAGATCTTTCTGATACAGGCTTTCGTAGACCGAGCCTTTCTGAACACCCACACGCAACTGGGCCAGATCCTGAGACGACGCGATTGCGCCGACCGGCGAATCCGTCGCGGCGAGCACAGCGCCCTGGCCGATGTAATAGGTGTTGCTGAAATCGACCAATGCCACGCGCTCTGGTGTGGACGCGATGGCGCCGATAATGGCATCGACCTGCCGGAGCTGCAGCGCGCCCACCAGCCCATCAAACGCAAAGTCGCTCACCTGGGCCTGCACCCCCATGCGGCGCGCAATCTCCCGGATCAGCGCGATGTCAAATCCGTCGATCGTGTAGTCGGGCTGATAAAAGGAGAAAGGCGGATAGTCTGCTGAGGTGCCGACTAGAAGAACGCCGGTCGTCTTGATGCGCGCTAGATCATCTGGCTCCGGGGTGGCCAGATCGGGCAGATCTCCAGGCGTCGCGCCTGCCGGCTCAGTGGCAGCCGGCGTGGGTTGATCGATTTGCCGGGGCATGGCCGGGATGCCGCATGCCGACAACGCCACAGCAATCACGATGCAGCCGGCCGCCAGTTGTTGGATGATTCCTTGCTTACTGTTCATAGCTCCTCCGTCCGGAATGATGTCGCGCAGATTGGGTGGCACAACATCCATGATACATGTGGTAACCGGGCGGCTACAATGCCTGTCTGTCATGATCCATCTGCAATCGGTGTCGCTGAACAGGACGCAGCAGCCGCCGGACGGTCATCCGTTCGATGTGCCAGTGATTCGCGCCTTGAAAACGATTGAATTCACGACGCCCGTCACCTTCCTGGTTGGCGAAAACGGTTCGGGCAAATCGACGTTTCTGGAGGCTGTCGCGTGCGCTGCCGGCTCTATTACCGCCGGCAGTGAGAGCGTAAAATCCGACCCCACCCTGGCGGATGCGCGCAGACTGGCCGCGCGGCTGAAGCTGACCTGGAGCAAACGCACAGCGCGAGGTCTGTTCTTGCGCGCTGAGGACTTCTTTGGCTACATCAAGCGCCTGTCGCAGATGCGGGCCGAGATGGAGGCAGATCTGCGCGCAGTGGACGAGGAGTACAGGGACAAATCAGCCTTCACGCGCAATCAGGCGCGCATGGCATACGCCGGCCAGTTGCACGCCATGCAGTCCCGCTACCCGCGCGATCTCTCGGCCTCGTCACATGGCGAGAGCTTTATCGACTTCTTTCAGGCCCGCTTCGCGCCGAACAGCCTGTGCCTGCTGGACGAGCCGGAAGCGCCACTCTCGCCGTTGCGGCAACTCGCATTTGTCAAACTGCTCATGCAACTGGCGGATGAAGGCGGCCAGTTCATCATCGCCACACACTCCCCGATGATCCTGGCTTGCCCCGGCGCGACCATCTACAGTTTCGACGGCGGCCGCATTCATTCCGCCGACTATGAAGACCTGGAGCACGTCAGCATCACGCGGGCATTTCTCAACGACCCGCAGTCATTTCTGCGTCGATTGCAGGCTCAGGCATCCGACACCTCGGAGGTATCGGATGCCTGAGCACTTGAGCGCCTGAATCAGTCCCACCTGTCGCCATCGAGAAACGGATTGATGACATCGGGCCGCACGTCGATGCCCAGCCCCGGCGCGTTCGGCACCTTCAGCTTGCCGTCCTTGACCATCATCGGCTCCACCCCCAGTTGCTCGTACAGGTCGCCCTGCGGGATGCGATTCTCGGTCATCACAAAGTTGCGCGTCGACGCGCCGAAGTGGGCGGTAGCCAACAACTGCACGTAGCTGCCCACGTTGTGCGTGACAATCGGAATGTAGAACAACTCGGCCAGATCGGCGATCTTGCGCGAGCCGGTGATGCCGCCGACGAAGGCGACATCCGGGTGAATCACATCGACTGCGCCGTTCATCATGAATTGCAGGAACTCGGCCGGCAGTTCCAGCTTTTCGCCGGTCATGATGCGCACCGGCGACTGCTGCTTGAGCGCCTTCCAGGTGTCCGAATACACCACCGGCAGCGCGTCCTCGATCCACAATGGCCTGGCCGGCGCAACCGCCTCCGCGATGCCGAGCGCCGTGGGCAGGTCCCATTCGTTGTGGCAGTGCACGATGATGTCGATGTCCCAGCCCAGCGCGTCACGGCAGTTCTCGTAGCCCTGCCGGATGACGCGCAACTCGGTCGGCGTGAGCATCTGTGAAAGCTGACCGCCGCGATAGCGGTCGGCCGGCAGCCCGCGACCCAGCAACCGCTCGAAACCGAACTTCAGAACCTTAAATCCATGCGGGTCAGCCCGCATTTCCTGCGCCCAGTCGCGGCAGGAGACGGGATCGAGCCAGTCCTCCGGCCCCAGTGTGTTCACGTAGAGTTGGATCTCTTCGCGGAAGCGCCCGGTGAGCAGCTTCGAGACCGGCCGGTTGAACACCTTGCCCGCGATGTCCCACAGCGCCATATCGATGCCGCTGATGGTGGGGTTTTGCACCCAGTGCGCATGCCACTGCGCGCGCATGCGCGTCATATCGGCGTAGCATTTCTCGATCGCCAGCGCGTCCTGGCCCAGCAACGAGTCCTTCATGAACTCGATGTAGCCGCGCGCGACGACGGCCGGCAGGCCGATCTCGCCAACGCCATGCACGCCAGCGTCGGTCTCGACTTTCACAATCGACTGGATGCCATGGCCTTTCAACTGGTAGACCTTGATGGCGGTGATGTGAATCTGATCTGCTTCGGATGCGGCAAGCTGACGGAACGTATCCATGTGTGTGCTCCTGCTTATTGAGTCTGCAATTCCTGGCTTGTTCATGGCTTCAGATGCTCGCCCGGCACGCGATTCCATGCGATCGGCTCGGCATCGCCTGAGTATTGCGGGATGAAAGGCGCGAGAAGTTTTCCGGCCGGCGTGTCCTCCCACCCCGGCGGCGGCGCCGGCTTCGACCTGACCACCTGCGCCTTGATGGCGTCAGAGAGAGTCTCGTAGTCGGGGAGATACCACAACGTCAACAGCGAACGGTGGTGATCGGTCTGGTTGGCATGCGCGGCGTGCAGGATGCGCGCGTCGCCGATCAGCAAATCACCGGCGTTAACCGGCACATCCACCTCATCAGGCCGGATGGAAAACAGAATCGACTGCTCGGCCGCATGATAGGTCTCATCGGTGTGGGCAGCCGGCAATTCGTCGTGCAGGGGGATGCGCCGAATGTGTGTTCCGGGGATCACACGCAAGCAGCCGTTCTGACGATTCGTGTCGGTGAGGTAGTACATCAGAAACACCTGCGCCGGTTCCGGATTGGCACTGCACGGATCGTCCCACGCCCACCAGTCTTGATGCCAGTAGAGCGGCGGGGCATGGGGAGGCTTGCTCAGCAGAAAGGCACTCCACCACTTTGGCCGGCTGTAACCCAGTTCTGCCAGCGCTTCCAGGGCGCGAGGCCAGGTGAACAATCGCGCAAACACCGGATGTTGAAAAGCAACCGAAATGTTGCTGCCCTGATAGCGATACCGCTCACGGTCAGACTGTGACTGTTCTTCGAGCAGCGCATTGGTGACACGACGCAACTCCTCAAGCATCACCTGATCCAGCACCTGCTCGATCTTCACATACCCTTCGGCCAACAGTTTTTCGCGCTCTGCCCCACGCACAGCCATAAAGCACCTCCATCACAACTTGCCTCGACTGTCTGATCTCAACCCACTTGAACGCCCAATCCGGCCAACATGCGCGCGTCGCCGGTGAAATACAGCGTGGTGGACACCGGCGCCAGCGTGTCGCTGAACTCGCGCGCATCCTGCGCCACGAGCCGGTCCGCGTACAGATCGTACACCACCTCCACCCGGCGCGGCAGACTGAAGACGCGCGAACCGCCGGCTACCGAGTGAACGCTGAGCAGGTCGGGCGTGGCATACAACACGTCGCCCTGATCGTTGTAGAGGTGCGCTCCAGCATGCCGGGCAATACCGCGCAACACCGACGCCGGCACGTTCGGCGTGGCGACATAGATGGAGGTCCATGCCGCGCCGTCCGCAGTATCCGGCTGAAAGGTCTTCACCCCAAATCCCGGCCGGCAGCGGCCCAGCGAGTACACCACCTGCCCTAGCGTGGTTGCCTCCGCATCCTCAAGATGAAACAGCGGAGCAATCGGCGCGGTCACGCCCCAGAACAAATCCTGCGGCAGATCGCGCGTGATGGGGTGCTGGAAGTCGATGATGTGCATGAACGGCCCCCAGGCGCTGTTGCCCTGTCCGAAGCGGAAGCCGGTGAGATCAGTCATGTGCTCGACGCTCACCCCGGGAGTTCTCGCGCCCCGCCCCTCGCCCTCAGAGAGTGGGGAATAATCGACATAGCCCGGCGCATAGAACCACAACGCCGTCTTGCCATTGCGGCGCACGATGCGCTTGAGCGCTGCGCGCCGCTCACGGTCGAGCGCGAAGGCATTCAGGAAGATGTACAGTTTGTAGTCGGGCAGGTTACCCGACAGTAGATCGTCCAGCAGATATACATCGTGCGGCGCGCCAAAACGGTTGAGACTGATGACGCGCTGTTGGGCGACGCCCGGCAAATAAATACTGTTGCGCACCGTCTCATAGAAGAAACTTTGATCGTCGAGGAACACAGCCACCTCGGCGCGCGGGCTTCGGTCGAGGTTCAACGCCCAGTCGCCCAGTTTCCTGAACCGTTCAAGCCACGGTTGGAAGTTGGGGTTCTGGCGGGTATAACTGCCGGCCGGCCAGTCTGCAAACCACCAGATGCCCAGACCGTGCGTAATCGCCTGGGCAAACTCGCGCTGGTAGATGGCAAGAGTGTGCTTGCGGTCGAAATTGCGTCCGTCGGCGTCCATCTCGTTGTGCAACAGAGAGTCCTCTTCCAGGATGTACAGCTTGCCGTGATGTCGCACCGACTCGGTCGGCGGCATGGGCAGGCCGTCGCCGCCGATGCCGCGAAAGGCATAGCCATACGGGCTGACCAGGTAATCGACGTAAGGCGATTGCAGCGCGCGGCGCAGTCCGAGATGCCCGCAGCGTTGCACGATCGAGATGTCCGAGCCGCCCTTCTCATAGCCATCGACGAAGAAGCTGTTGTTCCAGGCGATCTCCATCAGGTAGCCGTAGAACGCGCCGGCCAGTGCCTGTCCGTTCGTCATCTCCTTGACTGTCCGGCAAAACGCGATCAGATCGTCGGCCACCAGCTCGGCCAGGCAGCGGTAGTAGTCGACGACCTTCTGCTCGCGCGTGGGGTTACGAAACAAGCCGGCCGTCGTGCTGAACTGCTCGTCGGCAGAGGGGACCTCGGCAGTGTCGAATGTGACTGCGGAATCGGCCCACGCCGCTTGCAATGCAGCGCAGTCGCCGCCATAGCGCTGCGTCAGCCAGGCGCGAAAATGCCGGCGCATCGGGGCGCTGTAATCGGCGCACACCGGCGCCATCGCCGAGCCATCCTTGATCCACTCGCCGCACACCCCAGCCTGCACCTGCCAGGCGATGACGCGCTCGGCCAGACCGATCGATTTAAGATGATCGTAATAGGCGCGCAGAAAGTCGTTGACCTGCTCGCGCCACACCGCCGACGCAAACGACTGGTTCAGCCGCCGGCCATCCGATGTGACCTCGCACTCATCGGGATACGCGCGGTTCCACCACTCCATCGTCTCAAAATACAGGCGCAGATGAAAGTGCGCGTCGGGGTCGGCATCCAGGATGGCGCGCAGTTGCGGCTCGACCATCGAGAAGTCATAGGGGCTGGGATCGTCGGGGCAGGGGCCGCGCCAGTGCCCGCACCAATCGCTTGCCGCCCCGACAGCCAGAGCGTACAGGTGCACACCGGCCTGCCCAAACAACCGGACACACTCACGGCCGGGGAAGTTGCCGGGCGCGGGATTCTGCGATAACCATTGATGCCCGCCGAAGTCTGGCCGGCCATCGAGAAACAAAGTCGGCGTGCCTTTGTGATTCCGGATTTCCGCTCTCACACAGCGCCTCCTGATATCATGCGCGGTCAAGCGCGCCCACCATCGAAACGAACAGCCCGGCATTCTAGCCTGGTTCCGCCGAGTAGAATCCTGCGAGCGGATCACTCATGGTCAAACCACCCAGCCATATCGGCGTCATGCGCGAAATGTCGCTGCATGCCGCGCTCAAAGCCTGGTACGCGCAACCCGGAGACACGCTGGAAACCCGGGTGGATGGCTACGTGGTGGACATCGTCCGTGACGAAGGCGCGCTGTTGATCGAGATACAGACTGGCAACTTCTCGTCCATGCGCAGCAAGCTGGCGGCGTTGACGCGCAATCATCGCGTGCGGCTGGTGTACCCTGTGCCGGCAGAAAAGTGGATCGTGCGCGTGGCCCCCGACGCGCATACTGAACTGAGCCGACGGCGCTCACCCAAACGCGGACAGATCTTTGAAGTGTTCCGCGAATTGCCTGCCATAGCCCGGTTCATAGCAGACCCCAACTTCAGCATCGAAGTGCTGTTGGTGCGCGCTGAAGAAGTGCTGTGCGCGGCAAATGGCCGGCGCGCCAGCTGGCGGCGCAAAGGCTGGCGCATCCTGGATCGTCGGTTGATCGATATCGTGGGCCGCCACCTGCTGGAAACGCCGGACGACTTTCGCGCCTTGCTGCCCGTCGAGTGGTTGGGCCAGCCGGCGGCAACCGGGCATGTGCTTCGGGAGACCGGCGGGCAGTATGCCGCCGGCGTCAGGCCCGCCGCCCCCACATTCACCACGCGCGACCTGGCCGGCGCGCTGGGCATCAGCCGGCCCTTCGCCCAGAAGATGGCCTATTGCCTGCGTCAGATGGGCGCCATCGATGTGACAGACCGGCAGGGCAACGCGCTTGTGTATCGCGCGTGAGCCGCTGGCAACGCCTCTCGGCCTAAAGATGCATTGACAACCCCATTCAGGCTATGTATGATATCCCTTGATTTAGGTATGCCTAAAATAGAAACCGGGATGTCACGGACAACTGCACGAACGCTTATCGCCACGGCGCTGCTGATAGCCGGCCTGACCGCCTGCCGCCAGCCATTCGCGCCGGCAACCGATCTGGCGCAGCGCAAGATCAAGGTCACGACCACCGTCGGCATGATTACGGACCTTGTGCGCAATGTGGGCGGCGCGCGTGTCGAGGTGACCGGACTGATGGGGCCGGGCGTAGACCCGCATTTGTACAAGCCCAGCGCGCGCGACGTGAATCGGCTGGATGAGGCCGACATTATCTTCTATGGCGGCCTTGAACTTGAAGGTCGCATGGTCGCGCTGTTCGAGAAGATGGCACGCGCCGGCAAACCCGCTTTCGGCGTCACCGATGAGATCGATCGCGCGCGCCTGTTGCCCTCGGCCGACCATCCCGGCAAATACGACCCTCATGTGTGGTTCGATGTCACCTTGTGGCAGGAAGCCGCGCGCAAGGTTGGCAAGGAACTCGCGGCGCTCGATCCCGGCTCGCAAGATGTGTACGCGCGCAACACGCAGACATATCTGGAACAGTTGCGCGCGCTGGACGCCTATGTGCGGCAACAGATCGGCCTGATTCCAGCGTCCTCTCGTGTGCTCATCACCGCCCACGACGCATTTGGCTATTTTGGCCGTCAGTACGGCGTCGAAGTGCGCGGCCTGCAAGGCATGAGCACGGCCGCCGAAGCCGGCGTGGCCGATGTGCAGGCGCTGGCCAGATTCATCGCCGACCGGCAGATCAAAGCAGTGTTCATCGAATCCTCGGTGCCGCGCCAGGCCATCGAGGCAGTGCAGGCTGCGGTGCGCGCGCGTGGCCGGGAGCTGGCTATTGGTGGCGAGCTGTTCTCCGACGCAATGGGCAGCGAGGGCACGCCGGAGGGAACGTACATGGGCATGGTGCGGCACAACGTGGACACGATCGTTCGCGCGCTCAAATGAACAGGTGTCAGGTTTTTAATGAACAACCCCATAGTCATTCACGATCTTACTGTCGCGTACCGCGACAAGCCAGTGCTGTGGGACATCGAGCTGTCGATCCCGCCGGGCAAGCTGGTCGCCATCATCGGCCCAAACGGGGCCGGCAAATCGACGCTGATCAAAGCCGTGCTCGGCCTGGTGCCGGCAGTGGCCGGCACAGTCAGCCTGTTTGGCGGCTCGTACCGCGAACGCCGGCAGATGATCGGCTATGTGCCACAGCGCAGCAGTGTCGACTGGGACTTCCCCACCCATGCGCTCGATGTCGTGATGATGGGCGCCTATGGTCAACTGGGCTGGTTCAAGCGTCCCGGCAAGGCGCAGGGCGAGCTGGCCCTGCGCTGCCTGGAACAGGTGGGCATGGCCGATTTTGCCAACCGCCAGATCAGCCAGTTAAGCGGCGGCCAGCAGCAGCGCGTATTTCTGGCGCGCGCGCTGGCACAGGATGCGCAGTTGTACTTCATGGACGAGCCGTTTGTCGGCGTGGATGCGGTGACCGAGCGCGCCATCGTCAACCTGCTGCGCGACCTGCGCGCCAGGGGCAAGACGGTGGTGTGCGTGCATCATGACCTGGACTCTGCGCCGGAATACTTCGACTGGCTGGTGTTGTTAAACGTGCGGTTGATCGCCGCCGGCCCGTTTGAGACCACGTTCACCAGCGAGAACTTGCGCAAGACCTACGGCGGCACGATGGGCGCCGCCATCAAGCACATCGAGCACTTCGAAGAGGATCGCCTGGCCATCTCTGTGCAGGCTGATAGGAAGAGGCCCAATGGTCATTGAGTTATTCATAGACTACACGCTGCGCAACGTGGCGCTGGGTTCGGCGTTGCTGGGCATCGTCAGCGGCGTGTTGGGCTGCTTTGCAGTGTTGCGCCGGCAGGGATTGCTGGGCGACGCGCTGGCGCACGCCGCGCTGCCCGGCATCTGCGTGGCATTCCTGCTGACCGGCTCCAAAGCACCGCTGGTGTTGTTGATCGGCGCTGCGCTGGCCGGCTGGCTGGCCACAACATTGCTGTTGACTGCCGTGCGCGAGACCCGACTCAGCGCCGACAGCGCGCTTGCCATCGTGCTCAGCACATTCTTCGGGTTCGGCATTGTCCTGCTGACGTTCATCAGCAGGAGCGAGAACGCCAATCAGGCCGGCCTGGACAAGTTCCTGTTCGGGCAGGCGGCGACATTGATCGCCGAAGATGTGCAGACGATGGGCCTGCTCGGCGCGGCGGCGCTGGTCGTCGTGGCCGGGCTGTACAAGGAATTCAAGCTGCTAGCTTTCGACGCCGAGTTCGCAGCCAGTCTGGGATTTCCGGCGCGCGGTCTGAGCGTGTTGCTCACCTCACTGATCGTGATTGCCGTCGTCATCGGCTTGCAGACCGTCGGCGTGGTGTTGATGGCAGCCATGCTGGTCGGGCCGGCTGTGGCAGCGCGGCAATGGACCGATCGGCTGGGCGTCATGCTGATTCTGGCGGCGGTGTTTGGAGCCGCGTCGGGCGTGTCGGGCGCGCTCATCAGTGTGAGTGACGCGCATATCCCGACCGGACCGGTCATCATCTTGAGCCTGACCGCCATCGTGCTGGGTTCGCTGTTCTTTGCCCCTGCGCGCGGTCTCGTGTGGGGCGCGATTCGGCGCCGGCAGCAGCGAGCGAATATGAAGGTTGAGTCACTGAGTCATTGAGCAGTGACCAAATCGAGGAATCTGCGATGTCGTCCGCAATAGTCATCCTGCTCACCGGCGTGCTGGTCGCAATCGCCTGCGCGCTGCTGGGCGCTTTTCTGATCCTGCGCCGCATGGCGATGATGGTGGACGCAATCAGCCACGCCATTCTGCCGGGGCTGGTGGCCGGCTACTTCCTGGCGCAGGGGCCGGACCTGCTGGCCGGCTTTGCCGGTGCAGTGCTGGCAGCCGTCCTGACCGTCAGCCTGGTCGAGGCACTGCAAAACACCGGCCGCGTAGGCGGTGAATCCGCGATCGGCATCGTCTTTCCGGCTCTGTTCGCACTGGGCACGTTCGTGGTGTCCAAATACTTCGCCAACGTTCACCTTGACGCCGACGCCATCCTCTATGGCAATATCGAGTTTGCCGCGTTCGATCTGCTCTACATCAACGGCGTCAGCTTCGGCCCACAATCGTTGTGGATCATGAGCGGCCTGTGCGTGATGAATCTGCTGGTTGTCGGATTGCTTTACAAGGAACTAAAACTGGCGACGTTCGACCCCGGCCTGGCGGCGGCGCTGGGATTTTCGCCGGCGCTGATTCACTACGCGCTGATGACCGTCGTGTCGATCACGACCGTCGGCGCGTTCACCGCAGTTGGCGCGATCCTGGTCGTGGCGCTGTTCGTTGTGCCGGCGGGAACGGCCTATCTGCTGACCGACCGGCTTCCGTTAATGATCCTGCTGGCAGTGGCGCTTGGCGCACTGTCCGCAGTCTCAGGCTATGCCGTCGCCATCGCACTGGACGCCTCAGTGGCCGGGTCGATTGCCACCATGACCGGCACTTTCTTTGGGCTGGCCTTCCTGTTCGCCCCGCAGCACGGGTTGGCGGTCCGAGCGCGCCGACTGCAACGCCAGCGGGTCGAGTTCGCGGTGCAAACCCTGCTCGTGCATCTGCTCAATCACGAGCAATCGACCGAACAACAGACCGAGAGCGCGATCACGCATCTGACCAGCGAGCTGCGCTGGACAGCCAGGTTCGCGCAGCGCGTCACCGGCGCGGCAACGCAGGCCGGCTTGCTGCGGCAGGCCGGCGGACACCTAGAGTTGACGCCTCAAGGACGCGCTATCGCAAGCGCGCAGGCCATATCCTCTATCTGAAAATCAGAATCGCAGTGAAGGGACAGACGCGCGCGCGTGGATGGCCCGGCCTGCGGATCGTTGTGGCCGCTATTGCCACTCCACGCGCCCGTAGTCGCGTTTCCCTGGGCCGCCCACGCGCATCAGCCAGCGGAACAGGCGAGGCGACACAAAGAACAGAGCATAGAAGAAGCCCAGGTAGCCGGGGGCGTCGAGAATGGCCCGGCGATCGTTGATCGCGCGCACGATGCGATCGGCCAGATCTGGCGGCGTCAAGAACGGGATGAAGTCCATCAAGCGCGGCAGTCGGCTGGAGGGCACGTGCTGGCGGAAGAAAGCGGTGCCACCGACAGCAGCCGGCCGGACCAGCATGATGTGCAGCGGGGTTCCCGACATTTCAACCTGGAGCGTCTGCGTGTATCCGTCAATGGCCGCTTTCATCGCCGCATAGGCAGCAGAGGACGCGCCGGCAAAAATGCGCCCTGCCGAAGAACCCATGTTCACGATGTGCCCGTGGCCAGCCGCCAGCATCGCCGGCAGGACGGCTTTCGTGCCGTACACCATTGCGTCGTAACCCACGCGCATCGTGCGCTCGGCCTCCTCGACCGTCATGTCGAGCGCGCCCGTCCAACGGATGAAGGCGGCATTGTTCACCAGCATGTCGATGCGCCCGGTCTGCCGGCGAACGTCGGCGATCCACCCCTCAATCTGAGCGCGATCCGCGACATCACAGCGCGCCAGTGACACAGAATCGGGACGCGACCAGGCAGCGCGCTCGCGCTCGGCGCGCTCGATATGATCGACGGCAATATCACAGACAAACACGCGCGCGCCAGCCTCGGACAACGCACGCGCCAAAGCCCAACCAATGCCCTGTGCGCCGCCGGTCACCAGGCACACATGATCGACCAGTGAATGCCGCATGAGCCAGATTGTAGAGGGACTGACCCTCCCACAGGTTTGGAAGCTCCGAGAAGGTCTTTTCTGACTGCGCCCTACTCACGGGCCGACATCGAAGTGCGAATAGCCCGCCAGCGCGCCGTTCACGGTGAACGCCGTGACGCGCAGGGTGTAGCGCCCCGCCGGCAACCCCTCGATCCCCCACTCGGTCAATTGACCGTCGATCACCGGGCTGAGATGCGGTCCGCTGATCCAGCGCCACTCACCCGGCTCATCCCCCTCTCCGTATTCGACCTGGTAGGACTGGAAGCCGGGCGGATTGACCGTGCCCCGAATGGACAGCAAGCCGCGGCCGATCGTGGATCCATTGGCAGGCTGACTGACGACGATCTCGCTTTGCGTCGGCGGCGGGGGCGGCGCTGCGTTCGGGTCGCCGGCCTGCACCTGCCGCTCTAGCGCCTCATCCGGTGGCAACGGCCCCTGATCGGCCTTGAACACTTCGATGCGTCGGCGATTGGCCGGGCAGTTGGGTGATGGCTGGTGGCCACCGTCAAGACAAATCTCAGCCTCGATGACGCCGGGCGGACGCGAGAACTCTCTAGGAGGTTGGCCTTCGAGCGCGCGCTCCATCACATCACGCCAGATCGGCGCAGCGCCACTGATGCCCGACACGCCCTTCATCGGCGAATTGTCGCTGTTGCCCACCCACACACCCACAACCAGATCGGGCGTGTAGCCGACCGTCAGGTTGTCGCGGAAGTCATTGGTAGTGCCGGTTTTCACGGCCGCCGGGCGCGATAACCTGAGCACACTGTTGGCGCCGAATGACGGCGCACGGGCCGTATTGTCGCTCAGGATGCTGGCGATCAGATAAGCGTGTTCGGGCGACACAGCCGGCGGACGCAATTGTCGATCCGCAGCAGCAGCCTGGGCGTAATCCTTGATGACCTGACCATCGGCCAGCTCGATGCGCAGGAAGGGTGTGGGGGTGACTTTCCAGCCGCCACTGGCCAGGGTGGCATAGCCGGCAGTCAGGTCAAGCAAACGGGTCTCGCCGCCGCCCAATGTGAGGGCGAGGCCATACATATCATTGGGCGGGAAGTGAATGCCCACCCGCTCGTTCAGCGCCAGAAAGTCCGGCACGCCCACGAACTCCATCGCTTTCACCGCCGGCACATTCATGCTGCGCGCCAGCGCCTCGCGCAAGAGCATCGGCCCGTGGAATTTGTTGTCGTAGTTTTTCGGGGTGTAGGTCTGCCCATAGCGATCGACAAAGGTGGTCTCCACATCCCAGAACAGCGTGGCCGGCGTGTAGCCCTTTTCAAACGCGGCCAGATACGTGAACGGTTTGATGGACGAGCCGGGCTGGCGCAATGACAGCGCGATGTTGACCTGACCATCGATGGCTTCGTTGTAAAAGTCGGCGCTGCCGACCATGGCCAGAATCGCGCCGGTGTTTGGGTCAAGCACGACCACGGCCCCATTCGTCACGTTCTGGCCGGCCAGCGTGCTGAGGTGACTTCTGACGGCTTCCTCGGCGATGCGCTGAATGCGCGGGTCGAGGGTGGTGTACACACGCAGGCCGGTGCGATACAGTCCGTCGGCGCCATATTCGGCATTCAGCAGTTGCTGCGTATACACCATGAAGTGCGGCGCCACGCTGGAGACATTAGGCAACGGCGCCTGGAAGGTCATAGCGCGCATGGCGTCGATGGCCGGCGCGATGTCGCGTTGCGTGATGAAGCCGGCCTCGACCATCAGCCCCAGCACCACACGCTGCCGGCGCAGGGTGTTCTCTTTGTTCGCCACCGGGTCCCACAGCACCGGCGACTGTGGAATGCCGGCCAGGAACGACGCCTCGGCCAGATTCAGTTGCGCAGCCGGCTTGCCAAAGTAAACCTGACTGGCCGCCTCGATGCCATACGCCTGGTTGCCGTAGTAGATCTCGTTCAGGTAGATTTCCAGAATCGTGTCGCGCGGGTAACGCCGCGACAACTCGTTGGCCAGCACGATCTCGCGCAACTTGCGCTCGGCGCTGCGCGAGGCGCGCTCTTCGGGCGACAGGAGCAGATTGCGTGCCACCTGCTGCGTGATGGTGCTGCCGCCGCTGACAAACTCGCGTTCGGTCACGGCGTAGTACACCATGCGGATGATGGCAATCGGATCGAAACCAACAGAATAACGATAGAAGTTGGGATCTTCAGTGGCCAACGTGGCCTCGATCAGCCGGCGGCTGATCTGATCGAGCCGGACGAATGTGCGCCGGCCGGCCGTCGGATTGGTGGGATCGGTCAACTCGACCAGCAGGGTGTTGTTGCGGTCATAGATTTTGGTGCTTGCAAACTGGCTCTGCCGATCTTTCAGCGTTGCCACGTCGGGGATGTCGCGCGAAATCCAGACATAGCCGGCTGCGCCAATGGCAATGACGCCGAAAAACATCACCACCCCCACTACGGCCAGGGTGAAGAAAGCGCGCGCCAGACGATTGGCAATTTTAGATTTTGGATTCTGGATTTTGGATTCTGAGTGCTGAGTGGTGAGTGCTGAGTGCTGAGTGCTGAGTGGTGAGTGGTGAGTGCTGAGTGCTGAGTGCTGAGTTCTGGACTCTGAGTTCTGAGTTCTGGGTCTGGCCGGCGCGGGAATGTAGCCGGCGCGCCGGGGCGGCGGCGGCGGCCAGGTGTTCGTCGATGGGTTCAGGGCAGGCGGCTGTTCACTTTCGCGCGGTTGGTTGGACATCGATCCCAGGTCAGACCTTACAGAGTTTGGGCTGCTCGAATCAGTATAGCATTCGGGTTGGCGCGAAAGCCAGCCGAATGTCTCACGGCTGAGCTATGATTGAATGACGCCAAAGCAGGAACACCTATATGCCCCAGCCCCTCAGCACCAGCGCGCAAAGCGTGCAGGACGCGCTTGCAAGACTCGGTTTCGCCAATCAGGTTGTCGAATACGCGCAGATCACGCGGAGCGCCGCCGAAGCCGCCCAGGCTATCGGCTGCGCGGCGGCGCAGATCGCCAAATCTCTGGTCTTCAAAGGCACGAACAGCGGCGCGGCTATTCTGGTGATCGCCAGCGGCGCCAACCGGGTGAGCGAGAAGGCGCTGGCCGCGCTCGCCGGCGAACCAGTGACCCGTCCCGACGCCGACTTCGTGCGCGAGCAGACCGGCTTCGCCATTGGCGGCGTGCCGCCCGTCGGCCATGCGCGACCGCTCACGACCTACATCGATCAGGACCTGTTGCAATTCGAGGTCATCTGGGCAGCAGCCGGCACGCCCAACGCGGTGTTCCGGCTGACGCCGGATGAGTTGATTCGTATGACCGGCGGCCAGGTCGCGCGCATGACAGTCAGGCCGCAACTGCCAAACGCCGCCGCGATATGACGGGCACACAGCCTGTGGTAGTACGCCGAAGGTTGTGTCAATTCGCGCCGCGAGATTAATCTCGCGCCACCTTTATTTGAATTCGGTCGGATCAGTGCGATGTCTGCATCTGTTCGACGTAGATCAGCGCGGAGCGGAAGAAATCTTCGAGATCGACAACCAGCCCATCGGCCAGTTCGGCGCCGGCATACTCGGCTGTCCATCCTTCCGGCGCGCGCAGGCGATAGCGCGCCTCGCGATTCAACCCCGGCAGCGGCAACAGACGATGTGCGTCTGCGCCGGCCAGCCTGAACGCGAATAAAACGCCACGCTCGCCATTCTTGGCCGCATACCACACTACCGCCCAATCACCATTGCCGTCCAGCGGCGGCGGTTCGGTCAGGAAATACTGGTCGCCGTTGAGCACAATGGGCTGGATGATCTGCTTGTACCACGCCACATGCGTCCTGACGATAGCCTTTTCCTCCTCTGTCCAACGTTCCACCGGCGCGCTGATGCCGAACGATCCCAGCATGGCGACGCGCGCGCGAAATGCCAGGTCCCCGCGCGGATCAGACTGTGCGCCGATGGCACTGTGAGGCGGCCATTCCACCAGCCAGTCGTTGCACTCGAAGGCGCAATGAGCAAGCTGGCTGCCGAAGTGAATCGCCAGATTCATCAGCGGGCCGGTCTGATCGCTCATCCAGTTCACGTGCGCATTGGCCATGATGGCGGGATCGAATCGCCCGCCGCCGCCGGCGCACATCTCCAGCGTCAGATTTGGAATCGCGTCTCGAATCTCGCGTTGAAGTTGATACAGCCCCTGGTAGTGCGCGATCAGCGGGTCCTGATGGGTCAATTCAGCCGGAAGACCCGGCGCCCACCCACCCTGCCGCAGGTCAGTATTGAAATCCCACTTCATCCACTCGGCCCTGGTAGCGCGCAGGATGCGCAGGATACGCTCACGGATGAATGCGCGCGCCTCCGGCACGCCCAGATTGAGAATGGCGCGCTGATCGGGCGGCGTGGGTCTGCCCCCAATGACGTGCAGCCACTCTGGATGTTCGCGACGCACGACGGCGCTCGCGCCCACCGCCTCCGGCTCGAACCAGATGCCAAAGTCCAGCCCGTGTGAGTGGCAGTAGTCGCTCAATTCCTCGATGCCGTTCGGAAACCAATGCGGGTTGACGATCCAGTCGCCCGCGCGCGCCCACCAGCTTTGGCCGGGCTGCTCGACTTCGGTGGTGTACCAGCCTGCGTCGAGAACAAACACCTCGCACCCCAATCCCGCTGCGGCATCTGCAGCAGCTTTCATCTGCCGCACCGGCACCTGCTCGTTATACACATACCAGGTGTTGAACTGCACCGGCACCGGGTGTTGATTGTCTGGGCCGGGGAAACGCCGGCGGTAATCGTGCAGGCGTTGCGTGGCCGCGTTCAAATCGCCTTTGGCACACACAGCGAACACATCGGGCAAGGCCAGCGTCTCGCCGGGCTGCAAGGTATGGCGCAGGCCCCAGTCATTCAGCCCGACGCTCATCGTCACGCGGCCATCGGCCAGCCGGCGCACCGGCATCTGCCAGTTTCCCGACCACGCCAACTCGAACACAAAGGTGTGGTCTGGCGCAAGCAGCGCGACATAGGGCAGATGCTCAAAGCCGGTCTTGCCGGAGCGGCTTTCGAGCATGATCTGAGTGGCCGGCAGCGCCAGGCGCTGGACTTGCGTTTCGGCGCCCCACTGCCCGCTGAGATGGACAATCTCTTTGATCTGCGCCGGCAGACACAGGCCGGCGCTGACGGCATGGTTCAGGCGCAACACATCGGCAGCGCTTTCATTGGTCAGCTCGGTGCGCATCACCAGCAGGCCGGTGTCTTTGTCGTGACAGAGATGGATCTGAGCCGCCAGTGGCGCGCAAGCTGCGCGCAGCCGAATTGCGACAGAGAGTGGCGAGGGCTGCGACCAGTCCACAAGCTCCCAACGTGCCGGGGCGGTGTCTGGCGCAAGGCCGACACTGGCCAGGCAATGCGTCTCCCAGATGGCGTCGCCAATCGCCGGCTGCCGGGCGGCCGAATCGATCCAGGCGGCCGGCCCAAAGTAATCGGCGTGCAACGCGCCTTCGACCAGACGAAGCCGGAGCAGCACGTCTTTCCAGGTCAGGGTCCACACGCTCTGGTTCGCCTCGTAATGCGCTTGCATACGTTGTCCTCCGGCATAGATTATCTGACAGATCACGCTGCTTCTGAAAGACCGCCGGTGCTAGAATGCGCGCGTGCCCACGTTCGCGCGCACACTGGCGCGCACACTGGCGCGCACACTTCACGCAACCGAGGAACAGATCAATGAGTTCTGAATCCCCCCAACACCCGCAGGCAGACCGCGAGTTCACCTACACCATCACCGGCTGCGGTGGCATCATCGCCCCAACACACATCAACGCGCTGAAACAGATTCCGACTGCTCGCATTGTCGCCCTGTGCGACATCAACGCAGAGACCGGTAAACCGCGTGCCGACGAGCTGGGCGCGCGGTTCTTCACCGACTACCGCGAAATGCTGGCCACGATCAATCCAGATATCTCGGTGATCTGCACACCACATCCGCTGCACGCGCACATGACGGTGGACAGCATGGAAGCCGGCGCGCACGTTGTGGTCGAGAAGCCGATGGCGATCGAAGTAGCGGAAGGGGATCGCATGATCGCCGCTGCCGAGCGGACAGGCAAATTGCTGGCAATCAACTTCCAGCAACGCTTCAAGCCCTCCATCGAGCGCGCGAAATGGCTGATCGATTCGGGCGCCATCGGCCCGCTGGTGCGCGTGCTGGTGGTCGAGCCATGGCTGCGCACCAAAGCCTATTACAGACTGTCCACGTGGCGCGGCACATGGGCCGGCGAAGGCGGCGCGGTGCTGTTGAACCAGTCGCCGCACACGCTGGACCTGCTGTGCTATCTGGCCGGCCCGCCGAAGAAAGTATGGGGCTGGATTCGCACGCTGTACCACGACATCGAATGCGAAGACACCTTCCAGGCCATGCTGGAATATCCCAACGGCGCGCCCGGATACATCGCCGCCAGCACCGGCGAGGCCGGCGTGCAACGCAGCATCCAGATCATCGGCCAAAACGGCGCGCTGGAACTGGTGGGCGAAACGCTGACGACACTGCGCTTCACCCCCTCGCTCAAAGAGCACATCGCCAGCAATCCGGGGCCGTTCGCCGCGCCGGAGGTGGCCACCGAGACAGAGAACATTCCCGGCGACGCTGGGGGGCACTATGCGGTGCACGTGGACATGCAAGCCGCTATTGCCGAAGGCCGGCAGCCACGCGCCAACGGGCCATCGGCGCTGATGTCGCTTGATCTGGCCAACGCCATCACCTTGTCCAGCTTCGAGGAGCGCGCGGTGACGCTGCCGGTCGATCGCGCAGCATATCACCAGTTGCTCAGCGACTTGCAGGCCGGCAAGCGCAAACTGCAAGGGTAAAACCACCAGAATGCGAAGCGCGCGCAAAGACGATCAGGGAACACACAGGCTTGATTGGTCGCTTTTGCTTCTTTCTAATGATCAAAAGGATTTGACGTGATGCGATATGGATGCTGCGTGTCCACGCGCGAGCAGATCGACGTGATCGCGCAGGCCGGCTTCGATTTCTGCGAGTTGCCGGCCAAAGCCGTGCAGCCGTTCGATGACGATGCCACAGCGCTGCCGGCCTTGCGCGAGTTCGGCGCGGCGCCTTTGCGCGCCGAGGCGTTCAACGTGCTGATCCCACCACAGTTACCGTTGGTCGGCCCCAAACGCGACCTGCGCGCTTTGCGCGCCTATGCGGAGCGCGCCTTCAGCCGGATGGCGCAACTGGGCGCGGCAGTCGTTGTGCTGGGCAGCGGCGGCGCGCGGCGCATTCCAGAGCATATGCCGCGTCAGGCGGCGCTGGCCGAGCTGGCCGACTCGATTGCGCTCATCGCCGATGAAGCCGACGGCGCCGGCTTGCAGATCGCGCTCGAACACCTGAATCGCAACGAGTGCAACGTGTTCAACACGCTGGCCGAGAGCCAGGCCTTTCTGGACGAGTACGCGCTGCCCGGCGTCCGGCTGCTGGCAGATATCTTTCACCTCGAAGTGGAGCAGGAGCCTGTTGCGCATGTGGCGGCAGCCGGCCCGTTGTTGGCGCACGTCCACGTAGCCGGCGGAGGCCGGCGCGCCCCAAACGTGCCAGGATACGACTACACCGGTTTCATGGCTGCCTTGCGCGAGGCCGGCTATGACGCCCGCATCTCGGCTGAATGTGCGTGGGAAGACCTGCCGGCGCAGGCGGCCGACGCGCTGGCATTCATGAGAGCATTTTAGAATTGAGCCATTGAGTGATTGAGTCATTGAGCCATTGGTTCATTGAGCCATTCGCGCCCTGCGACACTCGGCACTCAATACTCAGCACTCAGCACTCAGCACTCAAAACACACAACCCTGCCATGACACACTTCATTTTGAGCGCCTTTGGCGATGAGATCGACGAAGATCTGGCAACCCAGCTAGACGTGCTGGCAGCCAACGACATTCATCATCTGGAGTTGCGCAGCGCATGGGGCTTCAACGTGCTGGACCTGGATGCGGCTCAGCTGGCGCGCGCAAAGGAGATACTCGACGCGCGCGGGTTCAAAGTCTCCGCCATCGGCAGCCCGATCGGCAAGTCGCTAATCGACCAGCCGCGGGAATACGAGATGGAGCGCATGGAGCGCGCCATCCGCGCCGCCCACACGCTGGGGACCTTATTGATCCGCGTGTTCTCGTTCTACAAGCCGGAGAAAGCAAATTCGCTGGGCCGGTCGTGGGACTACTACCGCGAGGAGATCATGGAGCGCATGGGCGCGCTGACCGCGCGCGCCGCGCAGGCCGGCCTGACGCTGGTTCACGAAAACGAGCGCGACATCTACGGCGACGTGCCGGAACGCTGCCTGGACATTCACCGCGTCGTGAACTCACCGGCGCTGCGCAATGCCTTCGACCCGGCCAACTACGTGTTGTGCGGCGTGAAGCCGATGGTGGACGCATGGCCGCTGCTGGGCGAATTGACGGCCCACGTGCATGTCAAGGACGCCACGTTCTCAGATCAATCCATTCAGCCGGCCGGCGAAGGGGACGGCGATGTGCCGGGGCTGCTCGCGGCGCTGGCCGAACGCGGCTACCGGGGCTTTCTGACGCTGGAGCCGCACCTGAAGTTCGCCGGCCAGTACGGGGGATTGAGCGGGCCGGATGGGATGCACGTCGCCGCCAACGCGCTGCGCAAGGTGATTGCGAAGTTGCCGGTGAAAGTAGACGTGATGTAGCGCGGGCCGGTCAATGCGCAAGTGAAAGCGCAGGCATTGGGTAATGCGCCAATGTCATGCCGCCAGATAACGCTTGATTTCCTCAACAAGCAAGGGAAGATTTGGCTGTGTGAAACTGAACCCCGGCGCGGGCATACGGTTGCGCT
>DAOUDB010000316.1:0-2112 GCA_034431495.1 Thermoflexales bacterium
GGTCATCTCGATCACGCCGTGCCCGATCACAAAGTTGACCAGCCGCCAGCCCAGGCCGTAGTAGAACGTCAATCCCATCAGCCCGCCCAGGCTGAGGCCGTTGACCACCAGCACGTAGAGCGTCAGCAGACCGGCGCTGGCGCCGCCCGCGAATGCCAGCAGGCTGACCTGGATGTTGTTGGTCATGATGAAAGCCGATGCAGCCGGGCGCTCGTTTTCGGTCAGCGTCTCGTCGATCCATAGCCGTCCGCGTTCGAGCAGGGGGATGATCTCCTTGGCCTCTTCGCCCAGCGTCCATTCCAACGCCTCTGGGTCGCGGCCGATCAGGATGCCGTTGACGATGGCCGGGACCATGAAGATGAGAAAAGCCGCCAGAGTGAACGGCGCCAGCTTGCGAAAGGTGCGCGGGAAGGCGTCCTTGAAGAACTCGATGGCGTTCCACGCTGCTGAAGGCCGGCCCCGGTAGATAGTGCCGTGTGTCCTGGCCACCAGTTGGTTGAGGTAGCTGACCACAGGGTGGCCGGCGAAGTCGCGTTGTGCCAGCGCGAAATCGGACGTGGCGATGCGATACAACTCCCCCAGTTGCTCCAGATCTTCGGGTTTGAGCCGCCGGATGCCGTTGCCGGCTGCCCGCTCCACCAGCGCCGCCAGCAACTCCCAGTTGGCCCTGTTGGCCTCGATGAATGTTTCCACGCGCATGAGGCAGTCGTCAGTCGTCAGTAGTCAGATCACAGATGACAGACGACGCAACACGCAATACGCAACACGCAACACGCAACACGCAACACGCAACACGTCACGCCTCCCGATCCAGAAACGCGGCGACGGCCTGGTTGAATGCCGCCGGGTTTTCGAGCGGGCTGAGGTGTCCTGCGTTGGGGATGACGGCCAGCGGATGCGCGCCCGGCGCTCGCCGGCATATCAACTCGGCATCCGCTTTGGGCGTCACGGCGTCATGTTCGCCGACGATGACCAGGCAGGGGACCGTTATTGTGCCGAGCAGGCTGGTTGAATCGGGCCGCGATGCCAGCGCGCCCAAAGTGTCTGCAATCTGATCGGGCGGCGTGCGCTCGATGATCTGGCGTATCTGGCGCGCGACCGGTGCGCTGAGGTTGCCCGGCGCAAAAAGCCGGGGCAACATGGCGTCGGCGGCGGCGCTCGCTCCTTTGGCCTTGACCAGCTCTGCCAGCCGATAGCGATTCTTACGCGTTTCTTCAGTGTCCGCCCCGGCTTTGGTGTCTGCCAGGATCAGCCGGCTAATGCGCTGCGCGTGTTTGCGCCACAGAGCGAATGCAATATACCCACCCATCGACAAGCCGCACACCGTGGCCTGCTGCGCCTGCAATCGATCCAGCAGCGCGATCACGTCATCGGCCATCTGTTCGATGTTGACGCGCGTCCCGGCCCGGCTGGCAGCTGGGTTCAGCCGCGTGGTCTGGCCGTGCCCGCGCAAATCCGGCGCCATGCAGTAATGCGTCTCACCGAAAGCATCGAGCTGATGCCGCCACATGCTGTGATCGAACGGAAAGCCGTGCAAAAAGAGGAGTGGGTGCAATGCGCGGTCCCCGCGCTCCTCGTAGAACATGTTCAGATCACTCACCTGCGCAAACATGCGCTGCTCCTGTATATCAAGTTTTCGCGCCCTCAGGCTCTCGCTTTCTTACGCCGTCACATCTGCCGGCCCAACAAGCTCTCCGCCAGAGCGCGCAACAGGTGGCCGGCCTTGCCGCTCACACGCGCGGCAGCCAGCGCAGCCAAAGACCTGTCATGCGCGTCGCGTGCGGCTTGTTCGGCGTATGCTCGTCCGCCGCGCGCCTCGATCAGCGCGCGCAGTTCTGCCAGTTCGATTGCGTCGGTTGGCCGGCGCCGGAAATAGCGCTCGCGCACCTCCTGATCCTGATCGGCGGCGTGCAGCACCGGCAGTGTCTTCTTCCCGTGCGCCAGATCGCTGTCGTGCTTGCCGGTCAGGGCCGGGTCGCCCCATATACCCAGCAAGTCGTCCTGCACCTGAAAGGCGATGCCCAGCCAGCGCCCGAACTCGCCGAGTTGAGCGGCGCGATCATCGTCTGCGCCGGCCATGATGGCGCCGATCTCGCACGCTGCCCGGATGAG
>DAOUDB010000317.1:0-5782 GCA_034431495.1 Thermoflexales bacterium
GGCCTCGGTGTCGATTGGCCATACCAGCGATGACTTGTAGGCGGCGCGCAAGAGTTCCGGCGCAGTGGGGCGCACCTGCAACTCGACATAGAACGGATAGGCCCGTACCGGCGCGCCGGCCAGCGAATCAATCGACTCGAAATTGAGATTCGCGCCGGGGTTGCTGAAGTAGACACGCTTCTTCTCGACGGTGTACGGGTCGTTCCAGTCGTAATAGTCCCCTACGCCACCCAGCTCCCCGGAGCGGCTGAACGGCGACAGGTCGATCCCATCCGGCACACCATCCAGATCGTTGTCATCGTGCCAGGGGCCGGGGATGCGTCCATTCGGCGCAAGAGTGCGATACCAGCACTCGCCGTTGCGAAACTCGTCGCCATCGCGCAGGCCGTCGTTATTGCTATCGGCCAACAGCGGATTGGTCTGAATGGTGCTGGTGTAGACCTGCGTGATCACATCGCTACCCGGCGCAAAGCCCACCCACGAACACACCGTGCCCATCACTTCCTGGTAGTCGGTCAACCCGTCTAGATCGGAATCGATGTTGAACGGGTTGGCGCCCAGGCGCAGTTCGTAGCCATTCGGCAAGCCGTCGCCATCTTCGTCAGCGTGAGTGTCAAGCAGCGCGCCGGCAGCCAGCGGCCCCAGTCGATTGCGCCGGGCAATGTCGCGCGCATCCTGCGCCATGCGCGCGATTTGGCTGACTTCACCAACGGGGCGCGTTGTGCCGGAAGCCGGCGCAGGCGCCTCAACCGACCTGGCCGCTTCAGCCACATGGGGCGACACAAGCGCAACAATCAGCGACACGGCCACCACAGTCGAAGCCGTGCGGGCCGGCCGGCGTGAACGGGATCTGCTCAGCGCGAGCAGGCAAACCGCCAGCGCCAATACGAACAAAACAATCGCCGACTGCGCCATCGCCCCGGCAGTGATGTCCAAGCCGGGAATAGGCGCATACGACACGCCCGACAGCGGCGCAATGGTGGGGTCGAACACACCCGGCGCAAATGTCGCGCCGAAGTTCGTGTAATCGGCCGTGCTGACCGAGCGCGTGCGGCTGGCATTGCTGCCATTCGACCCGGCCCGCTGCATGTCAAGGTTGAGAATCAGGCGGGCTGGTAAGCCGGCGGTGTCGATCCACAGTTCACCCGCGCCCTCGAAGCGCAGACCATTGGCCTCGGCAAGCAGGGTGTCGCTCGCGCCGCGCAACTGGCGCAACACATCGCGCGTGGCCAGGGTGAAGCCAACCCGTTGAAAACGCCCGGCCGGCGAATCGATCTCATCGAGCCAGTGGGCATTGCGGGCAGCCGACAACAACATCAGGCCATCACTGTTGACGCCGGGCGCTGCCGAGGCGCTGCTCTGCTCGACCCAGCGGTCGCCTTCGCGGGCATAGAACCGGTCGCCGACGATGAGCACGTCTTGCGGTTGTGCGGTCTGAAGCTGGATGCGCGGTGAAACGCGCCCCGGCTGAATGCGCAGCCGGGCTTTGCCATCACCGCTCACCAGAGCATTGATCTCGAACTGAGCAAACTCACCCTGCAGCGCCGCACCGGGCAGCGCATCGGGCAACAGCGGGTAGGTTGTCTGTTGGGTATCGATGGCGACTTGATATGCACCGGCGTCGCCTGCGCGGGCCAATGCCGCCTGTAATGCCGCATCGGGCGCAAGCGCCTGAGCGCCGGCCACATCAGGCCGGCGGCCCGCCAGCCCCCCTGCCACGACACCTAGCGCCACCAGCATGAACAGGAACATTGCGCGCTGCGCACGCCGTCCCTTCCCACAAACCCCAATCGTTCGACACACACCCTGCCAGATCGAAACCATCGCCCACCCTTTCCAAACCGTGATCAGCCGGCAGCAACCCGTACTGCCACGCCTGATCACACTCGATGCACAACACACAACACGTGTCACCGGCTGTAAGCGTCCAACAGTCGGCTGATTTCCTGACGCAGCAACGCAGAAAACTGATCGCCGAGTCTGCCATCACGCGCAATCAGGCGCATCCAGTGCGCGGTAATCGCCTGCCAGTCGGCTTCATCGATGCCAAACGCGGCAAACAGCTTTTCCAGACTCCGATCGCCCGTGTTCAGCACAGCCATCATGCGCGCAAATTCGGCCAATGAGATGCGCAAGGGCGCATCGGCATCCGGGCCAGATGGCAATTCAGACAGCTCAAGATTCATGCGCGGCTACACCTTGCATAGATTCAATCGATTTCTGAAGCGCAAAGCAAGACCCCGCAGGGACACTAAAACGGACACTTCTGCGCCGGCCATGCAGGGCAGACGCGCCGGTTAGAATCGCATCATGACCGACAAGGGCAACGCCGGCGAGAGCCTGAGCTTCGGGCAATGGGTGAAGCGTCGCCGCAAGGCGCTTGATCTGACGCAGCAAGCCCTGGCGCAGCAAGCAGCCTGCTCGTTGAGCACGCTTAAGAAGATCGAATCGGGTACCCTGATCCCTTCACGGCAGCTTGCAGAGTTGATGGTCAAAGCGTTGGGGGTGCCAGAGCGGGGGCGTGTCGATTTTGTGCTATTCGCGCGCGGGCTGCGCCCTTGTCCCGACGACACAAGCCTATGGCAGCGCGAGTGGACGCCGGCGACGCCGTCTGCCAATGCGCGCCGTTTTACGCTGCCGGCCCCGTTAACGTCAATGATCGGGCGCGAACAGGAAATAGCAGCCGGCATCGCGCGGATGAGAGCAACCGGCGTCCGGCTCATGACGCTGATCGGGCCACCGGGCGCCGGCAAGACGCGCCTGGCGATTGCGATTGCAGCGGGCCTGGAGCAGGCGTATGCAGATGGCGCCTGTCTGATTGCACTGGAAACAGTGGACGAGGCCGCGCACGTGCCGGCAGCTATCGCGCAGGGACTGGGCATCAGCGATCACTCCGCGCCCTCCATCACCGAGGCGCTGCGCCAGAGGGTGCGCGATAAACACGTGTTGCTGGTGCTGGACAACTTCGGGCATGTGCTGCCGGCTGCGCCGATCGCGCAGATGCTGCTCGAAGCAGCGCCCCACATGAAGATCATAGCGACCAGCCGCGAGCCGCTGCGCTTGTACGGCGAGCATGAGCTGGTCGTGCCGCCGCTCGAACTGCCCTCCTTCAATCCCCTGCCGCCAATCGAAGCCCTGCGCCACAACCCGGCCATCGCTTTGTTCGTGGATCGCGCGCGCGCAGGCCGGCCCGATTTTGACCTGACCGCGGACAACGCCTATACGATCGCCGCCATTTGCGCCTGGCTCGACGGCCTGCCGCTGGCAATTGAAATGGCCGCTGCGCGTCTGAAGTGGCATTCACCGGAAATCGTGCTGGCTCAGATCAGCCAGCACCTGGCGTTGTCCGCTCCCAGCCTGCGCCCAGGGGCCGGTCCGCGCACCCTGCGGCGGGCTATCGATTGGAGCTATGCCCTTCTAACCGCAGACGAACAGCGCGCGCTGGCGCGTGTATCGGTCTTCGCCGATCACTTCACCGCCGAAAGCGCTGCCGCCGTATGCGCGGATGCGCGCCTCGATTGCTCGACCATCGACCTGCTGATGACGTTATCGGAGAAGAGTGTGCTTCAGCGCAGCGTCAACCGTGATGGTCAGATACGATTCAAACTGCTCAACGTGATTCGGGGTTATGGCCGCGAGAAACTGGCGGAATCGGGTGAAGCAGAGGCGGTATGCCGGCGCTGGGCAGCGCACTATTTGACACTGGCGGGCGAGGCACAACCGCACCTGTTGGGGCCGGCACAACAACAATGGTTCAACCGGCTGGATGAGGAATTGAGCAACCTGCGCGCCGTGATCGACTGGTGCGCCGGCCATGATCGCGCGACCGGCATCGCCATAGTGGTTAAGTTGCAATGGCACCTGTACGTGCGGGGGCACTTGTCTGAGGCGCGCGCCTGGCTGGACACACTGCTGAAAGCCGGCTCGGAAAGCGCAGTGGCGTTAACGCTGGTGGCATCAGCTCAGTGCGCTGCCGGCTTCCTGGCCTGGCAACAAGGCGACCATGCCACTGCCGTTTCCCTGTCGTGTCAGGCGCTACAAAGCTTCGAGCGCGCCGGCGATCAAGCCGGCATGGCGTATGCGCACTACAACCTGGGCAACGTGGCACTGCTACAAAGCGATTACGCGCAGGCCGAAGCGCACTTGACTGAAAGCCTGGCGTTGCTGCGCAAAACCGGCGACACCCACCAGATGGCGCTTGTGCTCAATGCGCTGGGATTGACGGCCAAAGATCGGGGGCAGTTCAAGCGGGCGCAGGCCTACCACGAGGAAAGCCTGCGCCTGCATCAGCGCATCGGGAACATGCGCGGCATGGCGCAGTCGTGGTTGTGCCTCGGCATCGTCGCCTACTGGCAAGGCAATTTCGCCGAGGCCGTCCGGCTTAGCCAGGAAGGCGTGGCGCTCAACCGACATCTGGGCAACAGCTCTGGGCTGGCCTATTGTCTGGACACGCTCGGCGCAGCATTGCACAAAGAAGGCCAGACGACGCAAAGCCGGACTTGCCTGACCGAAAGCCTGCATCTTTTCAACACATTGGGCGATCAAGTCGGGCAGGCACTTGTCCACGCCACGCTGGGCATGACCGATCTGGAGCGCGATTGGCAGGCTGCGTCGGCGCACTTTCAGACAGCCCTTGAATTGAGCATGGAGATCGGCGACAAGCGCCGCAGCGCGTTCGCACTGGAAGGGCTGGCTATCACGTTAAGCGTCAACCAGCCTACGCTGTCGGCGCGCCTGTTGGGCGCCGCGCAGACACTGCGCGAATCGATTCATTCGCCTGTCCCGGTGACGGAGCAAGCGGCGCATCAACGCGCCATTGCGACGTTGACCGCGACGCTGGGGCCAGCCGGCTACGCAGCCGAATTCGAGCAGGGCCGGCAGTGGTCGCCGCCGCAAGCGCGCGCTGCGATCGCCCTGGGCACGCTTGAGCCATAGCGCCCGGACACACCCACGCGTTCCCGTCTCAGCGATACACTTGGTCAACAGTGTCGCATGATGTCTGGTCATCTGCGACCTGTTATTCGATCAGGAGAAACCCATGTCCAATATCCCATTAACCGCAGAGGAAGCAGATCGTGAACGCCGTTTGAAGTGGTTCCGCGAAGCGCGCTTCGGCATGTTCATCCACTGGGGCCTGTACTCGCAACTGGGCCGGCATGAGTGGGTGATGAACCGCGAACGCATCCCCGTGGCCGAGTACGAGAAGCTGGCAAAGACCTGGAAGCCAAAGCCCAACGCAGCGCGCGACTGGGCACGGCTGGCCAAGCAGGCCGGCATGCGCTACATGGTGATGACCACCAAGCACCACGAGGGGTTCTGCCTGTTCGACTCAAAGCTGACCGATTACTGCGCGCCGAAGCGGGGGCCAAAACGCGATCTGGTGGCCGAGTACGTCGACGCCGCGCGGGCGGAAGGACTGCGCGTCGGGTTCTACTACTCGATGATGGACTGGCGCCATCCCGACGGCGCGCGCTGCAAGCATGACGAGGCGGCGCGCCGGCGCTTCGTCGATTACATCCACGGCCAGGTGCGCGAATTGTGCTCTAACTACGGCACGGTGGACATCATGTGGTACGACGTGTCATGGCCGCTGGACGCAGAAGGTTGGGAGTCGGCCAAAATGAACGCCATGGTGCGCGAGCTTCAGCCCGATATCATCATCAACGACCGCTCGCAGCTACCGGAAGACTTCGGCACGCCTGAACAGCACATCGTGCCGGCCAAAGGCGGCCGCATGTGGGAGGCGTGCATGACGTTCAACGACAGTTGGGGATACACGCCC
>DAOUDB010000318.1:0-10448 GCA_034431495.1 Thermoflexales bacterium
AAAAACGGCGGGTCATGCGAGCGGCAGAAGAAACAGACGCTGCGCCGATCACGCGCGCTGTGGCGCCGGCGCCACACATGCCGCGCCCCCCCTTCTGGGGCGCGCGCCTGATTTCCCGCACCGAAATCGACCCACAGGATGTGGCGCGCCTGATCGACACCAACACCCTGTTCCGGCTGCACTGGGGCGGCAAGTCGCGCCAGGGCGAAGCCTGGCAGCGCCTGGTCGAGACGGTGTTCGAGCCAACACTGGCCCGTTTCACCCACGAACTGGCCGAGACCGGCTGGATGTCCTACGGCGCAATCTATGGCTACTTCCCGTGCGCGGCAGAGGGCAACGACCTGCTGCTGTTCGATCCGCAGGATGACAAACAGATCATCGCGCGCTGGACTTTTCCCCGCCAGCCAGACCGTCAACGCCTGTGCTTGAGCGACTATTTCACCCCACGCGAGACAGGGCGCGATGTCGTGGCGTTGCAAGTGGTCACCGCCGGCGCAGAGCCGGCGCGCCGCATGGAACAACTGCAAAAAGAAGGGCTGTACACAGAAGCCTACTATCTGAACGGCTTTGCCGATTCGTTTGCGGAGGCGCTGGCCGAATGGACGCACCGGCGCGTGCGGGCCGAGCTGGGATTGCCGGGCGAGCAGGGCCTGCGCTACTCGTGGGGCTACCCCTCCTGCCCGGACTTGAGCCAGCATCTGGATGTCGTGCGCCTGTTGGATGCTGGACGCATCGGCGTCATGTTATCCGAAGGGCATCAACTGATCCCAGAGCACAGCACGGCAGCCCTGGTTGTGCATCATCCGGCAGCCATCTACTTCACCACCGGCGTCGAGCGCCGCCAGCAGGATGCCGCCGTGCGCGAAGTGCTGGGCGAATTGCAGTTGTAGGGCGCGGCAGTTTTGTGGTAGTATTTTCGCGTCTGCGGGTGTAGCTGAGTGGTACAGCGTCTGCTTCCCAAGCAGAAGATCGCGAGTTCGAATCTCGTCGCCCGCTTCGGAAGAAACTCCCGGCTTGTGTTGCAGGCCGGGAGTTTAGCGTTTTATCGGACAGCCATCACGAGCGCCAACAGGATCGCCAGCGCCAGCAGCCCGATCGCGGCCCAACGCAGCGCGCCGGCCAGCCAGACGGTTTGCCCATGCCGGCGGTGCGTCGCCTCACCCTGTTGCAAGTCGCGCGTGTTGGCCGGCGGTATCCCCCGAATCGTTTGCAGCCACCAGGCGCGCGCGCAATAGGCATATTGGCCCAGCTCGCTGGCGCGAATCACACGGCTTTTGACCGGTGTCTGGCGCGGCCCCGTCCCTGAATCTCCCATTGCCCTGTCAACTCTTGACAACGCCCTCGCTCAAACGGCTGTATACTGTTCTCACGTTGGGGAGTAGTCTACCGCGCAAGCGGCGGACGGTCGTCAACACGGAACACAGGTTCCCGGCCGTCCCAGGCGTCCCACGCTACTGGCGAGACCAACACGAGCACAGCTATGCCGTGGCATCTCGCTTTTTTGTTGCCCCGCGCCCCGCGTGATCTGGCAGATCACGCGGGAATCATCGTGTTGCGCTTGCCTGCGCCGGCTGCTTCCGATTTGCCCCGTTTCAACCGGAAGCCGGACAGCGCAGACCGGGGGTATCCACTCAAGACAGCCGGCGCGCGCATAGCACACACAGACTGACAGAACCATCAGGAGGTAATCAATCATGACACACTGGCATACCAGAGGCACCGCCGAGATCGCGGAAGAGTTGAACGTGGATCTAAGCGTTGGGTTGAGCGGGGATGAAGCAGCCCGCCGGCTCACCGAGCACGGTCCCAACGAGATCACAGCTGCCAGCCGCATCTCGGCCTGGAGCATCCTGATCGAGCAGTTCAAGAACGTCCTCGTCCTGATCCTGCTGATCGCCACCGTCCTGTCGGCGCTGTTGGGTCACGGGGTAGAAGCGATCGTCATCGCGGTCATCGTGCTATTCGCGGTGTTGCTGGGCTTCGTCCAGGAATACCGCGCTGAGCGCGCCATCGAGGCGCTGCGCCAACTCGCTGCGCCGATGGCCACCGTCCTGCGCAATGGAGAAGAGCAAACGGTGCCGGCGCGCGACTTGGCGCCGGGTGATGTGATTCTGCTGCACGCCGGCGACAAGATTCCTGCCGACGCGCGCGTGATCGAATCGGTCAACTTACAGGTCGAAGAGGCCGCGCTGACGGGCGAATCGATGCCGGTCGAAAAACATGCCGCGCCGCTGGCCGGCAATGACCTGGCTGTGGGCGACCGCAAGAACATGGTGTACTCCGGAACGGCCGCCACCTACGGCCGCGGGCGCGCCATCGTCGTGAGCACCGGCATGCGCACCGAGTTCGGCAAGATCGCCCAACTCCTGCAAACCGTCGAAACGGGCAAGACACCCTTGCAACAGAACCTCGACCGGGTGGGTCACAGCCTGGCGCGCGCGGCGTTCATGGTGGTGCTGATCATCGTGGCGCTTGGGCTGGTGCGCGGGCAGCCCTTCCTGGAAATGTTGATCTTCGGCATCGCGCTGGCGGTCGCTGTGGTGCCCGAGGCGCTGCCGGCGGTGGTCACCATTTCGCTTGCCATCGGCGTGCAACGCATGGTCAAGCGCCACGCGCTGATCCGCCGGCTGCCGGCCGTGGAAACGCTGGGCAGCGTGTCAGTCATCTGCTCGGACAAGACGGGCACGCTGACCCGCGACGAGATGACCGCGCGCAAGGTGTATGTGGCCGGCCAGATATGGGATGTGTCGGGCGCCGGTTATGAGCCGCGCGGCGAGTTCTCGTTAAACGGCCAGGCTGCCGCGCCCTCACAGCCGCTGATGGCATTGCTGCGCGCGGCAGCGCTCGCATCGGACGCGCGGCTGGTCAATCAGTCTGAGAATGGAGAACCCGGCGCGATCGGTGAATGGCGCGTGAAAGGTGACCCCACCGAGGGCGCACTGATCGTGGCAGCCGCCAAGGCCGGCCTGGACAAGCCCGAACTCGACCGGCAATATCCGCGCGTCAACGAGATCCCCTTCACCTCCGAGACCAAGCGCATGACGACGCTGCATCGCGCGCCGTCGGGCGCCATGGCCTGCTCGAAGGGCGCGCCCGAAGTCATCCTCGATTCGTGCGCGCGGCAGTTGAGGGAGTCGGGGGTCGTTCCGCTTGATGCAGCCGGGAAAGAAGCCATTCTGAACGTCGCCCGGCAAATGGCCGGCGCAGCCCTGCGCGTGCTGGCCGTAGCCGGCAAGGATGATGCGACGCTGGAAACCGCCGAACGCGAGATGACATTCCTGGGTCTGGTCGGCATGATCGACCCACCCAGGCTCGAAGCCAAAGAGGCGATCCGCACGTGCGAAGAGGCCGGCATCAAGCCGGTGATGATCACCGGCGATCACCCTGTCACCGCGCAGGCGGTGGCGCGCGAACTGGGATTGCTCAAGCGCGGGCGCGTGGTCACCGGGTCGCAACTCGAAGCCATGAGCGACGCCGAGTTTGAACGCGAGGTGGAGCACATCGAGGTATATGCGCGCGTGTCGCCGGCGCACAAACTGCGCGTCGTCACCGCGTTACAGGGCAAAGGCCATCTGGTGGCAATGACTGGCGATGGTGTGAACGACGCGCCGGCGCTCAAGAAAGCTGACATCGGCATTGCGATGGGCATCACCGGCACAGATGTCACCAAAGAAGCCGCCGACATGACGCTGACCGACGACAACTTCGCGTCCATCGTGGCGGCAGTGGAAGAGGGCCGGGGTGTCTTTGGCAACATCAAGAAGTACTTGATGTACCTGTTGTCGTCGAACATTGGTGAAATCGGCTTGATGGCCGGCGCGTCACTGCTGGGCCTACCGCTGCCGCTGACAGCAGTGCAGATTCTGTACATTAACCTCGCCACCGATGGGCTGCCGGCGCTGGCGCTGTCGGTCGATCCGCCAGAGCCAGACTTGATGCGCCGGCCGCCGCGCAACCCGCGCACGGGCATCTTCACCCGGCCGGTTGTCACGTTGATGACCATCGGGGGGTTGTGGTCGACCCTGGTCAACCTGAGCCTGTTTGTCTGGGCGTCGAACAGCGGGCGCACCGTCGCGCAGGCCATGACGATGACGTTCGTGTCGCTGGTGCTGATTCAGTTCTTCAAGGCGTTCAACTATCGCTCGGACCGGCACTCAGTGCTGCGGCGCCCCTTTGCCAACAAGTGGCTGAACCTGGCCATCGTGTGGGAGTTGATTCTGCTCTCGCTGATCGTCTACGTGCCATTCCTGCAGGAACCATTCAGCACGTTCAGCCTGCCGGTGGAAGACTGGTTGATCGTTGTGGCGGCGGCCTTCACGGTGGTGCCGGCGCTGGAGATCGCCAAGTGGATGGTGCGCCGGGGCTGGTTCGGCAAGCTGACGTGAGGCCGGCGGGGGTACAATAGCGCCGTCCGGGCGCCGGCATCAGTGTGTTGCCAGGCGCCTGGAGGTGCTGCCAGAAAATGCAGCGTAGATGGGCTGGTTGGGTTGGCGATATGGATTGGGCTGTAGATTGGCGCGCACCCCTTACCATCGGGCAGACGCCTGGTCTGTTCTGTTGTGTCCCCGCATACCGCCCACCCGCGTCTCCGGCCGGCCAATCGCGCCGGCTCGAACGAGGCAGGGTCATGGGCCGGGTGAACGCGCCGGGCACATAGCATGGCAGAACAGAACGCTCCACGCGGTCGAGTGCTGGTTGCCGATGGCGACCCGGCCAACCGCGCCGTGCTGACCCGCAGCCTGGAAGAGCAGGGCCACACCGTCGCCGTGGCCGAGAACAAAGCGCAGGCGCTGCAACACCTCCGCCGGCAACCCTTTGATGTTGCGGTGCTGGACATCCTCACGCCGGCGGTGGAGGGCTGCGACCTCCTCTCGCACATACAGCGCGACCCCGGCCTGCGCGACGTGCCCGTCATCGTCGTGGTGACGCCGGACGAACTCGACCGCGCCGCGCAGTGCATGGAAGCCGGCGCCGAGGACTATCTGATCCGCGCATCGCATCCGGTGATGGTCAGAGCCAGGATCGAGGCGTGTCTGAGGCGCAAGGCGCTGCGCGAACTGGAGCAGGCCTATCGCCAGCAAGCGCGCCTGCTGGATCAGCGCGAGAAGCTGGCCACGCTGGGCAAGCTGAGCGCCGGCCTGGCCCACGAACTCAACAACCCGGCGGCGGCGGCCGGGCGCGGGGCCGGCCAGGCCCGCGCGGCTTTCGAGCAGCACGTACGCGCGCATCTGGCGCTCGACGCCAGCGGCCTCACCGCGGATCAGGCTGCCAGCATGATCGAGCTGGCCCGCATGGCGCGCAATCATCACGAAGGCCCCGGCGCGCTCGACAGCCTGGCTCACAACGACCGCGCAGCCCGAATCGAAGCGTGGCTGGAGGTGCGCGGCATCGACCGGGGATGGGAACTGGCCCCCGCGCTGGCGGTGATGAACTGCGATGTCGATCAACTCGATCGCCTGGCCGGCGTCTTTTCCGCCGGGCAGATGCCCCATCTGCTCAACTGGATGGTGAACGGCTTCATCGTGCTCAACGTGGTCGATGAGATCAACGAAGGCGCCAGGCGCATCCTCGAAATCGTGACCGCGCTGAAGACCTACGCGCACCTGGAGCAAACACCACCGCAACAGGTCGATGTGCGCGATGGCCTGGATAACACGTTGATCATGTTGCGCAGCCGGCTGAGGCCGGGCGTGAGCGTGCAGCGCGAGTACGCCCCCGACCTGCCGGCCATCACCGGCTACGGCAGCGAGCTGAATCAGGTGTGGACCAATCTGATCGACAACGCCATCACGGCGATGGAGGGCCAGGGCCATCTGACCTTGCGCGCCCGCCGCGACGGAAACTGGGTGGTGGTGGAGATCATCGACACCGGCCCGGGCATCCCGGCGGAGCAACAACATCGCATCTTCGACCCGTTCTTCACCACAAAAGCGCCGGGCGAAGGCACGGGGCTGGGCCTCAGCATCAGCCACGACATCATCACGCAGAAGCACAAAGGCGAACTGCGCGTCGTATCGCAGCCGGGCAACACCTGCTTTCAGGTGAGGCTGCCGCTGTCCATCGGGCTTGCTCAGGGGGCTTGATGGACGCCATCCCGTCTGAACTGTCGGGCGCGCGACCGTGCGGGTCGCGGGAGGTGTGAACATGCCCAAGCCAGTCATCATGACCGTGGACGATGACCACACGGTGCTGAACGCCGTGGAGCGCGATCTGCGGCAGAAGTACGGCCGCGACTATCGCGTGGTCAAGGCCGATTCGGGCCGTTCGGCGCTGGAGGCGCTGAAGCAGTTGCAGCAGCGCAACGAGACCGCCGCGTTGTTCGTGGTCGACCAGCGTATGCCGGAGATGAACGGCGTGCAATTCTTCGAGCAGGCTCAAAACATGTTCCCGGACGCGCGCAAGGTGCTACTCACAGCCTACGCCGACACCGAAGTAGCGATCCAGGCCATCAATCGGGTCGGCCTCGACTACTACCTGATGAAACCGTGGGACCCGCCGGAAGAGCATCTGTACCCGGTCATCGACAGCCTGCTCGAAGACTGGCGGGCCAATGCGCGTCTGCCATTCGAGGGCATCCGGCTGGCCGGCGCCATGTGGTCGGCGGCGTCGCACGAGTGCAAGAACTTTCTCGCGCGCAACCAGATCCCGTACCAGTGGCTGGACATCGAGCGCGACGAGGCAGCGCGCAAGCTGGTCGAAGCCCATTGCAACGGCGACATCAGAATCCCCGCGCTCTTTCTTCCCGATGGGTCGGTGCTGCTGGAGCCGACACAACAGGCGCTGGCGGAAAAGGTCGGGATGAGGACGCGCGCCGACAAGCCTTTTTACGATGTGGTGATTGTGGGCGGCGGCCCGGCCGGCTTGTCTGCCGCCGTATACGCCAGCGCCGACGGGCTGCGGGTGCTGTTGATCGAGCGACACGCGCCCGGCGGGCAGGCCGGCAACAGCCCCCGGATCGAGAACTACCTCGGCTTTCCGAGCGGCATTTCGGGCGGCGATTTGACCCGACGCGCCGTGGCCCAGGCCCGGCGATTTGGCGCCGAAATCCTCAGCACCCAGGAAGTCACCCGCATTCGCGCTGAGGGCAACACGCGCATCGTGACCCTGACCGACGGCTCGGAAATCTCGGCCAAGATCGTGCTGATCGCCACCGGCGCATGGTTTCGCACGCTCGATCTGCCCGATGCCTCGAAGTTCCACGGCGCCGGCCTGTACTATGGTGCAGCGCACACCGAAGGCGCTTTCTACCAGGGCCAGGATGTGGCCGTCGTCGGCGGGGCCAATGCGGCTGCGCAGGGCGTGCTGTATCTGGCGCGGTTTGCGCGCAAAGTGACCGTGCTCATTCGCGGGCCGGAGCCGACCTGGTCGCGCTACCTCGACACGGCGATCCGGCGCAACCCACAGATCGACCTGCGCTTCAACACCCAGTTGGTGGAAGTGCACGGCAACTCGCAACTCGAGCGCGTGACGATCCGCAACAGCGCCACATCCGAGACGCAGACGATGGACTGCGCGGCGGTATTCGTCTTCATCGGCCAGAAGCCGCAGAGCGACTTTGTGGCCGACCTGGTGATGCGCACCGAGAGCGGGCACATCATGACCGGCCTCGACCTGATTCAGAACGGCAAGCGCCCGCCCGGCTGGCCGTTGCAGCGCGATCCGCTCATCCTGGAAACGAGCGTGCCCGGCGTGTTTGCCGCCGGCGACGTGCGCAACGGCACCCGGCACGGCGTCAGCGCCGCGACCGGCGACGGCAACGCCGCCGTGTCGATGTTCTGGCAATATCTCTCGACGATATGACGATCGCATTTCTGCGCCGGGTGCCGTTGTTTGCCGGATTGGGCCAGGCCGACCTGGAATGGCTGGCCGGCTGCTCGCGGGTCATCGCCATCCCGGCCGGCGAGTGGCTGATCCGCGAGGGCGACCCGGGAGACGGCCTGTTCGTGATCATCGAGGGCGACTTCGAGGTGGTGCTGCGCCCCAGAGGCCAGGACGTGGTCGTGGCCGTGCGCGGCCCCGGCGAGATGCTGGGCGAGATGTCTTTGTTCGAGGGCGGCGTGCGCACCGCATCGGTGCGCGCAATGTGCGATGGCCGCCTGCTCACCTTGAGCAAATCTGACTTCGAGCAGTTTCTGTTGCTCAAGCCGCTGGCCAGCCTGACGATGCTGCGCACGGTGAGCGATCGCCTGAGGTCGAGCGAGGCTATGCTGCGCCAGAGCGAACAGGAGGCGGCTTTGGGCGCGCTGGCCGCCGGCCTGGCACACGAACTGAACAACCCGGCCTCGGCCGTCCTGCGCAGCGCGTCGCGCGCCCGCATGCTCGTCGACGAGTACCAGCGCCTGACGGTCGCGCTAGGCCGGCTGGGCTTGAGCGACGAACAGTGGCAGATCATCGACGATCTGCGCGCGGACCTGGCTTGCAGAGCCGATACCCGCTTGCTGGCCGTGGACGCGGCGCCAGATGCGGCGCCAGACGCGGCTCCAGACGCGGCATCATCTGGCCCTGCCGGCGGCCCAAAGGCTGCCACAAACCCGTTGCGCGTCAGCGATCTCGAAACCGAACTGGAACACTGGCTGGAGCAACGCGGGGTGGGCAGCGCGTGGGAGATTGCGCCGTTCTTTGTCGAATGCGACTGGGATGCCGGCCACATCGGGCGACTGGCCGGCGCCTTCGGCGACGCGCAGCTTGCGTCGGTCATCGAGTGGCTCGCGCGGGGATGCATGGTTCGATCCCTGGTCGGAGAGGTCTGCCGCGACACCGAGCGGATGTCGCGCATTGTGAAAGCGGTGAAGGATTACACCTACCTCGATCAGGCCCCGGTTCAGGAAGTCGACATTCATCGCGGGCTGGACAACACGCTGACGATTCTGGCGCACCGGCTGAAACCGGGGATGCGCATCACCCGCGACTATGCCCTGGACTTGCCGAACATCGAAGGGCACGGGCGCGAGTTGAATCAGGTGTGGACGAATGTGATCGACTACGCCATCAGCGCCATCCACGGGCAGGGTGAGGTGCGAATCGAGACGCGCCGGAAGGGCGACTGCATTCTCGTTGAGGTTCTGGATCGCGGGTCGGACGTCGCGCCGGTCGACCGGCAGCACCTGTTCGACCCGCTTCCGCCGCCGGGCACAGCCGGCGCGGGACTGGGGTTGCACATCTCACACATCATCGTGCGGCGGCATCGCGGCAATATCACCGTGGAGTCCGCGCCCGGCGAGACGCGCATACGCGTCACGCTGCCGACCCGGCTGGGCGCGGCAAGGCAGGCTGAGGACGCGGGTTCCGGCCAGCCGGCAGCGTCGGGCGCAGTATCGCACGCTGAGCAAGCAGAAGGAGCAGCATGACAGACGATCAGATCCGGGACATTCTAAAAACCTGCCGCTGCGTGGCGTCGGTGGGCCTGTCGTCGGACGAGACCAAAGACAGCTTTGGGGTTGTGATCTATCTGAAGCGGGCCGGCTACCACATCGTGCCGATCAACCCGAAGGCAGACAAGATCATGGGCAACACGGTCTATCGCGATCTGCTGTCGATCCCGGCGGACATTGCGGTCGATCTGGTACAGATATTCCGCCCTGCAGACGAAGCGCCGGGCTGGTGGAGCAGGCGATTCGGATCGGGGCCAGGGTGGTGTGGATGCAGAAAGAGATCGTGAACGAGGCGGCCGCCGAGCGCGCGCGCGCCGCCGGCCTGCAAGTGGTGATGGGTCGTTGCATGATGCAGGAGCATCGCCGGCTGGTGGCAGTGGTGGACACGCATTGAGACCGTAGAAGCAAACAGCCGGTCGCCCCAGCCATGGGGATCGTCCCTGAAGTTGTGCTGACACGTATCGAGCATGTTCGAGTTCGCCTGTAAGCCGGATTCTGTCGTAGGCCGGCAAGCCGGCCCGAGGCGATCATCTCTCTCGACCTGAGCATTGCTGCCAGGCTCTAGCTGCCTACCTGCGCATCAGCGGGCCGCCTCATCTGCGCGTTTTGGCATTGCTCCCGGTGGGGTTTGCCGAGCCGCCGCATCACTGCGACGCTGGTGCGCTCTTACCGCGCCATTTCACCCTTACCCGATTTTGATTTGCGATTTTTGGAGTTGCGATCGAGCGCGCAGCCCAATCCAAAATCCTCAATCCAAAATTCAAAATCGGGCGGTGTCTTTCTGTTGCACTTTCCGTCGGCTCACGCCGCCTGGCCGTTAGCCAGCACCGCGCCCTGTGGAGTCCGGACTTTCCTCAGGCGCTGTTGCGCCCGCGACCGCCCGGCGAACTCGAACACCACTTCCTTATACAACGCTTTGGGCGGGGAGTCCAGAGCGCAGAAGTCAGAATACAGAAGTCAGAACCCTCAACCCTCAACCCCCAACCCGCAATCCAAAATCGGGAACGGTGTGGTAATGTTACGCCGAATTTGAAGGGAGACGCTGCTATGTCACATCCAATCACTGCAGATCACGAG
>DAOUDB010000319.1:0-54875 GCA_034431495.1 Thermoflexales bacterium
GAGTGGCGGATGGATTGGGCTTCCAACCATCCGCCACTTGCGCTTTACGCTCAGTGCGCGCCGCCTGTCTTGTCTGTCAATTCGCGTCATAACCCGCAGACCCAGGGACGCGAGCTGTCTTGGGGGCCGCATCCCGGCGTCTGCCCGTAAGGAGAAGCGCAGATGGTGAACTATCTCATTCGTCGTGTGGGGTACGCGCTCATCATGGTTGTGCTGGTATCTTTTGTCAGCTTTGTCATCATCGAACTCCCCCCCGGCGACTTCCTGACCCAGAAGGTCGAGCAATTGCGAGCGCGAGGCGATCGCAGCGCGGAACAACAGGTCGAGACCCTGCGCCTGCGCTACGGCCTCGACAAGCCATTCCTGGAGCGTTACTTCAACTGGGCCAGCAATTTCCTGCGTGGCGACTTTGGCGAGTCGTTTGAGTTAGAGCGCCCTGTCAGCGAGATTCTGGGCGCCCGGCTGGGCTACACCGTCATTCTTGCCCTCGCCACCACGCTGTTGACCTGGATGTTGGCGATTCCGCTCGGCGTGTACTCGGCAGTCAAACAATACTCCCTCGGCGACCAGATCATCTCGGTGGTCAGCTTCATCGGCCTGGGCATGCCCGGCTTCCTGCTGGCGCTGATCATCATGTACTTCGCCATCATCATCTTCAACCTCGAAGTGACCGGCCTGTTCTCGCCCGAGTTCCAGGACGCGCCCTGGAGCTTTGCCAAGGTGATGGATTTGCTGGGGCATTTGTGGATTCCGGCTCTCATCAGCGCCATCACCGGCATCGGCGGGCTGGTGCGCATCATGCGCGGCAATCTGCTCGACACACTGGGCCAACCGTTTGTCGAGGCAGCGCGCGCGCGCGGTTTGAAAAATCGCACCGTGACCTGGAAGCACGCCGTCCGCATCGCCATCAATCCGCTCATCACGATCCTCGGCTCCGATGTGTTTCCCAGCATCATTGTCGGATCATCGCTGGTGGCGATTGTGCTCAACCTGCCGACGATCGGGCCGGTATTTGTCGACTCGCTGCGCAAGCTGGACATGTATCTGGCCGGCACGTGCATTGTCTTCCTCACCATCATGTTGTTGGTGGGCAATCTGGTTGCCGACTTGCTGCTGGCCTGGGTGGATCCCCGCATTCGCCTGGAATAAGCCGACACCCAAGACGCGATACGCAACACGCATGACGCGCGTCATCCTGTCTTGCCCGCGCGCTGCGTAGCAGAGAGAAATGAATGAAGGAGTAACCAATGGCTGTCGCATCTGCGCCTTCTGCATTGCCACTGGGCAAAAAGAAAGAGTTCAGTCAGAGCTACTGGAGCCTGGTCTGGTATCGCTTCAAGAAAAACAAACTGGGTGTGCTGGGCGGCATTTTTCTGATCGGGTTATATCTGGTGTTTGTCATCCTGCCCGAATTTATCGCCCCCTACGCACTGGAGAACCGCAGCAATTTCGTCGAAGCGCCCCCCACGCCAATCCGATTCGTGGACGCCAACGGCCAGTTTCAAGCGCCGTTTATCTACGGCCTGGATCGCAAGGTCGATCAAGTCAAGCGTCTGCGCACTTGGGCAGAAAATCCCGACCGCAAATATCGCGTCGGCCTGTTTGTGCAAGGAGACGCCTATCAACTGCTCGGGCTGATTTCAACGAACGTGCACCTGTTTGGCATCGAGGCCGACCAGAAAGAGGCCCGTATTTTCATCATGGGATCGGATGCGCTGGGGCGCGACTTTTTTACGCGCATCATGTATGGAGGCCGGCTGTCTCTGATGATCGGCCTGATCGGACAATTCCTGACGCTGGCGCTGGGGGCGACGCTGGGCGTCATATCAGGCTACTATGGCGGCGCGACCGACATGTTCGTGCAGCGCTTCACCGAGTTTCTGGCCGCCTTCCCCAACATCCCGCTCTTCATGGCGCTTTCGGCGGCGATCCCGGCCTTCTGGTCCCCCATCGCCGTCTATTTCATGTTGACGCTCATCCTCGCCTTTCTGGGCTGGGGCGGCCTGGCCCGCCAGGTGCGCGGGCTGGTGCTCTCGTTGCGCGAACGTGAATATGCGCTGGCCGCCAAGAGCTTCGGCGCCAAAGACAGGCGCATCATGTTCCGTCATCTCTTGCCGGGCACCATGAGCCACGTGATCGTGATCGCCACTCTGTCCATCCCCGGCATGATCCTGGCCGAGACGGCGCTGAGCTGGCTGGGCCTCGGCCTGCGCCCGCCGCTCACCAGTTGGGGCACATTGCTTCAGGATGCCGCCACCGTGCGCGCCATTCGCTTCACCCCCTGGCTGTTGTGGACGGTGCCGCCGATCTTGTTCACTGTGCTCACCTACAACATGCTGGGCGACGGTCTGCGCGACGCGCTCGACCCCTATAGCGGACGCTAGGAGATGACCATGCAAACCAACACCTCCCTTTCTGCCGAAGCCGGCGCCCCGGCTGACAGTCGTGAAACTCTCATCGAGGTGCGCGACCTGAAGGTCGAGTTCAACATTCGCGGCGGCGTCGTCAAGGCCGTGGATGGCCTGACCTTCGACATCAAGCGCGGCCAGACCATGGGCATCATCGGCGAGAGCGGCTGCGGCAAATCGGTCACCGCGCGCGCCATTCTGCGCATGATTCCAAAGCCGGGCAAAATCACCGCCGGCAACATTCTGTATCACCGCCGCCGCCGGCTGGCCGGCCATCAAACTGCACCCGCCGAGACCAACGTCATTGATCTGACCACCGTCGACCCCGATGGCGAAACCATTCGCCAGATTCGCGGCGGCGAGATCGCCATGATCTTCCAGGAGCCGATGAGTTCGTTGACGCCGGTCTACACCGCCGGCACGCACATCAACGAAGCCGTCACCCTGCATCGCCTGTTGCCGATCAAAACGCTCGGCGATCAGATGGCCGACAAGATCATGCAATACCGCCACGTCACGCGCGAAGAAGCGCGCGAGATCGCCGTGCAGATGCTCCGGCGCGTCGGTATTCCCAAGCCCGAACAGCGCGTGGACAGCTATCCGCACCAGTTGTCCGGCGGCCAGCGCCAGCGCGTCATGATCGCCATCGCCCTGTCCACCGAGCCGGCCATGCTCATCGCCGACGAACCGACCACCGCGCTCGACGTGTCGATCGAGGCGCAGATTCTGGACATCATGCGCGAGTTGCAGCAAACGGCCAACATGGCCATCATGTTCATCACCCACAACCTCGGCGTCATCGCCAGCATGGCCGATGAAATCGTGGTGATGTACATGGGCAAACAGGTCGAGCGCGCCAAGGTGGTCGATCTTTTCTACAACCCCAAACATCCCTACACCAAAGCGTTGCTTCAGTCTGTGCCCAAACTTGGCCCCAAGACCGGCCAGCGCCTGGCCTCCATCGAAGGCATGGTGCCCGACCCGCTCCGCCTGCCAACCGGCTGCGTGTTCCATCCGCGCTGCCCGGCGTTCATGCCCGGCAAGTGCGACCAGACCGTGCCGCGCTGGGTTGAGGCCGCCCCCGACCACTGGGCGCGCTGCCTGCTCTACGAGGAGTGATCGAGATGACACTGGCATCTGAGACCGCACAAACCGATAACATCCTGCTGGAAGTCAAGGGCCTGAAGAAGTACTTCCCGATTCAGAAGGGCCTGCTGCGGCGCACCGTGGGCTATGTGCGCGCAGTGGACGATGTCAGCCTGTATGTGCGCGAGGGCGAGACGCTGGGGCTGGTGGGCGAAAGCGGCTGCGGCAAGACCACAGCCAGCCGCTGCATCATCCGCCTGTACGAGCCGACCGCCGGCGAGGTCTGGTTCAAGTCGCGCGTGTTGTCCGACAACGGCCAGCCCAAGCGCATCAATCTGGTCAGCCTCACCCGCGACGAGATCACCAAAACCCGCGAAGAGATCGCCATGATCTTCCAGGATCCGATCAACTCGCTCAACCCGCGCATGTCCGTCTCGGACATCATCGCCGAGCCGATGGTCATCCACGGCAAATACGATCCCCGGCACAGCGAAGAGGTCATCGTCAACCTGTTGCAGCGCGTGGGGTTGAGGCCCGATCACCTGCGCCGCTACCCGCACGAATTCTCCGGCGGGCAGCGTCAGCGCATCGGCATCGCCCGCGCCCTCGCGCTGAACCCGCGCCTGGTGTTGTGCGATGAGCCGGTCTCCGCGCTCGACGTGTCGATTCAAGCCCAGACACTCAACCTGTTGCAGGACTTGCAGCGCGACTTCAACCTGTCCTACATCTTCGTCGCGCATGACCTGAGCGTGGTGCAGCACATCTCCGATCGCGTCGCGGTCATGTATGTGGGCAAAGTGGTTGAAGTGGCCTCGTCCGAGAAGCTGTACCAGAACCCGCTGCATCCCTACACCGAGGCGCTGCTGTCGTCTGTGCCCAAGGCCGACCCCAAGTACCAGTCCTCGCGCATCATCATGCAGGGCGATGTGGCCGACCCGTCCAACCCGCCGAGCGGCTGCTATTTCCACCCGCGCTGTCGCTACGCCGTGGATCTGTGCAAGCAACAGGCGCCCGAGTTCCGCGAGCTGAAGCCGGATCACTGGGTGTCCTGTCATCGGGCCGAGGAATTGCAATTGACGGGCCTTTGACCGCGCCGGCGGCGCGATGACGCAACATCGCGCCGCGCAGACGCCGGAGCGAACACATCATGAGCATGACACCTTCGCGGCGCCCGCTTGTGTCCATCGCAGTCTTCGCGCTGTGGCTGGTTACGGTGGCGCTGACGCTGTGGAACGTGTATGCGCTGTGGCAGTTGTCCATTCTGTTGTACGCCCGGCTGGCAATAGACGCCGGCGCTGACATGCGCGCCGGCGCCGTGCTGGCCAACGTCCTGTTGATTGTCTTCGCGCTGGCCGGCATCGCCTTCATCATTCTCAGCGGCGAGTATCACCGCCACTATGCCGGCCAGCCGCGCTCGTGGCGAACCTTCGCCGTGACGCTGGTGGTGCAGATCGCCATTCCATCCCTCTACGCGCTCCTGGAGGCGCTATGACCAATCTCAAATGGTGGCAGACGGCCGCCTTCTACCAGATCTACCCGCGCAGTTTCGCCGATGGCAACGGCGACGGCATCGGCGACTTCGCCGGCATGATCGACCGGCTGGATTACCTTCAGTCGTTGGGCGTCGATGCCGTGTGGTTGTCACCGCATTTCCCATCGCCTAACGCCGATTGCGGCTACGATGTGTCGGACTACACTGGCGTCGCCCCCGAGTACGGCACGTTGGACGACTTTCGCCGTTTCCTCGATGGCGCGCATCAGCGCGGCATTCGCGTCATCCTCGACCTGGTGCTCAATCACACCTCCGAGGAGCATCCCTGGTTCATCGAGTCGCGCTCCAGCCGTGACAATCCCAAACGCGACTGGTACGTTTGGCGCGACCCGGCGCCCGACGGCGGCCCGCCAAACAACTGGTACTCGGCATTCGGCGGCTCCGCGTGGGAACTTGATCCCGCCACCGGCCAGTACTACTATCACTTCTTCTTCAAAGAGCAGCCGGACCTGAACTGGCACAATCCGGCCGTCAAGCAAGCCATGTGGCAGGCTGTGCGCTTCTGGCTGGACATGGGGGTGGATGGCTTTCGCCTCGACGCCATCGGCACGATCTTCGAAGACCCGGCCTACCCGCCCCAGACGGCGCAGTTGTCGCAGTTGGACATGCTGCGCGCCTGGCGCGAGAACCGCTCGCCTGAAGAACAGCGCGCGCTCATGGCCGAATTCACCCGCATGTTCGAGTGCCAGGTCGGCCAGCCCGGCGTGCATGAGCTGATGAAAGACCTGCGGGCGCTGCTTGATGAATATCCCGGCGACCGTGTGCTGATCGGCGAGGACGATGACCCGGCCTACTACGGCAACGGCGACGACGAACTGCACCTGGTATTCAACTTTCCGCTCATGCGCACCGACCGCATCACGCCGGCCTGGGTGCGCGCCAATCAGACCGAGCGCCTGTCCAAATTGCCGCCCGGCGCGTGGCCGTGCAACACGCTGGGCAACCACGACTCGGCGCGAGTGATCAGCGCCTTCGGCGACGGCCAGCACAACGACGGATGGGCGCGCGTGCTGGCTGCGCTGGTGCTGACCCTGCGCGGCACGCCCGTGCTCTACAACGGCGAAGAGATCGGCATGACCGATCTGTTGCTCGAACGATTTGACCAGTTGCGCGACAATCAGGCCGTCAATCTTTACCGGCTGGCCGTCAGCGACGGCATCGCGCCTGAGGATGCGATGGCCATGGCGGCGCGCATGACGCGCGACCGCTGCCGCACCCCGCTGCAATGGGCCAACGCGCCAAACGCTGGCTTCAGCCCGGCCGGCGTCCAGACCTGGCTGCCGGTCAATCCCAACTACGCCGCCGGCGTCAATGTGGCCGATCAGGACAACGACCCCGATTCACTGCTGAACTTCTATCGCCGTCTGTTGCGCCTCCGACGGGCGACCTCCGCGTTGATCGCCGGCGAGTATGTTCCCCTGCATCCGAACGCCGAAGACTATCTGGCGTTTCTGCGCCGCGATGCGCGCCAGACCTGCCTGGTCGTTCTCAACATGACGCCGCGCGCCCAAATCATCAATTTGACCGATGCGTCCACCGGCGCTGCCATTGCAGAATGCCTGTTCGACGCCTCGGACGCGCGCGCAGCCGGTCGGCGCGACGATGTCTCGCAACTGGTCCTTTCGCCGTTTGGCGTTTACATTGGCCGAATGTAGAAACAGGAGAAACAGACATGTCGAATGTCAAAGAGACCGCCCAGTTTCTGGAGCGTGTGCCACTCTTTCAGAACCTCAACTATCGTCAGATTGAAATACTGGCAAAGCGCGTTGTCGAGCGCGAATTCCCGGCCGGGGCGACCATCGTCACCCAGGGACAGGGCGGCGAAGGATTGTTTGTTGTGGCTGTCGGCAAGGCCGAGGCTATCCGCGAGCGACGCGACGGAACGCGAGTAACCGTGAATGTCTTCGGCCCCACCGATTTCTTTGGCGAGCTGGCCTTGCTTGACGACGGGCCGCGCACGGCGTCGGTCGTCACCGTCGAGCCGACACGCTGCCTGGTGCTCAGCCGCTGGGATTTTCTGGCTGAAGTGCGCCAGGATGCCGAGATGTCGGTGCTCATTCTCCAGGAACTGGCCAAACGCTTCCGCCTGGCGCTCGAAGCCATGTGATACGCTTGTGGCCCGGCAGAGCGATCTTGCTCGGAAAACCAGACGAGGCGCGCCGATGCCGGCGCGCTTCTTTTCTTTGGCGCTCCTGACTGATGAAATGCCCAAGCTGCGGCTATGACGGCATAGCCGGGATGAAGTATTGCGGGCGCTGCGGCGCGCGACTGGCGCACATCTGTCCGATGTGCAGCTTTGCCAATCCACTGGACTACCGGTTCTGCGGCATGTGCGGCACCCAGCTCACCGAAGGGGCTGTATATGACGCAGTGATGGCCGGCCGGCCCTGGGAGCGCATAGACGCGCGCGAGCCGGTTGCGGTGGTGTCACCCGGCGCCAGCGAGACGCCGGCCGAGCCGGGAAATAGCCGGGGCATCGACTCGGACCTGGAAACGCGACCGACGCCAGAGCCTCTGGAAGCTGATGAAGGCTTCCTGGCACTATTGGCAGCTAGGCGCGCTACGGCTGCTCCCACTCCAGTCGCGCCCATCAACAAAGCCTTTGGCGAGACTTTTGCCCTGGCAGGTTTTCAGACCAGGCCGCTCGAAGGGCAACGCCGCATTGCCACCGTCATCCTGGCCGACGTGCGCGACTCCACCCATCTGCTTGAACAGCTCGGCAGCGAAGCCTGGGTGGAGGTCATGAATCACGTCTTCCAGATTCTCGAAGCCGAGATATATCGCTTTGGCGGAGAGGTGAACCAGTTCCGCGGCGATGGACTGGTCGCGTTCTTTGGCGCCTCAGTCGCGCATGAGGACGATCCTGAACGCGCTGTGCTCGCTGCGCTGGCCATGCAGGAAGCCATCAAACCCTATGCGGCGGGTCTGGCCGAAAGCGATGGCATCGACTTGAAACTGCGGATTGGCGTGAACACCGGCGATGTCATCGTGACGACCGTCGGTGACAGCCGGCAGCATAAGGAAGACACTGCCATGGGGCAGGCCGTCGCCGTTGCTGCCCGCATGGAGTCGGCTGCAGAGGCTGGCACGGTGCTCGTCAGCGACAGCACGTATCAACTGGTCGCTCCCAGGTTCAGTTGGAAGTCCATCGGGGAGATTACCGTGAAAGGCGTCAGCGAGCCAATCGCTGTGTACCGGCCGCTGGAGCATCAACCCGATGCCCCCAGCCGGGCGCCGGCCGAGCCAAAGATGCCCGCCGCAATGGTCAGTCGCGCGGCGCAGTTGGAAGCCGTCGAGCGCTGCATTGCAGATGTGCTCAAGGGCAGGGGGGGGATTTGCTTTGTGTCCGGCGAGAAAGGGGCCGGCAAATCTTTCATTGTTTCGCGCGCAAGCCAGCGGCTGTTCGATCAGGGCCTGCTGGCGCCGGAATGTCTGGCCGATGGCCTGGCCGGCGATGCAACGGAAAGCGTCCCGGCCGGCCCACCCCCTCAGCGCGAGCGCACTGCCCAGTCGCTATGGTTGCATGGGTTTTGCCGCTCCTACACTCAGGACTGGCCATTCTCCATGTGGCGCGACATGGTGCGCCGTTGGCTGGCGACCCAGAGCGCGCTTGCGCCATCAGCCGGCCACCCCAACGGCAGCCCGCTCGGAGCAGACGCAATGCTGACGCTCTTGCGGCAACAGGCCGAGCGTATCTGGGGCGAGCAGGCCGGCGAGCACTATCCCTACCTGGCGTCGCTGCTGTCGCTTCCGTTGGAGGAGCCTTACGCAACACAGGCCCGGCGCATGGATGCCGAGATGTGGCAACGCCAGCTCTTCCAGACGGTGCGCAGTTGGCTGGCCGCGCTGGCTGAGCGTCAACCCATGGTGGTTGCCTTCTCTGATTTGCATTGGGCTGATCCCAGTTCGATCGATCTGCTGCGATTTTGTCTGCCGCTGTGCGATAGCGCGCCCATCCTGTGGCTGACGGTTTTTCGTCCCGACCGGACTTCGCCGGTGTGGAGTTTTCGGCATCACGTCGAGACGGAATATCCACACCGTCTGACGCGCGTCGAACTGCCGCCACTGACCGACGCCGAGAGCGGACAGTTGATCGACGAGTTGGTCGGCCCTGGCGCGCTGTCGCCCGCAACGCGGGAACTGGTCATTCAGCGCGCCGAAGGCAATCCGTATTTCATCAAGGAACTGATTCATTCGCTGACGGCCAGCGGGGCGTTGGCCCCCGATGAGACAGGCCGGCTGCGTGAAACGCGCAAAGTGACCTCGCTCGACCTGCCGGACAGCCTGCAAGGTCTGTTGACGGCGCGCATGGACCGGCTTGCGCCGGAGCAGCGGCGCGTGTTGCAGATCGCGTCCGTCATTGGGCCGGTGTTCTGGCGCAACATGCTGGCGGCGCTCGTTGGCGAAAGTATGGCCCCCCAGTTGCAGACCATCCTCACCGCATTGCAGCGCGCCCAGCTGATTCAGGAGCGCGGGGCTGCCCCGGTGCTGGGAATGGAGTACGCCTTCACCTCCAGCCTGGTGCGCGATGTGGCATACGACAGCCTGCTGGCAACTCAGCGCGCCGCGCACCATTTGCAGGCTGCAGAGTATCTGGAGGCCGGCTTCTGGGGCGCTGACCTGGAGCATCGCGCCGGGCTGATCGCCTATCACTATCGCTTTGCCAACAGACCCAATAAGGAGTTGTTCTACTCTTTGCAGGCTGCCGAGCAATCCCGCAAGGTGTACGCCAATGCCGAAGCGATTCAGCATTACACCCGCGCGCTGGAAATTCTGGACAAGATGGCCGATGGGTTGAACGATGACCGTTTGCGCGCCATCCGCACCGAGCGATTCGAAGTGCTCAGCGGCCGGCGAGAGGTGCTGTATCTGGTCGGCGACATTCAGGCAGCACGCAGCGATTCACGCGAGCTGCTGCAACTGGCCCGCGCGCTGAGCGACGACCCGGCCTGGATGGTAGATGCGTTGTTGTGCCAACCCGAGGTCGCGGACTTCACCACGCATGCCGAGGCGCAGGCCGGCGTCGCTATGGCGCAGGAGGCTCTGGCGCTGTCGCAGCGACTGGGCGACCGCCGGCGCGAGGTCAACAGTCTGATGCGGCTTGGCCCGCTCTACTACGAGTTGCGCGATTCACGCTGGCGTGAAGCGGGCGAGCAGTCATGGGAGTTGCTGCGTGAGTTGGGCGACTTGCGCAACCAGGCGCACCTGTTGCTGGGACTGGCGTTCGCCTGCGGCATGGACGATCTGGAACACAACGAGAAGTACCTGCAAGCCGCCATTCCGATCTGCCAGCAACTGAACGACAAGGAGATCAATCTGCGGTTGCTGGCGGCGCTGAGCGCGCGAGCCGAACGCGCCGGCGACTATAGCCGCCAGTTGACGGAATGCGAACAGCCCCGGCTGCAACTGGCCCGCGAGATGGGAGATCGAAATGTCGAGGGGCACGCCCTGATGTTTTGCGGGCAAATCCGGGCGCTGTATCTGGGCGATCTGGAGGGTGGCCTGGCGCTCATCAACGAGGCGATTCAAACGTGGAAGGACATCACCGGGGTGCTGTATCCGCTCCTGCGCAAGGCACAGATCGAGGCGGCGCAGGGCCGGCTCGATGAGGCGGAGGCGACGCTGGCGGAGGCATGGAACATTACCCGGCGCGACTTCACCGAGCTGGGTCAGGCCGGATGGGGGTTGGTCAGGTCCATCCTGCTGATCGAGCGCGGCGACGAGAGCAGTCTTCGAGAAGTCCTCGAACTTGCGCAACAGGTCGAGTCGCTGGCAGCCGAGGGCGCCGTGTCGCGGCAATATCGCATGGCGGCCGCCTGCAAATCCGCTGCCGCGCATCTGGCCCTGGCGCAGCAACTGGCCCCGGTCGAAAGACAGGCTCATCTGGAGCAGGCTCTGGCGCTTTCCTCTGTGGCTGTGAGCATCTACCGCGAGTTTGGATTCGTGCAGATCATCGAATGCTTCAGCGAGGAGATTCTGTTTCTGCACAGTCAGGTGCTGGCTGCCGGTGGCCGGGTGGAGGAAGCCGCTCACTATCTGGCGCAAGCCTATGACGAGATGATGCGCAAGCATAGCCTGATCCCGCATGGCAGTCCGTATCGCCGGGGATACATCGACAACATCTCCTTGCATCGGCAGATAAGATCTGCTGGCGCGCCGCGCAGGCTCGATTTGGAGCGTTGATCTACGCGCCGGGCGCCCTGCTGGGCGGATACCGCGGGCGCCCAATTGCCTGCTCGTCACAGGGGAATTTAAGCGATGGTTAACCGTTGGAGACTATAGTTGGAAGACATGGAAGTTGGCAACGCGCAAGACCAGATGGACTTCAGTCGCGCTCGCACCAAGCACTTTATGCGCTCGGTGTGGGGCATTCTGTCCGGCGACAGCCGGAAGCTGATGGCATGGGATGAGGTGCGCGACAAACTGAAGCTGCGGGGCATGCTGGCGCGCGGCATGCAGACGGTGCCCATCGACAAGATCGTGGGGAGCGTGGGCCGATATCAGGATTTCGATGACGCCTTTTTGCCGCGCACCGGCGCGCTGAGCGCGCGCTGGCGCAAGATCAATCGCGCCTTCTATGACGATATCAGTCTGCCGCCGGTGAAGCTGTACAAAGTGGGCGATGTGTACTTTGTGCTGGACGGCAACCACCGCATCTCGGTGGCCCGCGAACGCGGCGCCAGTTTCGTGGATGCCGAGGTGACGGAGGCGATTACGCGGGTCCCGGTCACAGCCAGCGACATCGACGCGAACGCGCTGGTCATTCTCGGCGAGTACACCGAGTTTCTGGAGCGCACCCGGCTCGACGTCTTGCGCCCGGAGCAGAATATCCGGTTCTCAATTGGCGGCGGCTACGCACGCCTGATCGAGCACATCGCCGTGCATCGCTATTTCATGGGCCTGGAGCAAAAGCGGGACATTCCGGAGGATGAAGCCGTGACCGACTGGTACGACAATGTTTACCTGCCGGTTGTGCGCGCCATTCGCGAGCAGGACATTCTGAAACATTTCCCCGGACGCACCGAGGCGGATCTCTATCTGTGGGTGAGCGATCACTATCACTATTTGAAAGAGACGTGTGGGTGTGATGTGTCGCCGGACGAAGCAGTGGCGGATTACAGCGAACTGTTTGGGGCCAAGTCGCCCATCGAGAAAATGCAGGGCGCTTTGGAGCATGTGGTCGATACCATCGCCGGTCGGGGCGAAGACGAGCCGCCGGAGACAATCGCGTTGAGCCAGGTGCTGTGATGGGCTAGAATCAGCGACTATGGAAATCACGTGGCACGGGCTGTCCTGTTTTCGACTCACCGACCGTGGCAGGCTCACGGTTGTCACCGATCCCTACGAGCCAGCTGCGGGCGAGGAGCTACCCAAACTGAAGGCCGATGCGATCACGGTCAGCCGTGACGAGGCTGGATATGGCAACGTGGCGGCTGTGGTGGGTGCGCAACGTGGTGATGTGCGCATCCTGCGTGGCGCCGGCGAGTTCGAGATGGGCGGTGTCTTCATTACCGGCGTCGCCATGCGCCCGGAGAAAAAGCGCGGCGATAGCGCCCCGCGCAGCACGGTGTTCTCATACTATTACGACGGCCTGAACGTTGTCAATCTGGGCCAGTTGCCATTTGTTCCGACGCAGGCGCAGATCGATGCACTCGAAACGGTCGATGTGTTGCTGCTGCCGGTCGGCGGGGGAGACAGCCTGAACGCTTCCCAGGCCAGCGAACTCGTCGCGCTGATCGAGCCGAGCATCGTTGTGCCGATGAACTTCAAGACTGCCGGGACGAGCAACGCGCGCAAGCTGGATGGCGTGAGCAAGTTTCTGAAGGAAATGGGTCTGGCGGACGCCAAACCCCAGGAGTCGCTCAAAGTCACCAAGAGCAATCTGCCGGAAGACACACAGGTTGTGGTGTTGGAGGTGAAGCAATGACACGCAGCTTTGCAGCCGGCCTTGCTGTGGCTGCTCTCGTCCTCGGCGGGGCAGCGTGCGCGGCGCCGACACCCACGGTTGTGCCCACGCCCACCACCAGTCAGGCAGTTCGGCCTCATCTCGACGCAGCGCGCGCAGCACTGGATGCCGGCCAGTTCGATGTGGCCCTGCAGGAGGCCCAGGCTGCCGTGGTCGCCGATCCCAATAGCGCAGACGCGCACTATCTGCTCGGAAACGCGCATAATCAGCTCGCCGGAATCTCTGCGGATCAACAATCCCAGCGCGATCACCTGAGCAAGGCTGTTGATGCATATCTCACGGCCATCAAACTCAATCCCAGCCACGATGCCGCGCACACCAATCTGGCGACGGTCTACTATCAGAATGGCCAGTTCGACGAAGCGCAGAAATACGTGGAGATTGCCCTCAAACTCAAGCCCGACGATGCGACATCGCACTATGTGCTGGGCACGATTCTGCTGCAACGCGACCCGAGAAAATACCCGGACGCGCTCGACGCCGCTCAGAAAGAGTTCGAAGCAGCCATCCAGTATCAACCCGGTCTCGGCGCTGCATACACCGGCCTGGCAAACGTCTTTCTGTTCAAGGACGATTATCAAAAGGCGTTGGAAAACGCTCAGAAAGGTGTGGATCTCACCCAGGATACCCCAAACCCGTTCACCTATTGGGCGTTGGCGCGGGCGCAGTGCGCGCTGGGCGACACGCTCAATGGGGCCAGGTCAATCGACACCATCAACAGCTTTGGCGTGACGGACCCGTTCTTCATGCAACAGGTGCAGGCGCTGGCTGAGCAATGCAAGTAGCGCGCGCAGACTCTATGCAGGCCCCAGGGGAGGCGCCCAGTGATCAAACTTGTCATGAGTTGGAATATCAAGTCGGATGAGGAGCCAGCCTACTTCGAATTTGTGGTGCAGGAGTTTGCCCCTAGGATCATGAAGCTGGGTGTGCGGCCCACAGAAGCCTGGTACACCGTCTACGGCGAAGGCCCGCAGATCATCACCATCGGAGAGGCCGAGGACCGCGAGACATTGGATCGCATTCTGGGTAGTGACGATTGGACCGAATTGATGGGCAAGCTGAATCACTTCGTGACGGACTACAAACAGCGCATCGTCACGCCGCGCAAAAAGGCCGGGGAATAGGGGCGCGCAGCCTCATTCACTCCGGTTTGCCGGTTCCATTCGTTTTGATTCATTGTAGCGCTCCATCTTCTGCTTCTCGGCCAGATACTGGATGAACTCCAGCGCGATCTTGCGCCGCTCCGCGTTCAAAGACTCGTAGAAATTCAGCAACAGCCGGATGTCGGGATTCGGAGTGAAGTCCCAGTTCGGCGCGATTCCCTTTGCCTCGCTCAGCATATCGAACACCGTTGTGCTGTAGATGACGGCCAGCGCCTCCAGCTCCTGAATCGTCGGGCTGGTCTTGTTTGTTTCCAGGCTGCTGATGTAGCTTGCGCTGCGGTCCAACCCGCTGCGCTCGATGACTTCCTGTTGTGTGAAGTGCTTCTTCTCGCGCAGGCGTTTCAGGATGTACCCAAGACTGTCCGGCATGGTCCTCTCCTTATTCGTTAAACATTTCGCCCACACTGCGCCCTTCGTGCACGCGCCGGATGACCTCTCCCAGAAGCGAGCCAATGGACAGGACGCAGACGTTTGGCAGGGCTTTCTCTGGCGAGAGTGGCAGCGTATTGGTCGTCACGATCTCTTTGATCGGCAGAACGCGCAGGCGCTCGATGGCCGGGCCCGCAAAGACGGCGTGCGAGCAGCACACGTAGATGTCGCGCGCACCGTGGCTCTTCACCACCTCGATGGTGTTCTGCACCGAGCCGCCGGTGGATATTTCGTCGTCCACGATGATCACATCGCAGCCGTCCACGTCGCCGATCACGGTCAACGCTTCGGACTGCGCCGTATTGCCGATGCGCCGCTTTTCGACGAAAGCCATGGGACACTGAAGTTTGGCTGCAAAGTTGCGGCCGCGTTTGGCAAACCCCAGGTCGGCCGTCACAATGACCGGATTCACCATCTCGTCGCGCCGGCTCACGAAGTAGTCGCTCAAAGTGTGAAAAGCGGTGAGTTCGTCGCCGGGAATGCTGAAGAACCCCTGAATCTGACCGGCGTGCAGATCGACGGTAATGTAGCGGTCGGCGCCGGCGGTCTCGATCAGGTCGGCCAGCAGCCGAGCGGTGATGGGCACGCGTGGTTGATCCTTCTTGTCGCTGCGCGCGTAGGCCATATAGGGGATGACGACTGTGATCCGCGCGGCCGAATCGCGCCGCAGGCAGTCGATACCGATCAGCAATTCCAGAATGTTTTCACTGACGGGCGAGCCCATCGTCTGGATCAAAAACACGTCCTGCCCGCGCACACTCTCGTGCAATCGCCAGAACACGTTCTCGTTGGGAAAGCGCACGATGTCCCGGCCGCACAGAGGCACATCGAGATAGGCTGCAATTTCCGCCGCAAGCAGGGGATGGCTGGTGCCGCTGAATAGCTTGATTCCCCCATACATGCTGTTTTCTGTTCGCCGATGGTTTCGCATCATGGCCTCCAGTCAGATTGTAACGAATGCAAATGGCATTGATCGTTGAGCCGGCGCAGACGCCAGCGTCCGCCCTGGCGCGTGATTTCGGTCACAGAGGCGTTGCCGAACGAGAAGGGGTGTCGCCGCATGATCGGCAGGCCGAGCATGGTGCCGACCAGCATGCCCAATGTGCCGCCATGTGTCACGATCGCCACTGCCTGGTCGGCATGCCGGCTTGTCACCTCACGCAGAAAAGATTCGACCCGGTCGTGCATGTCCTGAGCGGTTTCGCCGCCCGGCACAACCAGCTCGTGGTCGGCTTCCAGGTCGATACCGGGCGACAGCGCCTCGATCTCTGCGCGATTCAGGCCGGTCCACTGGCCCATGTGATATTCCTTCAGCTGGTCGTCCAGTGTCACAACCAGATTGTGGGCGGCAGCTATGCCCTGCGCGGTGTCTGCGGCGCGCGCAAGCGGGCTGGCGTAAACGGCTACGAGCGGCGTTGAGCGCAGCCGCTCACACAATGCCTGAACCTGTTGTCGCCCCACCTGGCTCAGCGGTGAATCCAGCCAGCCCTGGATGCGTCCGTCGGCATTGGCGGCGCTCTGCGCATGGCGGATGAGAAACAATGTGGTCATTTGCCCCAGCTTGCGTTCATGAGTTGTTGGGCGGCTTCGTCGGGGTGGATGGCGCGCGCGATGGTGGCAGCCATAAGCGCGTCGTACTGCTCGCGGCTGATGCCGGCCAGCGCGCGGCGGGTCAGGAGATCTGCAAGACGGGCGCGCACATCCTGCTCGACAGCGCGGGCGCGCCGGCGTGCTCCCTCGCCGCTGGCGCGCAGGTAGTCAGCATGGACATGAATTGCCGCCACCACAGCCTCGACGCCTTCGCCGCTGAGCGCGACCGTCTTCACAATCGGTATGCGCCATTGTGCGGCGCGCGTGGCCGATTCGTCCACGTCCTGGCGTGGCGGGGAAGCCTGCAAGCGAGCTGCCGGCCCATGTTTGTGCGCGCCCAGAGGCGCGCCCAGGGGCGCGCTTTCAGGCCGGCTTATATCCAGCGCCGATTGCAGCGCCGCGATGGTTTGCGCCGCCCCCTCGCGGTCGGCCTTGTTCACCACCACGATGTCGGCAATCTCCAAAATTCCTGCTTTGACAGCCTGCACCTCGTCGCCCGCGCCGGGTGCTTCGACCACGATCACAGTCTGGGCAATGCGCGCGATGTCCACTTCAAGTTGCCCGGCGCCGACGGTTTCGATCAGAATCACGTCGAAGCCGGCGCCGTCCAGCACGCTCACCACATCAGCTGTGGCGCCGGCCAGCCCGCCCAGCGCCCCACGGCTGGCCATACTGCGGATGAAGATGCCCGTGTCACCGGATAGATCGCGCATCCGTACGCGATCACCCAGGATGGCGCCCCCGCTGAAGGGGCTGCTGGGATCGACAGCCACGATTGCAACTTGTGGATACGACGGCCTGGAAGGCATTGCCTGCGAACGCAGCCGGCGCGCCAGGAGCGCCACCAGCGTGCTCTTGCCACAGCCGGGCGAGCCAGTGACACCGATGATCCGAGCGCGGCCGGCGTTGGCGTAAAGGCGCGCAACCAGACCGCGCGTTTCAGGGCTGCCGTTCTCGATCTGCGTGATAAATCGTGCCAGCGCGCGGCGGTCAGACGCGATATCGGGCGATTGAGTCATCGAATGATTGAGTGATTGAGTGATTCGGTCATTGACTCAATGGCTCAATGACGCACTATCCCGAAAGGTCAATAATGTACGGGCGTGTGTTCGCGGATGAACGCCACAATGTCTGAGATCGGGGCGCCGGGGCCGAACACACCGGCGATCCCCGCTGCTTTGAGTTCAGCCACATCTTCATCTGGAATGATGCCGCCTGCGAACACCGGCACATCGCCAAGCCCGCGCTCGCGCATCACCTGCACGATACGGGGCAGCAATGTCTTGTGCGCGCCGCTCAAAATGCTCAGACCGACCGCATCGACATCCTCTTGCAGCGCAGCTTCGGCAATCATCTCTGGCGTCTGGCGCAGGCCGGTGTAGATCACTTCCATGCCGGCGTCGCGCAGCGCGCGGGCGATCACCTTGGCGCCGCGATCGTGGCCGTCCAGGCCTGGCTTGGCAATCAGAATGCGCAGTGGGCGCGATGGCGGGGGTGATTGAGTCGGTGTCGTCATACCGGGGCGATTATAGCTATAGCGGCGAGGCGCGCGGCGCGCCAGACGGGCGAGGATATCGATCGGGTGTGGGGCGGATTTTGCGGATGATGAGGAGCGCGCGCCGGTCCGGCGCGCCCGGCAGGACGACAGGCTCGATGGTGGGTGCGCTGCCACCGAGCGTGGCGATGGCTTTCTGCGCTCGCTCCGCTTCAACCTGCGCCTCGGCGCCCTTCATGGCGATGCACCAGCCGGATACTCTGGCGAAGGGCAACAGATACTCTGCCAGGGTGGGCAGCGGCGCCACTGCCCGCGCGATGACCAGATCGTACATCTCGCGGTGCTCCCGTCGGCGGGCCATCTCCTCAGCCCGGCCATGGATAGCTTGAATGCCTGCCAGCCCCAACTCGCCAATCACTGCCGTGCAGAACCGGATTTTCTTGCCGGTGCTGTCTGCCAGGTCAACCACGATATGAGGCCGGACAATCTTGATGGGGATGCCGGGGAGTCCGGCGCCCGTGCCCACATCGATCATGCGCGGCGCAGGAACGCCGGCCAGGATGCGATCCAATGCTTGAAGAACGGTCAAGCTGTCGGCAAGGTGGCGCGTCAACACGCCGGCGTCGTCTTCGATGGCGGTCAAGTTCATGCGGCTGTTCCATTCGACGAGCAACTGGGCGTAGCGAGCCAACATCGAACACTGATCGTCGGTCAGGGCGACTTTCAAGTCGACTGCCATCCTGCAAACGTCGATTGGGCGGAGTGACATGGGCGCAAGTATATGGGGGAATGGCGGGGAGCATTGGGTGCTGGCAAGCTCTGAAACCCCCAGGTTGAATTAGCTTGCTGGGATTCGGATGGGGTTGGCACCGGTGTTGGCAGAGATCCAGATGGCCTCACACTGGGATCGTTTTGATGCTCCTGATTGGCCACGCTGTAAACCATATGCGTATTGTAATTATATTTTGTTCAACGTGTATTTAATAATACTCTTTGCTGGAATGCGCTGGCTATTCCGAGTTGGAATGCGTCTTGCGTACTGCTTGCCGCGTATCAATTGATGCAAAGAATCGCCTGACGAACGACTAATGTACTGGATGTGATCAGAAGGCGAGCGTAACGGCCTGCCACGAATACGACGGCATTGTCGAACAAGGGGAACCCCGAATGTGCACATTCACGACCAAGACGAAGGCATTCGAAGGTCAACGGCAGCCAGAACAACGGCGATACGAAGCAATTCGCAAGCGCGGCGCGCGATACAGAGACCTGTTGGTTCGCTTGCTCTTGCTATTGCCTCTCTCACTGATTGCGTTTCTTCAGCCGCCGGCGGCGAATGCCGCGCCTGCGCTCGAAGGAGCGACCTGTGTGCTTGCCTGCAACGCAAAGACGCGCCGGTGCGGTCGTTATGCGGTTGACGCCGTGCCCAGGGGATATCGCATCCAAAAGGGCATACCGCCCGGCTACAAACTCGTCAAGAGCGGCTCGGTGTGTGACAGCAAAATCTGCTCGACGAAGAACAAGTCGATTTGTACCACCACTCCCATCGGGCAGACCACCACATCAGTCGATCGCTGATAGCGCGCTCGTTGCGCGCTCGTTTGTGTTTCCGCGCTTCTCGCATAGAATTTGAGCCTGGGTCAACCCAGGCTCAATTTCTATCGAGGCCCGACCACGATGTTGCGCCTCACCCGGAGGATGTATGCCACTCAACAAGCGCACGATCAAGCATTTCCAGGATCTGAACGGCAAACGTGTCCTGGTGCGCGTCGACTTTAACGTTCCGCTCAAAAACGGTCAGATTACAGATGACACCCGTATCCGGGCTGCCCTGCCCACTATCAATTATTTGCTGTCTCAGGGTGCGGCTGTTGTGCTCATGTCGCATCTGGGCCGGCCTAAAGGCGTCGATCCTTCTCAAAGCCTGAAGCCGGCGGCCGAGCGCCTGAGTGAATTGATCGGGCGCCCCGTGCAGTTCGCCGAGGACTGCGTGGGCGAGCCGGCGGAATCCAAGTCCAGGGCGCTCAAGCCGGGAGACGTGCTGCTGCTGGAAAACTTGCGTTTCCACAAAGCCGAAGAGAAGAATGACCCGGACTTTGCCAAACAACTGGCCGCCCACGGCGATCTCTATGTGAACGACGCTTTTGGCAGCGCCCATCGCGCTCATGCCTCGGTCGAAGCCGTTGCGCACTTTCTTCCCGCCGCCGCCGGCTTTCTGATGGAGAAAGAAATCAACTATCTGGGCGGCGTGCTCGACAATCCCCAACGCCCGTTCGTCGCCATTCTGGGCGGCGCCAAGATCAGCGACAAGTTGCCCGTCATTGAGAATCTCGCCAAACTGGCCGACAAACTCATCATCGGCGGCGGGATGGCCAATACCTTCCTCAAAGCCGAGGGCTACGAGATGGGCGACTCACTGGTCGAAAACGACGCGATCGAGCAGGCCCGTGAATTGCTGGCTACATGCAGCGGGAAACTCATTCTGCCCGTGGACGCGGTGGTGGCCGATGCATTCAGCAACGATGCCAGAAGTGAAACGGTCAGTGTCGGCGGCGTCAAGCCCGGCTGGCGCATTCTCGACATCGGCCCGCACACCATCATCAAATACATCGACGCGCTGAAGGGCGCCCGGACGATCTTCTGGAACGGCCCGATGGGCGTGTTTGAGTTTGCGAAGTTCGCCACCGGCACCACAGAGATTGCCAAAGCAGTGGCGGCTTCGGGCGCCACATCGGTCATTGGCGGCGGCGATTCTGTTGCGGCTGTCGAACAGGCCGGCGTGGCCGACAAGATTTCGCACATCAGCACCGGCGGCGGCGCGTCGCTGGAGTTCATGGAAGGCAAAGTACTGCCCGGCGTGGCAGCGTTGCCCGACGCTTAAGCACACGCTGACACAACAGACGCCATTCAAGAGCGCAAGGTCACCCCTTGCGCTCTTTATGCGTTGCGCGCAATCACACCGCCGCCAAGCACTTCGTCCCCGTCATAGGCAACCAGTCCCTGGCCGGGCGTGGCGTCGCGCTGCGCCTCGTCAAATGTAATCTGCGCATCGCCGCCCGGCAACGGCGCCAGGATACAGGCAGCTTCACGCGCCTTGTAACGCACTTTGGCGCTGCAACGGATCGGCCCGGCCGGCGGCGTGTCGCTCACATAGTGCATGCGTCGCACAAGGATCTGTCGCGTCCCCAGTTCATCGGCAGTTCCGACAATCACAGCATTCTGCGCCGGATCGAGCTTGAGCACGTATAGCGCCTCTGCGCGCGTGTTCTGCGGCGCGATGTTCAACCCCCGGCGCTGGCCGATGGTGTAGAACGGTAGTCCTTCATGCCGGCCAATCACCTCGCCGCGTGTGTTCAAGATCGGGCCGGGTGTTGCGATGCCGGGCGCCTGTCGCAGCAGGAAGCCACGGTAGTCCCCTTCCGTCAGGAAGCACAAATCCTGGCTCTCGGCGCGCTCGGCCGTGGGCAGACCGAATTGCCGGGCCATCTCGCGCACCTGTTCCTTCGTGAAGTCGCCGCAGGGAAACATGGCGCGGGCAAGGTCGCGCTGCCCAAGCACGTGCAACACATAGGATTGATCTTTCTTTGCATCCACGCCTTTCAACAGTCGGTAGCGCGTCGTTGTGTCTTCTTGCGTGACTGCAATTCGCGCATAGTGCCCCGTCGCCAGAAAGTCCGCCCCCAGCGCCAGCGCGCGCTGCATCAGAAAACCGAATCGGATCGAGCGGTTGCAGTTGAAGCATGGGTTGGGGGTAGTCGCCTCGCCGTAAGCCCTGATCCAGGGATCGACCACTTTCTCTTTGAACACGCTTTCAGCGTGGATGTCATAGAAGGGAATGCCCAGTTGTCGCGCGATCGCGCGGGCGTCGGCCACAGCCTCGGGCGCGCAGCACCGATTGGCGTTCTCTTTGCCGGCGCTGCCCGGGCCGGCCGGCATCTGCTCAGCCCACAGCCGCAGCATGATGCCGATCACGTCATAGCCACGCTCGACCAGCAAGGCCGCCGCAACCGACGAATCGACCCCGCCGGACATGGCAACTACAACACGCGGCCTGGGGGTTGAAGAAGACATGACAGACAGTAGATGACAGAGGTTTACAGGTCGGACATGGCGCGCCGGACCTGCTCGACGCAGCGCGGCAACCTCTCGATCACATAGTCGATTTCTTCCTCGGTGGTGTGATATCCGAGTGACACGCGCAAGCCGCCCAGCGCCCACTCGCGCGGAATGCCCATCGCCAACAGCACCGGCGATGGCTCCGGGTCGCCGCTGGTGCAGGCCGAGCCAGTGCTGACCGCAATGCCTTCCACATCCAGCGCCATCAACAGGGTCTCACCGTCCACCCCCTTGAACACAAAGCTGGCGTGATGCGGCAGGCGGTCCTGCGGATGGCCGCTCACACGCGCATCGGGCACGCTTGCCAGAATGCCGTCGATCAACCGGTCGCGCAAGCGTTGCAGCCGCGGGGCCTGCGCCTCGCGCTGGCCGGCGACATATTTCATCGCCGCCGCAGTCGCCACCGCGCCGGCCACATTCACTGTGCCGGCCCGCCGGCCGCGCTCGTGCCCCCCGCCGGTTTGCATGGATATGTAGGGCGTGCCATCGCGGATGTATAGAACGCCGACGCCCTTGGGGCCATAGAACTTGTGAGAAGACAGCGCCAGCAAATCGACGTTCATCTCCTCGACGTCGATCGTCAGGTACGCCGGGCATTGCACCGCGTCGGTGTGAAACACGACGCCGCGCTCATGGCAAATGCGCCCGATTTCAGCCACCGGCGCGAGTGTGCCTACCTCGTTGTTGGCCAACATCACGCTGACCAGAATAGTGTCGGGCCGGATGGCGCGCCGCACATCATCCGGGTCTACGCGGCCACATCCATCGACCGGCAGCAGGGTTACTTCAAAGCCGAACAAGTCCTGCAACTGATGGAGTGTGGCCTCGACGGCATGATGCTCGGTCGGCGCGCTGATGATGTGGTTGCCCCGGCCCCGCTGTCGCGCGGCAAAGGCTGCGCCGCGCAGCGCCAGGTTGTCGGATTCGGTGCCGCAGCCGGTGAAGACAATCTCGCTGGCGCGCGCGCCGATGGCGCAGCCCACCACCTGATGCGCCTCGTCCAGCGCAGCCGCTGCTTCGCGGCCATAGCTGTGCAGCGAAGCTGCGTTGCCATATATCTCTGACAGAAAGGGTGTCATTGCCTGAACCACTTCCGGGGCAACAGGCGTGGTCGCCGAATAGTCAAGATAGACGCGCTGCTTTGCGCTCGTAATTGCCATTCCCACATCACCTCGTGAACGACTCATTGTAACGGGTTCGCATGAGAAACGGATCAATCCAGGCAGGCCGATCTGCGCGAAAGCAGCCCCGTTGCCTGAGCGATGCGCTGCGCTTGTCGAAGGCAACGGCGGCTTCGGCAAGCTCAGCCGTTGCAAGGCAAGCCTGGCGGCTTGCCCTACAAGCACACAAACACCGACGCGTAGAATGCAGCCATGAACGAAGCTGTGCGCGTTGCCGCGTTGATTCTGGCTGCCGGCACGTCGTCTCGGTTTGGGGCAAACAAACTGCTGCTGCCGTTTGGTCCGGCCACTGTCGTGCGCGCAACTGCAACCAACACGCTCGGCTCGCGGGCGCGCCCGGTCGTGGTGGTCACCGGCCACGAGCAGCCGGCCATCGCGCGCGCCCTCGATGGCCTGCCGCTCTCGTTTGTTCACAATCTGGCTTATCAGGCCGGCGAGATGTTGTCTTCGATCAAGGCCGGCCTGACCTGGCTGTCGCAGCGCGACGCCCCGCCGGATGCCGCGCTGATTGCGCTGGCCGATCAGCCCCTGATCCCGCCGGCCATGTTTGATCGGCTAATCACTGCATTCGCGCGCGGCTGCGGTGCGATTATTGCGCCCCGCGTCGGGCACGCCGGCCCGCGCGGGCATCCTGTGCTCATCGAGCGGCATTTGTGGCCCGCTGTGCTGGCCTTGCCGGCCGGCGGGAATGTGCGTGATATGCTGGCTGCGCATCCACAGGCAGTGACCCATCTTGTCGTCAACACCGATGTTGTGCTCCGCGATGTGGACACGCCGGCAGCTTATGAAGAGGCAGTGCAATGTTTGACCCGGAAACCATCGAATTTCTAGGCCGGCCCCTTTTGATGCGGCTGGCCACCCTGGGAGCCGACGGCTATCCGCAGGTGACGCCGGTGTGGTATCTGCAAGAAGGGAACCGCCTGTACACCAGCACGCAGCGCGATCGGGTCAAGTATCGCAACATGTCACGCGACCGGCGCGTGGGCGCTTCGATCGACGATGACGCCCGGCCCTATCGCGGCATTTCGATCAAGGGCATCGCCACTTTTCACGAGCCGGGCGAGCCGGGATTTGATGCGCGTGAAATGGTGCGGCGCATCGTTGCTCGCTACACCCCCGCCGACGAGGTAGAAACAATGCTGGACTGGCTGTTTCAAGGGCCGCGCGTCGTGATCGAGATCGAGCCGGTGAACATTGCCAAAATCGGCAGCGGATGGACACAGCACTGACGCGGCGGGCGCGGTTTGTTGCCTCTCACCCTCACCCTTACCCTCACCACAGGTAGGGCGCAACATCATACAGCTTCAGATCATCCGGCTCATCGACATCGAGGCTGGTGGAGCTGGAGTCGTACCAGCGCAGCGCCGCGCCATATTGCAGCGCCTGTTGCGCATGGGCGCGGGCGCTGCCGGGGCCGAAGCAAAACGGGATCACCGTCGGCGGCCGCAGCAAGAGCGCATTTGTGCCCTTACCACGTCGGTCTGGGGCGATGACCACGGCTGGCTGATCGGCCCGATCGCGGGGCAGCAAAGCTGCCATACCCGGCGCATCCTCCGGCTGCAACCAGGCCAGATCGCCCGGCACGACCAGCAGCGCACCGGCGCCTGGATGTCGCGCTGTGATCTGCCGGCGCGCGGCTTCGAGTGACTCATTCAGGCCCAGGTCTTCGTGCATGTCGGGCAGCGCCTGCGCCCCCCATGTTTCAGCCCACCCGGCAACCTGTGGATCGCGCGTGACAACATAGATCGCCTCGACACAGCGCGACTGTTGAAGGGCCTCGATGGTGCGACGCAGGGTGTCGCGTATCAATCGGATGCGGGCGGCGCTGTCCAGCGTGTCGGCCAGGCGCGACTTCACCCGCGCCAGTGTCTTGATCGGAATGAGGGCGATCATGCCGGCGCTCATGCCTGCAATGATGCCGGAGCCTGTGCGCGATGGCCGGCTGCCGGCGTCTGGGCTTCACCCGCCGGCCTGACCATCTGGCTGCCGCAATTTGCAGCCGCCCAGCTTTTCAGGCCGCAGACGGTCGGCAAAGCTGATCACATCGCACGCCAGCCGGGCGCGATCATCGGGCGTGGTCATCAGTGTGTCGGTGACCAGCACACCAATACCCATCGCCTCGATCTGGCTTGCCAGCCCGGCGTCGCGCGTGTCGAGCACAAAGCCGTTCACAAAATCGGCGTAGTGGCGGGCAACCTCAACCGCCGAAGGTTGCAGGCCCAACTCGTGCATCAGTTTCGCAGCCGGTCCTTTGACAGCTTCGCCGGCGATGATCGGGGTGACGGCGATGATCGGGGCGGTGGCGTTCAACAGCACATCACGCACCCCGCGCAAGCCCAGAATCGGATCGATGCTGAGATAGGGATTCGAGGGACAAATCACAATCGTGTCAGCCGTCTCGATGGCGCGTAACATGCCCGGCGCCGCCTCTGCCTCGTCGCAGCCCTCCAGAATGATGGCGCGCGCAACCGGCTGCCAGCGATGCCTGACAAAGTATTCCTGGAACGGCAATAGCCCTTGCTCGGTGTCGATGACGGTGCGCACGCGGTCGTCGCTCATCGGCATGACGCGCGGCGCGACATTCAGACGGCGGCACAACTCACGGGTGACGGCGCTCGGCGGCAGCCCATCTGCCAGCATCTCGGTGCGCAGCAGGTGTGTAGCCAGATCGCGGTCACCCAGCCGGAACCACGGCGCGACACCATACTTATCCAGCATCTCGAAGTTGTGCCAGGTGTCGCCGGCGATGCCCCAGCCTGTCTCTGGGTTGGCCATGCCGGCCAGCGTATACATGACGGTGTCGAGGTCGGGCGAAATGCGCAACCCGTACAGATCAAAGTCGTCGCCCGTGTTGACGACGACAGTGAGTGAGTCGGCGTCTATAGCGCGTGCCAGGCCGTCGGCCAGTTTTGCGCCTCCGACGCCCCCTGCCAATGCGATGCAATTCATGGCGTCATTGTCTGCGATTCGGCTGGACTGCGCAAGCTGTCGTGACCCTGCTGCGCGATCTTGCGCGTGCCCCGGCAGGCCGGATATGTGGAGCATCCCCAGAATTCACCGTACCGGCTTGTGCGTTTGACCATCGGCGCGCCACAGAGCGGACACACGATTGCCGGCGCGCCGACGGGCTGGCCGGCTGTTGCACCCGCTGCGCGTTGCCGGGGCTGCTTTGGGCTGCGCCGGCGCGGCTTGCTGTCATCCTCGCCATTGGCTTTGCGCGCAGCGGGCCGGGGCGGCGCTGCGGCGCGCATCTTATCTTGCGCCTCGTTCAAGGCTTGTGCGAACGGCTGATAGAACTCGCGCAAGGCAGCCACCCACTCGCGCTCGCCCCGCGAGATGTCGTCCAGCCAGTCTTCAACCCGCGCCGTGAAACCATAGTCCATCTGTTCCGGAAAAGCCGCCTCGAGCGCATCGCAGGTTGATTCGCCCACCGGCGTCGGCGCAAGTTGGCGCTTTTCCAGCGTCACATACGCGCGCTCCTTGAGCGTGCCGACGATGGATGCGTAAGTGCTGGGCCGGCCAATGCCGCGCTCCTCCAGCGCCTTGATCAGCGCCGCTTCGGTGTAGCGCGGCGGGGGCTGGGTAAAGTGCTGCCGGCCAAACAGGCGGATCAACTCCAGCAGTTCGCCCTCGCGCAGCGCGGGCAATCTCTGCGACTCATCTTCTTCGTCTGGAGATTCTTCTTCCTGCCACACGCGCAGAAAACCGTCGAACATCAGATCGCGCCCGACGGCGCGAAATAAACAAGGCGGCAGCGGAGACGCCGCGCGGTCAGCCGTCTGGTCTGGCCGGCCTGCTGCTGCGGCAGCGCTGTCTGGCGTTGCTTCCACATCGACTGTGGTCACGCTGTACACAGCCGGCGCCATTTGCGATGCGACAAAGCGTCGCCAGATCAGGTCATACAGCTTCCACTGCCGGGGAGTCAAATGATCCTTGAGCGCGCTGGGATAGCGCATCACGTCGGTGGGGCGAATGGCTTCGTGCGCTTCCTGCGCATTTTTGACCTTTGTCTTGTAGGCGGGTGGCGTATCGGGCAAATAACGACTGCCCAGCGTGGACTCGACCACCCGGCGCGCGGCGGCCTGCGCTTCGGATGAGACGGCGGTCGAGTCGGTGCGCATGTAGGTGATCAGGCCGGTGGGCTTGCCTGCGCCGATGTCCACGCCTTCGTATAACTCCTGGGCGATTTTCATCGTCTCTGCCGGCCCCATACCCAGCCGCGCCGACGCCGACTGTTGCAGTGTGCTGGTGGTAAAGGGCGGCCACGGCTTGCGCGTTTTGGTCTCGCGCTTGATGCGCTTCACCCGCCAGGTCGCGCCGGTCAGGGCTGCAATGATGCGATCGGCATCTTCTTTTGTGTTCAGGCAGATGGGCTTGTCCAGCCCCACCTGTTTGCTGCCGATTTGGATCAGGCGGGCAACGAATTTTGGATTTTCGATTTTGGATTTTGGAGTGGTCTGAGCGCCCTCCAAATCTGAAATCGCAAATCCAGAATCCAAAATCCTGGAGAGTTCCGCATGGATCGACCAGTATTCCTGAGGGACGAAATTGCGGATGTCACGCTCGCGCTCGACAACCAGGCGCAGCGCCACACTCTGCACCCGCCCGGCGCTCTTGCCGCCGGTGGTCCTCCACACCAGCGAGCTAACCTGATAGCCGACCAGCCGGTCGAGCACGCGGCGGGCTTGTTGGGCATTGACCAGATGCATATCCAGGCCGGCGCGCGGCTGGGCAAAGGCGGCCTGGATGGCGGCCGGCGTAATCTCATGGAAGGTCACGCGCCGGATCGTCTTGCCGCGCGGTTTGAGCGCCTGCAACAGATGCCATGCGATGGCCTCGCCTTCGCGGTCGGGGTCGGTGGAAAGATACACTTCGCCGGCTTCCTCGAGCGCCGCGCGCAGCGCCTTGATCGTCTTGCTTTTCTGGCGCAGGAGGTGATAGGTGGGGCGGAAATCGTTCTCCACGTCCACGCCAAGTTGGTCAGAAGGGAGATCGCGCACATGGCCCATGCTGGCGCGCACGACGTAGCCGGCCCCCAGCATGGGTTGCAGCGTGCGGGCTTTGGCCGGTGATTCGACGATAACCAGGCGTTTCATGGTTGCGGTCCCGGCAGGATTGTACCCACCTGGCCGATTTGCCGTACACTTTCCGCCGGAGGTCAACACATGGGCGTCAAAGTGGGTATCGTCGGTGTCGGCGCATTTGCTCAGCGCTTCATTCCGCTGTTCAAGGCGCACCCGCTGGTGAATGAGGTGATTCTCAGCGATCTGGACGCGCAAAAGCTGGCGCACAACGCGCAACAACACGGCGTTGCACGCACGCTGCCCTCGCTCGACGCAGTGTGCGATTCGGATGTGGATGCGGTCGTCATCATCACACAGAACTGGTTGCATGGGCCGCAAGCCGAGCAGGCCCTGCGCGCCGGCAAGCACGTGTACTCGGCGGTGCCGGCCGGCATCAGCCTGGAGGAGATTGCCGCGCTGGTGAAGGCCGTCGAAGAGACCGGCCGCATTTACATGATCGGCGAGACCAGCTACTACTACCCCGGCGTCATCTTCTGCCGCGAGCAGTTCAGGCGTGGCGCGTTTGGGAATGTGGTGTATAGCGAGGCCGAGTATTACCACGACTGGGACCACGGCCTGTACGATGTGGCGCGCTGGCGCGGTGGCGAACGCTGGCTCGAGACGGCCGGCGTTCCACCCATGTACTACCCGACCCACTCGACCAGCCAGGTCATCTCTGTCACCGGGGCGCATATGGTGCGTGTGTCTTGCCAGGGGTACGTCGATCGTCACTCCGACGGCATCTACCGCGCCGAAGTCAACCGCTGGGGCAACGTGTTCAGCAACGAGTCGGCGCTGTTCCTGATGTCCGATGGCAGCGCGTGCCGCATCAACGAGTGCCGGCGCATCGGCCACCCCGGTGGAGAGCGCATGTCGATGTGGGGCACGGAGGGCAGCTTCGAGCTGAACGCTGCCGGCGCTGTGTGGCTCAGCAAGGACGCGACGCAGATGATTCGCCTGGATGCGCAACTTGCGCTGCGCCCCGGCTACTACGGTGGCACATCGCCGCTGCACCCGGTCGAGCGGCTGCCCGAAGTGTACGCGACGTTACCGAACGGCCACTGGGGATCACACCAGTTTCTAGTGGATGATTTCGTGCGGGCGTGCGTGACGGGACAGACCCCGCCCAACAATGTATGGCAGGCGGCGCGCTACGTCGTGCCAGGCCTGATCGCGCACGAGTCAGCGACGCAAGGGGGCGTGTTGCTGGACGTGCCGGACTTTGGCGCAGGTCATGCCGGCGCGAGCACGTAGCGCGTGCCGGCGCCCTTGCCAACCTGCCGCAGCAGGCCGGCTTCTGCCAATCGCGCCAGATGCTTGGACGCCGTCGCCAGGCCCACGGCGCAGGCTTCGGCGTAGACGCTTTTACTGATTTGCCCATCCTGCAACAGCCGGCGCACTGCGCGGCGCAGCGACACCTCAGACAGCCGTGTGGCCTCGTGCCAGGCCCGCGCCAGGCGCTCCTCGGTTGTGTGTGATTGTTCGAATGTCTGGCGCAGCGCGTCGATCTGGCCGGCAAAGGCGTCCTGCAGATTGTGCCTGTCACACAAGCGCAGGGCTTCTTCACGCTCCTGGGCGCTGATGGACAGATAGGCCTGGGCAATGGCCAGGTGAGCTTTGATCCGCTCGGCAGGCGATGGGTCTCCCTGCAAGATGGCGCGATTGCGCTCGATCTCCGTCATCTCCGCGAAGTGGGCGGCCTGCTCCTGGGGCAAGATGCGGTGCTCGGCATAGTCTCGGGTTCCGCCCAGCAATTCAGCTTTCAGCTTGCGCGCGCTCTCGATGTACACGGGAAAACCCTCCGGCGCCCAGGCGGCCACGGCGGCCTCGACGTGTCGATCGCCCTGTCGCTCATCGTCTGGATCGCCGGCGAGCATATACCGCGTATAGTGCGCCTCGGCCAGGTTGTAGTGCGCGCGACCGATATGGAGTTGCAGTCCCATCCTGTCACTGATCTCCAGCGCCTGCTGATACTGGTCGATGGCCGATTCGTAATCCTTGAGCCAAAAATAGCATGCACCGAGATTGAGGTGCGCGCTGGCGATGTGTTCCGGGTCGACGCTCACGGCGCCGGCCATGTCGAGCACGCGCCGGTAGTAGTCCATCGCCCGGTCATAGCGTTTCATGTCGTCGTAGATGACGCCCAGATTGATGTAGGTCTTCAACATCCCCTGCTGATCGCCCAGCCGTTCGTAGATGTTCAACGCGCGTTGTTTGTATTCGAGGGCCAGATCGAACGCGCCGGCGCGTCGCCAGTACTCGCCCCACGCCTGCTGCAACAGCGCCACCGTGTCGTCCGTCTTTGCGGAGGGTAGTCCTTCCGCCTTTTCCAGCAGCGGTTTGGCGCGCGGATCGTTGCGCAAGGTGTACAACCATGCCAGCTTGACCAGCGTGTCGGCATACGCCGCGCCGGCCTCGGGGCGCTCGGCTACATCCCCGCCGCGCGACAGGAACTCCAGGCTATCCTGGTAGCAGGCGAAGGCGCGATCGGCGTCGCGCGGCTCGTAGTATTTGCCCAGATGGCTGTACACAATGCCGAGACTGGTAGCGTCCTCTGGGTCGGCTGCGATACGCAGCGCCTGCTCGTAGGCCTGCGCTTCCAGTTCGGGATGATTGCGCACCCGGCAGACAGCCCCAATTGCCAGTTGAATCTCGATGTGTTCGCGTTGTGAAAGGTTCGCATCTGAGCGCAGGGCTTCGAGTTCGGCGTCCAGTCCCGGCTCGCGCGAGATGGCAACCAGATGCAGGTGGATCAACTTGAGCGCGGCATCCACATCGCCGGCGGCGCGCCAATGCCAGAGCGCCGCCAGATAGTGATCGGCTCGCATCGCGCGCGCCGCCTCCTGGGCGTGCCACGCGCGTTGCGCCTCAATGTCTTTCAGGCCCAGCCGGTCGTAGGCTTCTCTCTGCGCGAAAATCTGAAGGCTGGCGCTGTGCCGGCCATCCTGCGCTTGCTCCACAAACAACTGCGCCAGGCGTCGTTTGGCGGTGTCGAGCAGCCGGTAGAAACTGCTCGAACCGATGCCCCACAGTCCGCACAGGGTTTCCACCGCCGGCTCGCCGCGCCGGCGGTAGTAGTGGTCGGGAAAGTCGGGAATTTCCAGAAAGCCATAGTGGCACATCAGCGCCAGCGCCGGCCTCCAACTGGCGCGCTCGAGCCAGCAGGGTCGCTCGATCGGCCCGCGCGGCGGGGCGTGATCTGGCCGCAGGCTGGTCACACCCCAGCGCAGCGCAAGCTCCGCAATGCCACCGATGTCAGACGGGGCAAAGGCGCTTCCGGCGGCGATGCGCGCCGGGCGGAAGAGGGTTTCGAGAAACTGGCGTTCCTCGCCGTCAGAGAGAGCGAGCCATTCGCCGGCCAAGTTGCCGCTGCGATAGGCATCGAGCATCTTGTCCACGCACGATCTGGCCAGCGCGCCAGCAGGCGCGTTTGTGGCAAGTGCGTCCTCATGCTCGCGCTCTCGAGCGCGCTCTCGAGCGCGCTCTCCAGATGGTGTCGTTGCCAAACTTCAACCTCCATCGAACCCGGCCCGGCGCGGCCATTGTAAATCGTCCAACCATCGTCTATCCCCCGCGCGGGTGCGGCTCGCCGATCTGCGTAGGAATGGGAGGCGCTTTCTGGTGTAATGACGGTCGTTCGGATAGGGACCAGAAGGTCGCAAGCGCATAAACCTGATGTGAGGGAGAAGCTGGAATGGATGTGGCACAGTCGGTGGGACGAGACGTTCAAACGCGGGAACAGCCGGTGACAGGCGGCGGCGTCGTGTTCGTGGTGTACGCCCCGTTTGGCGACGATGTGGCTCTGAGCAACTATCCCGACGGTGCGTCGCGTCCACTGGCGCAGCATCCGCTCGTCGCCAACCTGGCGCGCGTGGCCGACCACGGCGCGCACGTCGTGGCCCTGATCGACCGCGCCGGCGAGGACACCTATCTGGTCGAAATCCCAGCCTGCGATGGCAACGCCATTCAAATCACCTCGCGCTGGAAACAAGACATGAGTTCATACCGCGCGTTGCGCGGGCTGCTCCAGTATGCGCAACGCAAGCACCCCGGCGCGCAGATCATCCTGGCGCTGGAAGGCCACGGCGCGGGCTATCTGCCCGAACTGGATTTGTCCGCGCTCACCTCGGAGGCCGTGACCGGCGATGGGAAGTATCGCTGGACGATGGACCACGGCGGCTGGCAACCGGAACCGGCGCCGGCCAATGGCGGTCAGCCGGCCTTGCCGATCAAGTCGCCGGTGCTGCCGATCAAATCGCCGGTGCTGCCGGTCAAGATCAGCGCCCTCTCCACCTGGGCAATCGGTCAGGCTTTGAAAGAAGCGCAGTGTGGCGGCGCGCCAAAAGTAGCCGTTGTCCACTTCAACAACTGCTTCAACTTCTCGCTGGAGTTGTTGCACACGATTGCGCCGTATGCTGAATATGCGGTCGGTTATCCCAGCTACAACTTCTTCACCGCCGGCGACGCCTACCCGCGCGTGTTCGAGGGGGTGAACCAGGCCGGCCTGATGCCTGCGCAGCCGGCGCGCCGGTTTGCCGAGGCCAATCACGCCGTGTTGAGCCAGATCGAGGGCCACCCCACAGTGGGCGGGGTTGTCGCACTGCGTCAGGTGGAGGAGATCGTCGATCGGGTGGACGATCTGGCCGCAGCCTTGATTCACGCGCTGCCGGCGCAGATCGAGCGGATCAGCCGGGCGGTGCGTCGGGCGCTGCAATATGACACCACCTCATCCACCGGCGGGGCCGGCGACTTCCGACTCGAAGTGCCGGACGACCTGACCGATGTGCGCGATTTCGCCGGCGCGTTGATGGCTGCCTTTGGGGTGGGGACGGCCGTGCATGATCGCGCGGCGGGTGTGTTTCACGCGCTGAACGGTGTCAAAGTGTATGGCGACGCTGGCCGGCCGTGGCCCAATCCGGCCGAGGTGTGGGACTTCGCCGGCAACATTGCCATCAGCCTGTTCCTGCCCAATCCGCGTCGCAGAGATTTGTGGGACTGGCGCACGCCCTACTACCTGAACATCACCGAGGACGCCGTGCAGCCGCACATCATCGAGTTTCTCAAGAGCACGGCCTGGGTTGACTTCATCTTGAAGTACCACGAGAAGACGCCGTTCAAGGGATTCCGCGCCGCTACGTTGCCGCCGTTCCCCGTGTTCAACCCGCGCGCGCCGGAGATCATCAAGGATTACCTCGACAGGCAGCGCTATGGGCAGGACCAATCTGCCCAGAGCAGCGGCCCACAACAAGCCACGTAACGGCAGACGTTTCGTCTCTGTCATCGTCGATGCTGGGTGGCAGGGCCGGGCAACGCCTCATCCCTGGCGGGCGCCCGGCCCTGAGGAACCGCCCACGCCAGGCTGATTCGCTACAGCCCCAATCACGCGGTGTGAAGCCGAGAGGCGATGCTGCGCGTCTGTCGCCCGGCAGGTAAATACGGTTTCGCAAGCGCGCAGGCCGCGCGCAGAAAAGGAGATGTTGAGATGGAAAAGGAAAAGACCGTGACGGAAGCGATGTCCGATGAAGCAGTCATTGAGGCCAAAGCGTTGACGCGCAAGCGTTATCAACAGGAGCGCACACAGTTCCGCGCATTGTTGTTGGCCAACCCAAACTACTTTGGCAACCTGAAAGTCAGCCCGTACAAGCCGGTGCTGAACCTGAAGGGCAACACGACTTACGAGGAGATCTGTTCAGTTGGCTTCCAGCCGCAGTTCAACCGGCTCGAAGCAGTGGTCAGCGTGAAGCAGCCCACGGGCTATGGCGGCGACGTGTGCGCAACCGGCACGCCGGAATTTGTGCGCTTCTACATTTCGTATGACAACGGCGCGAACTGGCACGATTGCGGCATGGCCCACTTCATGGCCCACAACATTCCGGAGGGCACAGCCGGCGCGAAGGAACTGGAGTATGTCGCGTCGATGGTCATCAACCCAACCCGGCATTGGTGCGCGCAAAAGAACCTGGCTCGCGTGCGCGCGATTCTGTCGTGGAACGTGCCGCCGCCGCCGAACGACCCCGACTTCACGCCGGTGTGGGGCGACGTGCATGACACGCACATCCAAATCGAGCCGCGTCGCTGGTTGCTGGTCAAAGATCTGGCGGCCGAGATCAAACTGCCCAAACACCTTCTGGAGGCACTCGACCCGGAGCAAACGCTGGGCGCTAGCAAGCCCAAGGCGCTGGCAGCTGCAGAACTTCAGGCGCTTTACAAAGACAAAGGCGTGGAGCCACATCGCTTTGCGCTTGCTGAAATCGCCAGGATAGTGGATCAGCCCGTTGCTTCAGAGGCGCTGATGTCGGCCGGCTTCAAGGGGCAACTGGCTGAACTGAACCTGGACATCAACATCGCCGACCTGATCGGCCAGTTGTTCCCATCCAACGGCAACACGCGTTACGAAGAACTCGAGTGCATCGGCCTGAATCCAAATCAGGACACGCTGGCCGGTGTGGTGCGGGTCAAGCTGCCCAACGGGTACAACGGCGGGCCGTGCACGGCAGGCAGCCGCGAGTATGTGGCGTTCTGGGCCGACACAGACAATAACGGCACGTTCGACACCTATCTGGGCACAACCTCGGTGACGGTGTACGACACGACCGATATTCCGAAGGAAGGCCTGGAGTACGCAGTGTTCTTGCCGGTTGATCTGTCGAAGTATCGCCAGCCATGCAGCCAGGGGCCGAAGGTGATGAAGATTCGCGCGATTCTTTCATGGAACATCGCCCCGCCGCCGGCCAACCCGAATTTCGCGCCGGTGTGGGGCAATCGAGAAGAGGCGCTCATTCACATCAAACCCGGCGCCGGCGCACAACAGGGCACCCATGTGCCGATCATCGAAACCGCCGGCAGCATGCACACGGACGACATCAACCCGGTGACCGGCCTGGCCAATGGGCCGGCGACGCTGGCCGGCTTCACCGCCCACGATAGTCCCTTCGGCGGCGAAGTCATTCTCACCGGCCACATCGCCTACCCGCCCGATATCAGCGCCGGTGCGGCCAGGCTGAAGTACCGGGTGTGGGTGCGCAAGGTCGGCGAGCCGTGGCAGAAGCTGACCAATCCGTTCAAGATCGATCGCAGCCAGTTGCTCGATGGCGTGTGGAGTGCGCTGCCTGACGTGATGCAGGCGGTAGACGCTGACGACTTCTACGAGTATCACGAGGATCTGACCGGCGGGCCAGGCAACGCCATGATCTTTGTGGCCGGCAATGTGCTAGCGCGCTGGCAAACGGCCGGCTTGAACGGTCTTTATCAGGTTCGCATCGAGGCAAAGAATCCGGCTATCCCGGCCATGAGCTGGTTCAGCAACAGCGTCACGATTCGCCTCGACAACGTCGCCCCGAACTGCGCGATTGCCATCACATCGGGCGGCGGCAATTGCGCCGACTTTGCAGTGGGCGACACGATCAGCGGCGTGTATTCGGCCAGTGATGAGCACTTTGGCCGGCTGACCATCGGTCTGTTGCCGGCAAACGGGGGCGTGTTCACGCCGGCGTCGCGCAGCTATCCGACTGTGCCCACGACGGGCGAGTCGGGCGCGTGGTCGCTCGACACAAGCGGGTTGCCGCGCTGTGGCTATGTCATCGAACTCTGGGCCTACGACCGCACCATCGTGAACAGCGGCGCGGTTGGTTGGGGCAATCGGGCGGTGGTCGGGCTGTGCTTGCGCGAGGGCGAATGAGCCAGCGCGCCGGCGCGGCAGCAGCAGGAATCGGGCTGGGTCGGTTGTTGAGCGGGTGAGAGTGGGTTGGCGCATGAAGCCCGCCGGGAGGATTGGATCTCCCGGCGGGCGTTGTTTGAGTCAACGCAGCGGCGTGATCGTGACGAGCGCCACGTCATGCCGGTCGACGCGGGTGGTGAAGCTACCGCTGAAGACGCCCAGTTCTTCGCCGCGCCACACATCGCGCACGCGGCAGGGTCGATTCTCGATCAGGCCCAGCGCCTCCCAGGCCACCATGACCAGCCGGCCATTGCGCTCGCCGAGGTTGAACAGCCCGACTGCGATCGAGCCATCCTCCAGCGGTTTGGCCCACACCGAAGCCACTTCTGGGCCATGGCTGATGGCGCCGACATGATAGGCCTGCCGGCCCAGCGCATCTTGATTGATGGCGATGGCTTCTTTGTTCATCAGGATGGCGCGCGTGGCGGCATTCATCTGCCGCACGTCGCAGCCGACCATCAGGGGCGAAGCCAGCAGGCACCACAGGCTGAAGTGGCTGCGATACTCGGCGTCGGTGCAGCCGCCCTGCGCCACGTTGCCTTTGCCGTACATGCCGACCACCAGCATGTCCGGGTCGTTCCAATGGCCCGGGCCGGCGTAGGCATCCAGACCGATCTGGCGCCGAAAGCCGATGTCGAGGATTGATTCCCACGAATCCGCGATGTCGCCGGTGGTGCGCCACATGTGCCCGCCGACCTGAGCGCCCCACTCCCAGGGCTTGTGGGTGCCCCATTCACAGATGCTAAACACGATGGGCCGGCCGGTTGCGCGCAACGCCTGACCCATGCGCCGGTATAGCGACGGGCCACTGATGCCGGGCGGGGCATAGCAGAAGTCGTACTTGAGGAAGTCCACGCCCCATTCGGCGAACGTTTGCGCATCGGTCTCTTCGTAGCCATAGCTGGCCGGCTTGCCGGCGCAGGTGTGGCTGCCGGCGCACGAGTAGATGCCGAACTTCAGGCCCTTGCTGTGCGCATAGTCGGCCAGCGGCTTGATGCCATTCGGGAACTTGGCGGAATCCCAGGTCAGCCGGCCGTCGACGCGCGCATCGGCTTCCCACAAATCGTCAATGACGATGTATTCGTAGCCGGCAGCCTTCAGCCCTTCGCGCTCGAAGGCGTCGATGGTTTCCATGACCATACTTGCGTCGATATCCGGGCCGAACGTGTTCCAACTATTCCAACCCATGGGGGGAGTTTGTGCCAACATGTCTTTGACTCTCTTGTCTGTAGATGTGTGTCGATTGCGCTTGTTTGCGGTTGAAGTGTACTCTCACGTTCGCAGCGCCGCGTCAGCCGGGTTGTCGGTGCGCGTGCATGGATTCGCCCACCAGTGGTCGGCGATTGTAGAATGTCCGGGTTGTTCGCAACGCCATCAAGACTTGAACTATTGCCATGAGCCATTTACGCATGCTTTGCTACAAAGCTGGCGCGACGCGCCGAACTGCTTTAATTTGCGCGATCGCGCTGGCGCTCTGCCTGATGCTGCCGGCATCGCCGGCCGGCAGCGCAACTTCCGCCATCACGGGGACTGAAGAAGATATGCTTCCAACCGGCCAACATAGTTACACCTTTGAGTCCAAAGCAGGCAATCGCAAGCTGCGACTGAACTACTGGTTGTTCCTCCCGCAATCCTACGGTCAGGACCCCGATGCGCGCTGGCCGCTGCTGTTGTTCCTGCACGGCTCGCGCGAAGCCGGGCGCGACATCAACCGCGTGCGCAACGCCATCTTGCCTCAGATCGTCGATCAGCAGCCGGACTTTCCGTTTATTGTGGTGTCCCCTCAGTCGCCATCATCGTCCACCTGGGACACCAGCATCCCGGCCATCATCGCGTTGTTGGACGATTTGCAGACCCGGCTGGCCATCGATCCCGACCGCGTGTATCTCACCGGCCTGAGTCTGGGCGGGTTCGGCGCATGGGCGTTGGCCCGCGCCCAGCCAGAGCGATTTGCCGCCATCGTGCCGGTGGTCGGCGGCTACTATGCCGACCCGCGCCTGCTATGCCCGCTCAAGGACATCCCCATCTGGGTGTTTCACGGCACCAAAGATTGGAATGTGCCGTTCAGACAATCCGAGCGTGTGGTGAAAGCGCTGCAGGCATGCGGTGGCAATCCCCGCTTCACGATCTACGAAGGGGCCGACCATGATGAAGGCTGGCGACGCGCCTATAACGACCCCGAACTCTATGAATGGCTGTTGCAACAACGCAGAAGCCGCTGAGAGTCCGAGACGACCAAGACCTTGCATCGGGCGGGTAGCGGACGGAGACAACAGTCGGTTTGATTCATCGTAGGAGGAGCATTCACATGAGCGCAACGATTTTGCGACAGCGACAGATCCATCTGGACTTCCACACCGGCCCAGCCATCCCCGATGTCGGCGCCGACTTCGACGCACAGCAGTTCGCGCAGACGATGAAGCGCGCCCATGTCAACTCGGTGACCGTATTCGCCAAGTGCCATCACGGCCACCTGTACTACGCCACGCAGCACCCGGCCCGCCATCCACATCTGAAGGCCGGCCTTGATCTGACCCGCGAACAGGTGGATGCCCTTCACGCCGAGGGCATTCGCGCGCCTGTCTACATCTCGGTATTGTTGGATGAGTATGCGGCCAACACTTACCCGGAGTGGGTTGCCAAAGGGCCAGATGGGGCAAATATGGGCCGCAAGCCACTGCAGGCCGGCTGGCAGATCATGGACATGACCAGCCCTTATCAGGAATATCTCGCCGAGCAGGTGCAGGAGATCCTGGACAAATTCAGGCCGGTAGACGGCATTTTCTTCGACATCTGCTTTGATGTGCCCAGTGTCAGTAAATGGGCCATCGCCGCCATGCTCGAGCAGGGCTACGATCCAACCCAGGATTCGGATCGCGCGCAGTTTGCCCACCAGGTCACCCTTGCTTACATGAAGCGCTTCGGAGAGATGGTGAAAGACAGCGCGCCGGACGCGACGGTGTATTTCAACTCACGCCCGCTCAGCGGCCTGCCCCATGACGCACCGTTGATGACGCATGTCGAGATCGAGGCGCTGCCCACCGGCGGCTGGGGCTATATGTACTTCCCCAAAAATGTGCGCTATGCGCGCAATTTCGGCAAACCGTATATGGGCATGACCGGCCGCTTCCACAAGAGCTGGGCCGACTTCGGCGGGTTGAAACCATTCGCCGCGCTGAAGTACGAGGTGTGCCAGATGCTGGCCTACGGCGCGCAATGCTCGGTCGGCGACCAGCTCCACCCGCGCGGCCGGCTCGACCCGGTGGTGTACGATCTGATCGGCCGCGTCTACGAATACGCCGAAGCGTGCGAGCCGTGGACGGCCGGCGCGACACCCGTCTCGCAGATCGCTGTGTTGCGCAGCGGCGCAGACGCCGGCGTGTACCGCGAAGAGCCAGGCGGCACAAACGATGGCGTGACGCGCCTGCTCAGCCACCTCAAACACCAGTTCGATTTCCTCGACCCCGATATGAAGTTCGAGCGGTATGAACTGGTCATCCTGCCCGATGCGGTACAGGTCGATGCCCGACTGGCCCGGCGCTTGCAAGCCTATCTCGCGCGGGGCGGCAACGTCATGTTCACCGGAAGCAGTGGGCTGGACGACAGGCTGCAACCGCTGTTGCCAGAGATGGGCGCGCGAGTTGAAGGCCACAGCCCCTACCAGACCACCTACATTCGCTTTGGGCCGGCCGTTTCCGATGGCGTGCCGGCTACCGATCACGTGATGTATGAGCGCGGTATTCGCATGAAGCCGGCGCGCGGCGCGCACTGCCTGGCCGAGGTGATCGAGCCATACTTCGACCGCAACTACCAGCATTTCTGCTCGCACGCGCAGACGCCGCCCAACCCTGCGCCGACCGGCTACGCCGCAGCCATCCGCAAGGGCAACGTCATCACCATCCCATATCCGATCTTCAAAGCCTATGGCACGCACGCCAATCTAGCCTATCGCTGGCTGGTCGACAACTGCATCCGGCTGTTGATTGAACCAGACTTGACCGTAAGCGCGCCGAGCACGCTCGAAGCCACCATCATGCGTCAGGGCAGGCGCGCCGTTGTACACTTGCTGCAGTTCGTCGCCGATCGGCGCACCGATGTGCTCGACCTGGTCGAAGACATCGTTCCGCTCTACAACGTGCCGCTGTCGCTCAAAATGACGCGCGCGCCGCGGCGGGTCTACCTCGCGCCATCGGGCGAGGCATTGGACTTCGTGTTCGCCGCCGGCCGGGCCAGCGTGACGGTGCCGGTTGTCGAAGGGCATCAGATGGTTGTCTTTGAGTGAGGGCCCATGAGCGCATCTTCTGTGTCGTCGCTGGCTGAGGCCATCAATGGCTTCGGCTTTCGCCTGCTGGCCGAACTGGCGCGGGGCAAGCCGGCCAACACGCTGATCTCGCCGGCCAGCATTGCCATGGCATTGACGCTGGCCTGCAACGGCGCAGCCGGCGAGACCCAGCAGGTCATGATGCGCGCGCTTGGCATCGACCGGCTGAACCTTAAAAAAGTGAATCAGGGCTGCGCCGGCCTGCTCGATGCACTGGCGACGCTCGACCCGCTTGTCGAGATCAGCCTGGCCAACTCATTGTGGGTAGCCGCCGGCGCAAAGGTCAAGCCGGCCTTTCTGGAGATTGGCCGCGCGATGTATCAAGCCGAAATTCGCAACATCACCTTCGATGAGGCAGCGGTGAAGGTCGTCAACGAGTGGGTGGAAGAGAAGACCGGCGGTCGCATCTCACGATTGCTGGGGCCGGGCGATCTGACGCCGGTGACGCTCATGGTGTTGTTGAATGCCATCTACTTCAAGGGCGTCTGGGCGCGCGCCTTCGAGTCCAGGCTGACACGGGAAGGCGTCTTCACGCGCGCCGATGGCACGACACAGCCGGCCATGCTCATGCGTCAATCTGGCAAGTTCGCCTACTTCAGCGATGAGCAGGCGCAGGTCGTGCGATTGCCCTATGGGGCCGGGCGCGCCAGCATGATTATCGCGCTGCCCCGGCCGGAAATCGACATCGGCGCATTCGCGCGCGGACTGGATGCCGCCGGCTGGGCCAGGCTGACCCACCCTCTGTTGATGCGCGAAGGCAGTGTTGTGCTGCCGCGTTTCAAAGTAGAGTGCGCCGTGCAGCTCAACGACGCGCTCAGCGCGCTGGGCATGGAGATTGCCTTCGGCGATCAGGCCGACTTCAGCGCCATGTTCGCCAGAGAGAATGCCCACATCAGCGCCGTCCAGCACAAGGCATTCGTCGAGGTGAATGAGGAAGGCACCGAAGCCGCTGCCGCCACGGCTGTGGTGATGGCCAAAACGCTGTCGCTTGCGCCGGCGCCCTTCCACTTCGTCGCCGACCGGCCGTTCTGCTTTGCCATCGAGGACGGCGAGACCGGCGCGATTCTGTTCCTGGGTGTCGTGACCCATGTGTGAGTATGGCCAGGATGAATGACACACTGGCCCTTCTCGCCCTTGTCTGTCTCGGCGTGGAGCGCGTTTCTTTGCCGGGGCGCGCCGATTCATCCACCGCGCAAATCGGCGGATTGCTACTGCTGGGAAATGCGCCCCCCTCTGGTTGATCGAGGTTGTATGTCCACGATAGAACTGCGCGATGTGACCCGCATCTTTGACAAGCCCGGCTTTGGCGCGGGACTTGGTTTGAGCAAGGGCGTGGTCGGGACTCAGGCCGACCGGGCGTTTGCCGAGCGCGCCAACGCTCATGTGCGGTCAGTGCGCGAGTCTGCGCTGGGACACGATGGCAAGATCGTTGCGCTCGACCATGTCAGCGCAAGTTTTCCTGACGGCCAATGTGTGGCCGTGGTCGGGCCGTCGGGCTGCGGCAAGAGCACCCTGTTGCGCGTGGTGGCCGGGCTGGACACCGATTACACCGGCGATGTGTTGTATGACGGCCAGGACATGCGCGATGTGCACGTCAAGGATCGTTACATCGGCATGGTGTTCCAGAACTATGCGCTGTATCCGCATTTCGAAGGCAAGGGCAATCTGGGATTCTTCTTCAAAGTCCGGCACAAGCCCGACTTCGAAGCCGAGGAGCGCATCCGCATCACCTCGGAGATGATGGGCATCGACTTCAAGGTGTTGCTCGACCGCAAGCCCGGCACCCTGTCCGGCGGCCAGCAGCAGCGCGTGGCGATCGCGCGCGCCATCGTGCGCAACCCGCGCCTGTTCCTGTTCGATGAGCCGCTCTCCAACCTCGACGCCAAGCTGCGCGCGCAGACACGCGTCGAGATCAAGCGTCTCATCAGCCGGTTCAAGATCACGTCCATCTACGTCACACACGATCAGGTGGAAGCAATTGCGCTGGGCGACCTGGTGGCGGTCATGCGCGACGGCAAGATCGAGCAGATGGGGCCGTACCAGTCGCTGCGCGAAGACCCGCGCACTGCGTTTGTAGCCGGCTTCCTGGGCCGCCCACCGATGAACCTGCTGGCCGGTGGTGTGGTCGATGGTGGATCGTTGAAGATCGATGATCTGGTGATACCGTTGCCAGATGCGATCAAAGCGCATGTGCAAGCCGGCCAGCGCATCACACTGGGCGCGCGCCCCGAGGCGATGCGCTGGCGGATCGAAGGGGAGAGGCCGGGCCGCGAGCGTCAGAGTGTCTTGCGCGGGATGGTCGAAACAGTCGAGCCGGATATGGCCTATCGCACCCAGACGATCTATGTCCGCAGTGGCAGCCTGTTCTACGCCGCCACCGGCTCGCTGGACGACTCAATCAGCGTGGGCGATCAGGCGGAAGTCGCGCTCCCGCCATCAGACGCCCTGTACTTTTTCGATGCGCAGACCGAGCAGCGCATCCCCTGACCGCAGGGGTGACGCCGTTTCTTGACGACTCGATTCGGGGTTCACATGTCGCAAGCCTACAATCGCACATTCCCGCGCGCGTACAACCGCTTCTGGTCGGCCTTCGCCAACGAGCACGCGCCGCGCATCCTGGACTTTTACGAGCGCGTCGGCGTGGGCGACGGGCCAGCCGACCGGCAGGTACTGGATGTGTGCTGCGGAACGGGCCAACTGGCTGAGCGCTTTCTGTCGCACGGTTACCACGTCACCGGCATCGATTTGTCCCAAGCAATGCTGGAGATGGCACGGGAGAATTGCGCGCCGTATGTGGCCGCCGGCCAGGCCCGCTTCATCCAGGCCGACGCCTCAAACTTCGCGCTTGATGCGACGTTCGGGCTGGTAGTGTCCACCTACGACGCGCTCAACCATCTGCCCGGCTTCGACGCGCTGGCCGGCTGTTTCCGCTCGGTGTTCCGCGCGCTGGCGCCGGGTGGCTGGTTCATCTTCGACCTGAACACGCGCGGCGGGCTGCGGCGTTGGAACAACATCCGCATCATCGAGATGGAGGATATGGTTGTGATCGACCGGGGCATCTGCGACGGGCAAAGCGACCGCGCCTACACGCTGATGACCGGCTTCCTGCGCAACGCCGACGGGCTGTACGAGCGCTTCGAGCAGTTTGCGTACAACTCAATCTTCGACCTGGCGCAGGTGAAGGCTGCGCTGCTCGACACCGGCTTTCAGATGGGGCACTTCGCGCGCGGGCAGGATCTGCACACGCCGGTCGAGGAGCCAGAGCGCGAGGAGCGCATTTTCATCCTGGCGCGCAGAGCGGCAGTGTGAAGACGGGACAAAACGGTTGCCACCCCATTTTCTTCGCTCTGGGGACATAAAAGGCTTGACATCGCCGTCGGCGCTTCATACAATGGATGCAAGCAGGGAGCTCCAAGGAATTGGAAAGCGACCTCATAACAGCGAAAGCCAATGCTTCAACGCGATTAGCCTGCACAAGATGAGCGGTCATCTTCAGGCGATCAGAAAGAAGCAAAGGCAAAGCGAACTCGAGGCTGAGCACGATCAAGCGGTCAGGCACGCTCTAACCTAGAGCTTGAAAGACGGCCTGAAAGACAGCCAAAGAGAACAACCGAAGAGGAAGTCGGCGTTTCTTTTAAGGTGAGTCGGTCGAAGACCGGTTCCGAAACCGGCAAGTCAGAGAAAGAAACAAAGACAACCTGATGAGGGACGCAGCGTTATGAGGCAAACTTGAAGGTTACTTGAAGCCCCTGCTTCTTTTTGTCTCTCCCCCCATTTGCGCCTCGCTGTGTTGTTCTCCGGTGTCATCCTTTCAGGCCGGTCAACGCGATGCCCTGCACGAAGAATTTCTGGCCGATGAAGAACAGCACGATGCAGGGGGCCAACGCGATGGTGGACGCAGCCATCAGGATTTCCCAGCGCCCTTGACCGCCGGCCGGATAGGCCAGGATGCTCGCCAACCCCAGCGCCAGCGTTTTGTTTTGCTCCGAGTTCAGGTAAATCAGCGGCGCAAGAAAATCGTTCCAGTGGTAGAGGAACGAGAAAATCACAACTGTCACAATGATGGGGCCGGACAGCGGCATGATGATCCGCCAGTACACGCCGAGAACATTGCTGCCATCGATGATGGCCGCTTCATCCAGGTCTTTGGGAATCGTGAGGAAGAACTGGCGCATGAGAAAGACCTGGTAGGCATTGGCGAAAAAGTGCGGCACGACCAGTGGCAAGAATGTGTCGATCCAGTTGAGTTGCCGAAACAACACGAACTGCGGAATCATCGTTACTTGAAACGGCAGCATCATGGTGCTGAGCACGAGCAGAAACATGACGTTTTTGCCGCGCGCCTTGAGCCGGGCAAACGCAAACGCCACGATAGAGCAGGACAGCAGGTCACCAATGATGTTGAGCTGGGTGATGATGGCCGTGTTGAGCATGAACCGGCCAAACGGCATCAGCTCGAACACATAGGCAAAGTTGCTCCACATGGGCGTCTCGGGCAACCAGCGCGGCGGAAACAAGAACACCTCGTAATTTTGTTTCAGCGCTGTGGTCACCATCCACGCCAGCGGTAGTGTCACGATGATGGCGCCCAGCAGGATGAGCACATAGGCAATCAGGTCGCCGATGAGCCTGGTGCGCGCGATCGAGCCGGCGCGGATTGTCACTGTGTTATGCGCCACGTCAGGCCTCCGTCTCGTAGAACACCCATTGTCGGGCCAGCTTGAACTGCAACAACGTCACGATCAGAATGACGGCAAATAGCACCCACGCTAGCGCAGATGCGTAGCCCATCTTGAAAAACTTGAAGGCGTTGTTGTAGAGATACAGGCCATACACCATGGTGGCATTGCCCGGCCCGCCAGAGGTCATGACGTAGACGGTGGTGAACGCCTGCAACGCGCCGATCAGGCCGGTGGTCAGAGCAAAGAAGATGGCCGGCGTCATCAGGGGCAGCGTGATATGCCAAAACTTGGCTGCGCCGGTGGCTCCATCGATATCGGCTGCTTCGTACAGGTGTTGCGGGATGCCTTGCAAGCCGGCGAGAAAGATCACCATATTCCCGCCAAATCCCCACACGCTCATGATGATGAGAGAGGGCAACGCCCAGGTGCTGCTCGCCAGCCAACGTGGCCCCTGAATGCCGAAGAATTCCAGCGCCAGATTGATCACGCCAAACTCGGGGTTGTACATGATGCGCCACATCCAGGCCACTGCCACACCCGATACCACGAAGGGCAAGTAGTAGATCACCCGGAAAAACTGCTGTCCCCGAATGTTGCGATTGAGCAACAGCGCCACCAGCATGGCGACCACAATAGTCAGGCTGACACTACCCAGCGCGTACACGACCGTGACCCGCAGCGCATTCCAGAACAGGGGATCGGCCACCATCTCGGCGAAGTTTGCCAGCCCGACCCATTGCGCCGGCGTCAACAAATCCCACTGCGTCAGGCTGAAGATTGCCGACGCGACCATGGGGCCGAGGGTAAACACCAGAAATCCGATGATCCAGGGCGAGATCAGCGCATAGAACCAGATTTCCTGCTGGCGTTCCCACCCCGAAAAGCGCGCCTTGTGGCGCGCGCCGGCCGGGCTGGCGCGGGGAGTCATGATCGTGTTCATGCGTATCAGCTTGGGCGTATCCAGATGAGCAAACGGGAACCCGCCTCGTCTACAGAAGCGGGTTCCCAATGACCTGACTGCACCGCCGGCGCTACGGCCGCCGGCCATGGAGTCAAGTCTAGCTTGATTTGGCCAGCAGCGCGTCGATCTGTGGCACGACGGCATCCAGCGCCTCTTGCGCAGTCTTCTCGCCGTTCACCATCAGCGACACCTCGGCGTTGATGATCTGCTCTTCCTGCGTCCAGGTGGGGGTAATCTCATGCAAGCCCATGTACTTCGAGGCGTCCATGAACACCTGCACGTTGTGCGGGATAGTCTTCTCGTTCAGATACAGGCCGGGCTTGTTGGCGATCGACTGGCGAGAAGGGATGGAGAAGCCGGTCACGGCCAGAATCTCGGAGCCTTCGCGCGTCATGTGCACGGCCAACTTCCAGGCCGCTTCCTGGGCTTTGGTCTGGGAATAGATGCCATAGCCGGAGCTGTACATGATCGAGTTGCGCCCCTTGGGGCCTTGTGGATGAGGCGCGACCGCCCACTCAAACTGAGCCTCCAACAGGCCCGGCACCATGTAGCTGCCCTGCGGCATCATAGCCACCTTGCCGGAGTTGAAGCCAAAGCCGGCCCCTTCCGCCTCGGCGGTTGGCGCAACCCTTTCCTTGTTGATCAGATCGGCCATCCACTGGAACACCTGCACGTTCTGAGGCTCGTTCAGCAGGCATTTGGTGCGCGACTCGTCCAGATAGCGCCCGCCCACGTCCTTAATGCGCGGCACCCAGTAGCCCCAATATGGCACCACCATCGTGCCATATTGTGTGACGCGATCTCCCTCTTTCTTGGTTAGCTGTTGCGCCGCTTCGAGATATTTGTTGGCGCCCTCCGGCGACCAGTCCCAGGTCTCATCGGGATAGCTCAGGCCGGCCTCGTCGAACAGCGTCTTGTTGTAGAACAACGCCCAGGTCACATAGTCCTTGGGCAACACATAGACCCCGCCCTGCCACGAGAAATTCTCCAGAACGTTGGGCCAGAAGTCGTCCTTGTCGAATGTCGGGTCAGATTGGATCAGCGGATTCATGTCCAGCACGACTTTCGACGCGGCCCAGCGCGCGGTGTACGCTTCGCCGATGTTGATCAGGTCGGCTGCCGCTCCACCGGCTGCTTCAGTTTGCAATTTGGTGTAGTACTCGCCGAACGGCACAGCGGTCACTTCGAGGTCAATGTCGTTCTTGTCCGTAAAGGCCGCAAACGCCTTCTTGTGCAGCTCCAGCTCCTCGCCGCCCGACCACGTCATCAATCTCAGTTTGGTCTTGCCGGCTGCCGGCGCCTGCGCAGGGGCCGGCGTGGCTGCCGACTCGGACCCGGATGGGGCGGGGGCTGACCTGGGCGCAGCACATGCGGCCAGACCGGCCACACCGAGCATACCGGCGCCAACCTTCAGAAATGCGCGCCGGCTGACCGTGTTTTTCGTCTGCATAGCTCTCTCTCCTTCCTGCCTGAAAAATGAACACCGATTTCACACCACGCGCAACGGCTGGGCTAGAATGTTCAGCCAGATGCGTGACGCAATCAGTGTAATGGTCAACAGCCTTGTTCAAGCGGTCAACCAGAGGCCATTCGGTGACCAGCTATGCTGACTGTTGAACAGATCGTCTGGACGCGAGAAGCACTGGAAAGGCTGTATGATCTGGCCTTTCTGGAGCGCCATATCACCCTGCCGCCGGTAGCCGGCCGTTATGCTTCGGCACGCGCTGTGCAGCACGCGCTTATCGAAGCGATTCAGCAGATTAAGCCCCCCACCGAAACGCCGCTCAATTCGATGGCCTGGCGCGTCTATAACGCGCTCCATGAGCGTTATCTCAGCGGCATGACTCAGACCGAGGCGGCCGCAGAGCTTAACGTAAGTCTGCGACAGTTGCGGCGCGACCAGATGCGCGGCGTTGCAGCGGTAGCGGCCTTGCTATTTGAGGCAGCCGGCACAGAGCCGGCCGTCACCTCAACAGCCTCTCTGCCTGACCGTCCTCACAGCGGGCTGACACACATCGACGAGGCGCTGCGCTCAGCCGTCACGACGCTGGAACCATTGCTCTCACAGCAGACGTTGCACGTGTCGGTGCACGCAGAGGCGCCACTGCCACCGGCCATCGGCGACCGCATGGTGATCCGTCAACTGCTCATCCTCTCGCTTAACTGGGTGATTCAAGACGCCCGATGCGCAACCCTGGAAGCGCGCATCGAGCCGGCCAACACGGCGATTTGGGTGACATTGCCTGCGCCGGCCTCCTGCGGGCCGCAATCTGACCTGGATGCGATTACCCATCTGGCCGACAGGATTGGCGCTATCGTGCAGACGTGCCACAACCCGCCCGCGCTGCAGATCACCTTCCCGGCCAGCGTGCGGCGCTGCATCCTCATGATCGACGACGACCCCGACGCCATCGAACTGGTGCGACGATCGCTGGAGACGACTGACGAGTTCAACCTGGTAGCTGTGACCCACCCGGAGGAGGCACTGCGGGAGGCATTAGAAATACGGCCAGATTGCATCCTGCTCGACGTGATGATGCCGGTGCTGGATGGCTGGGAATTGTTGGCTCAATTCAAATCCCACCCCCAACTGGCCGGCACGCCCATCGTTGTCAGCTCGGTATTGGGCAGCGAGACGTTGGCACGCGCGCTGGGAGCGTCTGACGTGCTGCCCCGGCCCTATTCGGCTCTGTCACTGCTACAAACCTTGCGCGCGGTGACGGCCGTGCGCCCCACCACAGCATCGACCCCCGGCATTACTGCACGCTAATCTCTACCCCTGGCGCAACCATGCGGGTGAAGTCGGCAATCGCCTGCATCAGTTCGCGCGCGGTGAATGCCTCGCGCCGGGCAAAGGACAGATAGGGTGTGGCCAGATACTCTCCCCGCGCCGTTTGCCCGCTGATCAGACAGACCGGGATGCGACGCCAGGCCTCGCGGCGCTCCATTTCGGCCAGCACGTCAAAGCCGCTGATTGCGCCCAGCCCCAGATCGAGCAGCATCCCGTCAATCACCGTTACCGGGTTATCCGGCCCGGCGGTCTCGCACAGGCGCAGCAGTTCCAGAGCCTGTTCTCCGCTGCGCGCCTTGACCACGTTCAGGCCGGCAAAGCCTGTCAGCGCCGCCGACGGCGTGGAGCGCGCCATGCGACTGAGCAGCGCGGCCGTGTCTTCATCGTCTTCCACGATCAGCAGACGCGCCGGCCGAGCGGCGCGCTCGTGATGGGCCGGCACACGCGCGCTGAGCAGAATCGCAATTGCTTCATGAACCTGCTCGCGCGTGACCGGCTTGATCAGATAGCGCCGGATGAAGTCGCCGGTGACATGCGCCATCTGCGACACCTGACCGATCGGACCCGGCACATAGCAACGTATCACCGGCACATGACCGATGGCGGCAGGGAGCGCGCCGGCCAGCCGGTCTCGATCGGCGGGTTCATTCACCACAATCACCTCCGGGCAGTCGGCGCGCGCGTGTTCGGCCAACGCTGCCAGACCGACAGCTTGTGTGACGCGCAGCCCGCGGATATGCCGCGACAGCAAGGGTGACAACAACGGGATTGGCTCGACCACCGCCAGACAGCCCACTTCACGCCGGCCTGGCGCGCGGGGAATGCGATCCAGCGTGATGACCGGCTGCGCCGGGCTGATCGGCAACGTGAACGAGAATGTGCTCCCCACGCCGGGGGCGCTCTCCACCCACATTCGTCCGCCATGCAGTTCAATGAATCGCTTGCTGATTGCCAGCCCCAGCCCTGACCCTTCGCGTTTGCGGCGCCGTGCATCGCCGAGCTGCACAAACGGCTCGAACAGCCGCTTGAGATCCTCTGGCGCGATGCCTACGCCGGTATCGGTCACGCTGATGACCACCTCGGATGCCGGTTGCGCCGCATCAGAGTCGGCCAGCAGACTTTTTGTGCCGCCTGCCTCGCTTGCTTTTGCCCTTTCACTGCGCGCCGTAATCGTGATACTGCCGCTATCGGTGAAACGCAACGCATTGTTCAGCAAGTTCAGCAACACCTGGTGAATGCGCGTCCGATCGGCATAGACCTCCGGCAGGTCAGGCTGAATGTGCACATTCAGGTTGAGGCCACGCTGCCGGATCAGCTCTTCGTATTCAACGACAGCGCGATCGACCAGTTCCCGCGCCGGCACAACCTCCTGTTGCACAGTCAGGTGATTGGCATCCATTTGACTGAGGTCGAGGATGTCATTGACGAGCTTCAGCAGATGTTGGGCATGGCGGTGAATCAGTGTGACATCGGCCATCAGTTTTGGCGGCAGCGCAGGGGATCCATTGTGGCCGGCGCCATACACCTGCGGCTCGCGCAGAATGAGATCGCTGAATCCAATAATCAGGTTGAGCGGCGCGCGCAGCTCGTGGCTGACGCTGGCGGCGAACTCCTCCTTTGAGCGCCGCGCCTCGTCGGCGTGTTGCCGGGCAATCTCTAATTGCTCGTTCGAGCGGGCCAGTTGGGCGCTGGTCTGGCCCAGCGATTTGAGTGCCAACGCCAGTTCTGCGCTCTTATCACGCAGCAGATGCGCCTGCGCCTGGGCTTCGGTGTAGGTGTCCTGCATCCAGCGCAGGGTGCGCAACAGCACGCGCCAGACTGTGTGCGCCAGCAGGGTCGACAAGCCGGCCCACATAGCGACGGTCAGGGCATCGCCCCAGCCCAGGATGTGTGGCGGCAGGGCAAGAGCGCCGCCCATCAGGATGAGGCTGGTGGCGCCCCAGGTTACCCAGCCGGCCGGCGGGCTGATCAACAACACATTCAGCGCGCAGGCAACTGTCAGTCCGATGGTCGAAAAACCATCCAGGCGCGTCAAGGCGAAAGCCAGCGCCACGGCCCATACGCCCCAACCGCACAGGTGCAACGCAAGGCGTGGGCGTGCGCGGGCCTGCCACAGGCTTACGCCGGCTGCCAGCAGCGCCAGTTGATAGGGCGCGATCTGCGCAAGGTCAATGCCCTCGCCTTGCGGCAATAGTGATAGCACCAGGCCGGCCATGCCGAGCGCCACGAGCGGCCATTGTGCGGCATAGGCCATGATCTCCAGCCGCAGCGCCAGCACTTCATCTGCGAACGATTGATCGCCCGTCGAGGAGGCAGTTGAGGTTGGGAGAACGGGATCGCTTGCCTGCATGGGGCAAGCATACTGCCATTGCGCGCAGATCGCCTATTCGCCCTGTTCAACGCGCGCCATCACCAGCCGCCAGAAACGCCAGCAATCGTCTACGTCGCGCTGCGTTCTGGGGTCGAGTGGCCGGCGGAAGGGCAGTCGGTCGACCCGTTCGCGGAACTCTTGCGCGATCGCATCCACATCCAGGGTGATCAGTCGCCCGTCGCGCACGACAATCTGGCCGTTGACGATGACGTGCTTGACCGACCGACCGGTCTCGCAATAGGCCAACGCGCTCCAGGCATCGTTCATCGGCGACAAGACCGGGCTGTTCAAATCGAGCAGCGTGATGTCGGCCAGCCAGCCGGCTTGCAGCCGGCCCAGTTGGTCGCGCATCAGCAGCGCGGCCGCGCCGCCCAGCGTGGCCGCCTCGACAGCCTCGCGCGCGGAAATCCACGTGGCCGCCTCGTGATGTTTCAGATTGTGAATCAGCGCCGCCAGCCGGATCGTGTCGAACATGTCTTGGTTGTCGTTGCTGCACGCGCCATCCACGCCCAGCGCCACCGTGACGCCGCGATCCAGCATCTCGCGCATCGCCATCAGCCCGCTGCCCAGCTTGAGGTTGGCGGCCGGGTTGTGCACAGGGATCGCGTCGGTCTCCGCCAGCCGGCCCAGATCGGCTTCGCTCCTGATCCACACCGAATGGGGCAGTGTCACATCGGGGCCAAGCACGCCCAGATCGGCCATGCGCTGGATGATGGTCTTGCCAAAAGCGCGGCGGATGCAATAGTCCTGAACGCGCGTCTCCACGCAGTGCATGTGCATGCCGGCCCCGTGTTTGCGCGCCAGATCGAGCGACATTTGCAGGCACTCATCGCTGACGAGCTGGCCGGCTGCCGGCCCGAGGAATGTTTGCAGCCGGCCATCGGCTTCGCCGTGCCAGTCTTCCATCCAGGCGTCAAACAGATCGAGCGTGTCGCGCAACACGCCGGCGCGATACGCCTCGCGGTCGGGGCGATAGCCGCCGTGCGCGAGGCCATAGACGCTGCCGCGCAGATCGACGCCCAGCGCGTCGCCGGCGTCTAGCACATAGTCATGATCGTCGTACATTGGCGCGACAGTGGCGCGGATGCCACTATCGCGGTAGGCTTGCATGGTTGCGTCGAGAAATTCACGCTGCCACGGCCCACCATGCCACAGATGATCGAGCGAGCCGGTGCAGCCGCCCAGCAGCATTTCGATGGCGCTCATGGCGGCGCACAGGTAGTGGTCGCGCGGCGTGTATTCACCGCATGTGCCATATAGCCAAACCAGCCACGGCTCCAGCGGCATGCGCTCGGTGGCGCCGCGCATGTAGTTCTCTGGCGAGTGGGTATGCGCGCTGATCAGGCCGGGGATGGCGAGCAACCCGCGCCCGTCGATGGTCTGGAGGGGCGAGTGCTGAGTGGTGAGTGGTGAGTGGTGAGTGGTGAGCGATGCGTGCTGAGCGATGAGTGAGGCGCTGCCAATGGCAGCGATGCGGTTGCCTTCGATCAGAATGGATTGGTCTTCGGTAATCGCGCGCGGGGCGCTGGCGTCCAAAATGTCGCAGTGTTCGATCAGGATTGGCATGGGCGCATCGTAGCACGATGGCTGGGGCAGGGACAAGCCCTGGGCAGGGACAAGCCCTGCCCCTACGGTGATTGCCGAACGACGATGTGCTGGCCGTCGCTGACGAATTCGACGATGCCGGTGTCGCGCAGGGCGATCGACCGGATGTCGGGGTCGAGCTTCGGCGGTGCGCCACCGGCATCGGTCCACACCACCCAGCGCGGCTGCGCTGCCGCCAGCAGGGCCGGCGATACGCCGCGCACGCCGACGAACACCACGCTGCCCGGCTGCACGGTGCCGCTGATGACCATGGTGTCGCCGGCCAGCTCAAACACAGTGCTACCATAGCTCAGCCGGCCGCCGATTGCGCTATTCATGTGCTGCTCGATCGTCAGCACCACACCCGGCTCCAGGATCACGCGCGTGCCCGGCACGGCCGCGATGACCTGTCGGGCGCCGGCGCGCGCTGCGTCCTCCCACTCCGTCAGCATTGTCGAAGGTTCGTCCTCACCTTCGGGCATCAGAATCACGCCCAGGGTGTAGCGCTGCAACAGCGGCAGCGTGTCGCCACGCGCAAAGTCGTTGCGTTGGGGCAGGATGAGCAACTCAACGGCACGGTCGGTCAGCGGCATGGCACGGCCCATCACCGGCAACACACCGCCCCCGCCGGCGAAAACAATCTGTTTGCCGGCCGGCGTCTGGATGAAGGCCCCCTCGCCGGTAAACGTGACATGCAATTTTCCATCGGGCCGCTGTATCCACAGCACGATGCCCACCGCGCTGGCCATGACGGCGATCATCAAAATCAGCCCCGGCTTCAACATCTGCCGCGCAAAGCTGCTCAGGTTGTGGCGCGTTTGCGGCGACTGAGTGACCACGGCGGTGACGCCGAACAGCGCCAGGTAATAGGCCACTGCGTGAGGCGTGTCGAACCAGTAAACCGGCACGCAGGCATAGTTAAACCCAGCGGTCCACTCAACGATGCGGATGGTGGCGGTCATCAGCGCGTAGGCAGGCAAGCCAACGATGGCGCCGAGTGCGGGCGAGGCGATGCCGGTTGCGCTGGCGATCATACCGACAATCATCCCCGGTGGTTGCAGGGGCAGAATCAGCGCATTGGTCAGCAGGGTGACCAGCGGCAACTGGTGAAAGTTCGTCAGGATGAGCGGCAGCGTGGTGATCTGAGCAGCCAACGTGACCAGCGTGAGATCAGCCAGCAGGCCGGTAATCGTCTTGGCGCGCGAGGGTTCCAGGCCAAATCGCTGCTCGAGTGCGTGCTGCACGCCAAAGATGATGCGATCGGCGTAGAGCACCAGGCCGAGCGTGGCGGCGAAGCTGAGCTGAAAGCCGCCGTCGTACAGGATATGCGGATCGGCCAACAGCATGAAGAAGCCGGCGGCGCACAGCGTGTTGAGGGTGAACCCGCGCCGCCAGAGCAACTGGCCGATCAGAGCGATGATGGCCATGACCGCCGCGCGCACCACCGATGCCGACGCGCCGACCAGCAGGGTATAGACCACGATGGCGGGGATGGCGACCAGCGCGGCGCGACGTTTGTTCAGCAGCCGGCTCAGCGCCGGCACCACCAGCGCGATCACCACACTGACGTTGAAGCCGGAGATAGACACGATGTGCGAGGTGCCGGTGCAGCTAAACGCCCTTGCAAGGTGCGTGGAGATCTCGTTGTCGTCGCCGATGAGGATGCCGTTGAGCAGGGCGGATTCGGGCGCGGGCATGATGCGTTGCGTTGACAGGCGCAGGGCCGACTTGACGCTGAGAATGGTCGCGTAGATCGGATTGCCCTCACCGGCGCCGATACGCTGCACCGCCTCGGGGCGCGGCATCCACGACAGAATGCCCTTGCGCGCCAGGTATTCACGATAATCGAACTCGGCCAACACCGGCGGCGCATCGATGGTCCCAAAGGCGCGGATCACATCGCCGTAGTGCCAGGAAGTTGCACGCGGGGCTTTGACAAGCACAATGCCATGCGTCTCGACATCGAACGATTTGCCGACCAGCCGGCGCGTCGAAACGCGCAGGCGCGTGTCGTTGAGGCGCATATCCGGCTCTTCGATCACTACGCCCTCGAGTGTGACGAACTGGCCGTTGTAGGCTGCGACGGAGTTGGCCGGGTCAGGCACGGCCAGGGTGTAGCGCAGGCTGCCGGCGGCCAGCAGCGCCACGAACGCGGCGGCCCAGGCTGCTGCGGGGTTGCGCCGGGTGACGATCACAACTATGCTGGCCAGCGCAAGGACGGCGAGACTGAGCCAGGCCGGGACGGGGAACTGCGCGGTGAACCAGATGCCGGCGGCGAAGGCAAAGGCGATGATCGCGAAGGGTGAGGCGCGATACAGCATGTGGCCTCCGATGTGTGTTCAGTGAATGGCGCAGCGCGTCAGATCGCGCCTGGGGCAGAGTGTAGGCGGGAAGGCCGG
>DAOUDB010000320.1:0-24689 GCA_034431495.1 Thermoflexales bacterium
CGGGCGGGCCGGCCGGCGTGGCGGGCTTCACGGCATCGAGCGGCAGGAAGTTGAAGACCGACTCATAGAAACGGTTAACCATCTCTTGAACGAGATACACCGCGCCGGCGTAGCCCATGAAGGGCGTGCCCAGGGCGCGGCGCACGATCGGGCCGGGGAAGCTGGCCGGGATAAAGTGCGTGGCGCGCGCGCCGGCCTCGGCCAGGTAGATCTTCTCATTGATGCTGCCAAACACAAAGCCGGGCTGCCGTTTGTGCAGGAAATCGCGCGCGGCCAGGTTGTCCATCTCGCCGGCTTTGATCGGGCGACCGGTGACAAACACAGGACGCATGCCCAGTTCATCGCCCAGGAACTTCACCAATCCTTCGGCATAGGTGCGCCCGGCTACGACGGCAAACTCGGTGGTGGGGAACCAGTCTCCCTGCGGCCCGCGCCACAGATCCCACAACGGCTGCAAGGTGTCGCGCTTTTCCTGTTCGATGAAGGCTTCGGCTTGCGCCTCGGTTCCGAGCAGGCGGCCTAACTCACGCACAAAATCGGTCGTCTCGCGGATGCCGATGGGAGCAAAGAGATATGGCCGGCCCAGGGCCTGCGCCAGACCTTCGCCGAACTCACGGTACATGACCACGTTCACAGCCGCGTCGGCAAGGCGCGGCGTATCGCTCAGGCGCGCCTGGAATGGATACACAAGCTGAACGCGCCCGCCGGCCCCGGCAATCAGCCGCTTCAGCTCATGCAGATCAGCCGGCGCATTGAAGCAGCCATACGTTGGGCCGATGATATTGACTTGCAGGGCTGGCGCATCGGTATTGCCGGCGGCATGGGGCGCGCCGAAATGTTGCCACAACCACAGCAACACGCGATCACGGCCGGCCCATTCATCTTCTTCGAGCGAGCGGCTCCAGTAAAACGGGGTGGGCGTGTCCAGTTTGCCCAGCCAGTCGGTGTGATCGGACGAGATCATCTCGCTCTCGGCTGTGCTGACAACAATGACCTGCCGATCGGGGTGGCGGGCGCGCACAGCCGCCACAGCGCGACGCACAGCGCCGGCCGTGCCCAGCATGGTCACCTCCTGCTCGCGCATCACCGAGGGTGTCAGGTTGTCGATATGCGGGATGGCGTCGGTGTAATCGGGCACAGCCGTGCCGACCAGGTTGAAACAGCCGATCGGCGCGTCACAGATGACGTGCACATCGGGCAGACAACACATCGTCCACACCGCGGCCCAGTAACCGCTGGTGGTGTCGAGATCGCGGATCAACTGGATTTTGGATTGGGGATTTTGGATTTGGGATTGGCTCATGAGCTGCTTTCTTTAGAAGAAATGAAGAAGAGATGAGTTGGAAGCGATGAGATTGAGCGGCAGCGCGAATCAGTCCATTGTGTTGATCGCAGCGGCAGGGACGAAGGATTCGCGCTCGCCGGTGAAGAATTCGCGCATCCACTGATAACGCGGCGCGCGCGACAGGGCGTCGCGGATCAGGCCGATTGTGCCGGCCAGGCCGGCGCTGAGGAAGAGGGGGCGCACGCTGAGCATGTTGGTGTAGTACAGGCCGGGGATGCCGCGTTCTTTGGCAGCCGCCGACAAAGGCGTTGTGCCTAACACCAGATCGGGATGATAGCGATCGAGCGCGGCAATATCTTGTTCCAGGGTCTTGCGATACACCACTTCAACCGTGCCGCGCGCTTTCAACCAGGCTTCATCGGCGGCAGTGTAGAGCGATTTTTCGATGGAGGTGCTGATGTAGGGCACTTGCGCGCCGGCCTCGACCAGCAGCCGGGCGTAGCCCAACTCATTGCCCTCGTATCCGCAGACGTGAATGCGCCCGCTGAGGGGATTGGCGGCGATGATAGCGCGGCATTTGTCGCGCTCTTCGACAGCGACGGCTTCGACCTGGTCGGGGTCGAGTTTGAGGGCATTGCCGATGCCTTTTAACCAGCCATAGCTGCCTTCTGCGCCAATGGGGGCGCCGCTGACAATCGGCACGCCGGCAGCGCGCAGGGTTGCCACACTCTGAGTGTAGAAGGGGTGCAAGGCAGCGATCGCGCCCACTTTGCCGGCCATCTTGTAATCGTCCAGGCTGCGCGAGGGCAGATTGGCCGCCAGCGAAGCGCCCATCTTCTTCAGCGCCGCGTCCACTGTGATGGGATCGGCAGGAAAGACTTCGCCCAGCATGATGACCTTACGGCTAAGGTCTGCAGCCTGCGCGTCGGGCTGATCGTAGGTCAGGGGCTGTTCGACACCCTGGGCGTCGGTAGGGCGGGCCGGCGTGGCAAACTTTTTCAGCAGCGCAGTGATGGCGACATCTTTGGCTTCGGGGTGCGAGTGAATGGCGTAGGCCGGCACGCGCACCAACACCACATCGGCGCCGTTGATCTGCGCCGGCAACATTTCTTCGGTCAGGCCGGCAGTCTCGGCCACACACAACGAGAGTGCGGCCACCAGTTTTGTGCCGGGAACGCGGGCGGCTTCTTCACAGGCAGCGCGAGCAGCCTCGGCCACGTTGCCGGCCATCAACTCTTGTGTGCCCAGCCCTGGGGCGGCGATAGACTTGCGCGCGGCATAGAAATGCGTCACGAATGTCAAGCCGTACAGGCAGCCCGTGTCGGTCACCATGGCTGTTTGCACCCCGTCGATGCGGGTCAGCACACGCAGGCTGCCAAAGGCCGGACACATCGTTTGCGGCGTCAGAGCCTGGTCAGGCGAGACGGAGACTTGATGGGGAGCGGGATTGGGTTGGGTGTCCATTGCGAATAGTCGGTAGTCAGGAGTCGGTTAACAAAGCACAGATGACAGCGGTATTGCGTCTCATTCACTCGTAAAACGGGGCAGCAGTGTGGCGCAGGTCGGCCAGGCGGAACTTTTCGCCGCTATGGCTGAGGGCAGACAAGATGGCAATCTTGGCATCGATCTCTTCGCGCGGATTGCCAAAGATGGCCTCCCACCCCTGCTCACTGGTGACGATGACGCCACGCTCTGGCTCTTCGATCAGGCGCGTGATGGTCAGGCCCATGTCGGCCATGATGCGGCGCACGATCAGACGGGCATCATCGCTATAGTCGGGGCTGTTGAGATCAACGCCCTGTGCGGGGCCGACGACGCGGCCGGTCAAGTCTTCGAGCGTGGCCGATTGAGGCACGTCGGGCGGCTCGGCTGCGCCAAATACTTCGAGAAACTCGGCGTACTCGAGGGGGGCCAGGCGATCGGGCGTGGTGTAGTCGCGGTAATGAATCTTGTTAACAAACTGATCGAACAGCGCATCCATCTCCGGCAACTCGAACAGCAACTTGCAGCGGTCGCTGAGGGCGCGCGCCGCCGGGCTGTAAGGCACCTTGAGCAGAATCGGCAGGCCAACTTGTTGGGCGAATCGCTCGGCCACGCCACTGCCGTCATCACGGTTGAGCACCATGCCGATCACGCGCGACTTGCCGCCCATGCCGGCAAAGTAGTTGACGGCGCGCACGATATTGTTGGCGGCATACAGGCTCATGCGATCGTGCGAGGCGACAATGATGATCTCTTCGGCCATGCTTTTGGCGATGGGCGTGGCAAAGCCGCCGCACACGACATCCCCAAGAAAATCCATGACGATGTAATCGAGCGCCCAGCCGGCCATGCCGCGCTCTTCGAGCAGGCCAAAGCCGAACGAAATGCCGCGCCCGCCACAGCCACGCCCCACTTCCGGGCCACCCAGCTCTGCGCCAAACACCACATGTCCTTTGCCGGTCAGGTCGGTGCGATAGATCAAGTGGCCGATGTCCAACTCTTTCTCGCGGCCGGCTTCTTTCATCAGCCGCCACTGATCACCGATGGTCGGCAGGCTGCGTCCGTCGAACAGCGCATTGCACGAGTCATGTTTGGGGTCGCAGCCAAGTTGCAAAACACGCAATCCCTTCAGCGCCATTTTGCCGGTCAGGTTGGCGGTGAAGAAACTCTTGCCAATTCCACCTTTGCCGTAAATAGCGATCATGCGCGGAGTCATCGTGGCATCCTCCAGATTACAGATTACAGACAACAGATTACAGACAACAGATTCCAGACATCAGATTCCAGATTCCCAGATACGCAACGCTCAACACGCCATACTCAGCGCGCCATACGCATCTCTTACCACGCCATCACCAGTTTGACGCAGGCGGGATCGTTGAAAGCCGTGTCGAAAGCGCGAGGCGCTTCATCGGCGCTGAGGCGATGGGTGATGAGTGAGTCCACCTCGAGCGCGCCGGCGGCAATCAGATCACGCGCGCGGGCCAGGTCGCCGGCTGCCCATTCCTTGCTGGCCACCAGGGTCAGCTCGCGCAGGAAGACGGGCATATAGGGCAGGTGAACGGCATCGTAATAGCCCAGCAGCACCACGCGCCCGCCTTTCTGCATCGACATGAGAAACGGGGCGATGGCCTCCATTTTGCCGGTGGCGTCGATCAACACATCGAACGGCGCCGGCGGCGCAGCAGGCGGGGCGTCGCCGATCAGCCACCTGTCATCGGCCACCGATAGCGCCAGCCGGCTTTCGATTCTGTCGGTGACGGTGACATGCGCGCCGCGCGCTTTGGCAATGCGAGCAGCCGACTGGCCGACCACGCCCTGCCCCAACACCAGCAGGCGCGGGGCGCCGGCTTGCAGGCCGGCCTGCTCCACGCCATGCAGCGCGGTTGCCGCCAGCGCCAACATCACACCCTGCGCATCGGTCAACGGGCCTATATCCGTCAGGTGCGATTGCGGGGCGACGATGTGCGCGCTCTGGCCACCGAACGCCGGGTTGACGCCGATAAAGCCGTAGTTGCCACCGACATAGACGCGCCTGCCGATCCATCTGCGCGCAGCCGGCCCGGCGTCGATCACTTCACCCACAGTCTCGTAACCGGGCACGACCGGGAACTGCAACATGGGATGCGGCATGACGCCGCGAAACAACATGCGCTCGGTGCCGGCGCTGATGGAGGTGAGATGTGCGCGCACCAGCGCATCTTCATCGCCCAACGGCTTCAGATCAACTTCGCGCAGTTCAACCGTCTGCGCAGCAGGAAAGACAACGGCTTTGGTCTTCATTGCACTGCTCTCATTCATGCCAGTATTTGGGCCAGCATTCATGCCGGGATTCATGCCGGCATTCATGCCAGCGTCCCTTCCAACCGATCTTCCAGATCGGCGTACATCTCTTTCAACTGATCGATGGTGGCGTCATCGGCCTGCCACAGGCCGCGCCCGTTGGCTTCGAGCAAGCGCCCAACGATGTTGCGCATGGCCTGCGGGTTGGCTTTGGCCAGCCGCTCGCGCATGGCCGGGTCGAGCGCATATGTCTGCGCGGCCTGTGTGTACACCCAGTCATCCACGCTGTTGCTCACGGCATCCCAGCCCAACATGTAGGTGAAGCGATTGCCAATCTCGGCCGCCCCGCTGTGGCCGTGCTGCAACATGCCTTCGTACCAGCGCGGGTTGAGCAGCTTGGAGCGATATTCCATGCGCAGCACTTTGTCCACATCATCAATGCGGGTTTCGGCGGTGAATGACTCGATGTAGTTCAGTCTGACCGGCGCGCCGTTGTGATGACGCCGGCGCGCGGCCAGATGCAATGCGCCCGATGAAGCGAAGTAATGGTCAATGTCGGCCACGCCAAACTCAACAGAGTCAATCTCCTGCACCACACGGCCCACCGTCCCCAGCAGGCGTTGCAAGATTTCGGGGGCATGCTGCCCGTGACGGTTGCCGCCATAAGCATAGGCATTGCGACGCACAAACAGCGCGTCAAGATCTTCTTCGGTTTGCCAGGCCGAGTCTTCAATCATGTCATCGACATAGGTGCCATAGCTGCCAGGGGCCTGGGTGAAAAGACGGGCAGTGGCGCACTCAAAGTCTGCGCCGGCGGCCATCTGCTCCTGCGCGTGCTTGCGAATGAAGTTCATCTCGGCCGGCTCATCGGCCTGGGCCGCCGCACGCACCAGACGATCGAGATGATCCATGACCATGGCAAAGGTGTCACGGAACACCGGGCTGAGATTCATCAACACATCAATGCGGGGGCGGCCCAGTTCAGCCAGTGGAATCAGCTCGTAATGACTGATTTTGCCCTGGCCGTCGTAAGCGGGGCGCGCGCCGATCAGGCGCAAGACGACGCCTACCGCTTCGCCCTTAGTCTTGATGGTGTCCAGTCCCCACAAGACCTGGGCGATCGTCTCTGGATATTTGCCGTCGTTTTCCTGGAGGTGGCGAGCCAGCAGGGCATCGGCAATTTGTATGCCACGGGCGAAAGCAAGCTCGGAGGGAATGCGCCAGGGATCGATGGCGTGAATGTTGCGGCCAGTAGGCAAGACAAGACTGCCATCACGAATGACGTCGCCGCCAGGACCGGAGGGGAGAAAGCCGCCGGCCAGCGCGCGCGCCACTGCATCCAGTTCGGCGCGCTGGTCGGCGAGCTGGCGAATCAGCTCACGGCCGGCGCGCGTCATGGCGTCGAGCGCCTGAGCGTCCTCGGCGCTGAGCTGCTGGACACCGGTCAGGCGACTGAAAGTCGGGGCCGGCTGTTCGCCGTTCAAGACACTGTGGGCCACAAATTCGCGGCAAGCCGCATCGATGCGCTCACGCTGTTCGAGCGCAGCGGCATCGCCGTGGCGGGCGCGTGAAGCCAGGTCTGTGTAAGAGGGGGCAGCAGGGCCGGCCAGTGCGCGAGTCATCAAGGCAGCCAGTCCCTGGCCGCGCGACGCGTTGCCATTGCCGCCGGCTTTTAACATTTCAGTCGCCAGCACAATCTGTGTCTCGGCCGGGGGCGCTTCGCCCAGGGTGTGCAGGCTGCCGGTGATGAGACGATTCTCCAGGTCGCGCAGATAGGCGTGCAGCCGGCCGACATAGTCGTCAAACGGCTCGTCGGCCAGACGCGGGCAATCGCTGTCCAGGTTGACCAGCGCCGCCTTGTTCAAAACCGCCTCTTCAAAGGCCGGGTCAACGGCTGCGCCGGCGGCGCGCGCATCGGCGGCGCGCGCATCGGCGGCGCGCTGCCGATAATCGTCCAGCAATTCACGCAGGGCGCTGAGTTCTTTGTACAGGCCGGCGCGGGTCATGGGCGGCACGGCATGAGAGACCATGACGGCATAGCCGCGCCGCTTGGCAATGCTGGCCTCGCTGGGATTGTTGACCGGATACAGATACAGATGCGGCAATTCACCCAGCAGCGCATCGGGCCAGCAACTGCGGGTCATGCCCAGTTGCAAGCCGGGCATCCACTCTGCCGAGCCATGCATGCCGACGTGGATCAGGGCATCGGCCTGGAAACCGCGCGCGATCCAACGATAGAAGCTGATGTATTGATGATGGGGCGTGTTGGCTTTGTCGAATAACAAACGCATTGGGTCGCCCTGCACCCCAAAGCGCGGCTGCACGCCGATATAGACATTGCCCAACTGCAACCCGCCGAGGAAAACTGCGTCTTTGCCGAGCGGGGCAATTTCGCCGGGGAAAGCGCCCCAGCGTTCTTCAATGCGTTCACGCTCGCGGGGTGACACCCAATTGCGATACGCTTCTGCGTTGACGGCAACGCCGTTGACGGCAACGCTGTTGACGGCAACGCTGTTGACGGCAACGCCGGCCTGCCCGGCCGCCGGCGTCTCGGTGGCCTGATCGAGCAAGGCAAAGAGCTGTTCAGGAGTTTCGGGCAGCTCGCCGGTGTGATAGCCTTCGGCTTTCAAGCGGCGCAACAGGTTGAGCAGGCTGCGCGGGACATCCAGCAACGCGGCAGTCGCTTTTTTGCCCAGGCCGGGAGGGTAGTCGTAGACCACAATCGCAATCTTCTTCTCGCGATTGGGCTTGTGGCGCAGCGCAATCCATTTCTGAACCAGGGTAACCAGGCGATCCAGACGATCGGGCACAGACTGGAATGCGCCGTTGTTCAACGCGCCGATCACGACGGGATCAATTGCGCCGTCCATCTCTGGCAGGGCATACAAGACGGTAGATTGCATCGGCCCAACGCCGGACTTTTGCCACGAGGCAAAGTCCTGCACATAGAGTGGCTGCGCCACGATATACGGGACGTTCATGCCGCCCAGAATGTCGTTGGCAATTTTGACCGACAGGCCGGGCGCGGTGGAGCCGGCCGGCCCGCCAACCAGCGCAAAACCGATGGTGCTGACCAACAGATCGATTTTCTCTTTAGCCAGCCAGTCGCGCACGGCCACATGCCCCTCGATGCCGGCGACAAACATCGGCAGGATTGACAGGCCGGCTTTCTCGAAGGCGCGAATTGTGTCGTCGATGTAGCCGCGCTCCTGCGCCAGATGCTTGCGGAAGAAGAGCAGCCCCACGGTCGATTTTGGATTGCGATCCTTGGAGTTTCGATTGCGGCGGCGCTCCCAGTCGCGGAAAGATTTTATATCCTTAAAAAATGCGGGCGCGTCTGGGTGATACAGGCCCATCATCGGCACTTCAACCACCGGCTCGACCGGCAGCGAACGCCCGAAATACTCGCGGGCAATCAGCCGGAACATGTTGACGATGTTGCGCGGCAGCGGCTGGTTCCAGTAGATGTTGACGGTCATCCAGTTCTTGAAATCGCGCGCCTTGTCCGGCATGAAGCGCATCATGGTTTGCATGAGCTTCATCAGTTTTGTGTAGCCGTACAGCGTGTCTTCCTCGCGGCCTTTGACGAGCAGGCGGGCCACCCGCTTGATCGGCTCTGGCATGCCGCCCTTGCCGCTCACCACATAGTCGCCGACTTTGTTGAGGGCCATGACTTCGGGCATCGACTCGTAGGCGAAGATGGTTTGGGCGCGTGAATGGGCAACCTGCTCGCACAGCCACTCGGCCTGCTCTCTGAAATTGACCATGGTGAGGAACAGGCAATCGGCGTTCTGAATGGCCTCGGCCAGCTCAGGGGACTTGCGCTCCAGATCAAGATCGGTCCATTGCTGCACCTGGATGGCAGGGGCGAGTTCAGATTTGACCTGTTGCCACACACGGCGGTTGAAGTGTTCCATGCCGACGATGGCCGTGATGCGGAGCGGTGTGGATGAGTCGGCCGGTGGGACGGGAACGCCAACAGAGGCATGTCCATTGCGTTTGGCATTTTTCATGAGGCGATCACCTCCGTGATTTGATGGGCTTTTGCATTAGGCAGATACACATAGCGCGCGTTTAAGTCAGCAGCCAGTTTGCGCGCCTCGCCGCGCGAGAGATAGCCGGCCTGTGTGTCGACCACGATTGCGTTGAGCCGGTCGGCTGCAACGCAGCGGGCCAGTTGACGAACCTCCTGCGCGATATGCTCTTTGTCAACAGCCGGCTCGTGGGGCCGCAGCGGGACATTGGCGCGGCCATCGGTGAGCAGAACAAGCGTAGTGTGCTGAATGCCCCGACTGCGCGCCTGTCGGGCGGTTTGCCAGGCCAGCCACAACGCAGAGGCCAGCGGGGTGCCACCGCCGGTCGGCAACACATCCAGCTCGCGCCTGGCGCGGTCGACGCTTTGCGAAGGGGGCAACAACGTCTGGGCCGCTTGACCGCGAAAGGCAATCAGCGAGACCTGGTCGCGGTGGACATAGGCATTCTGCAACAAGCGGATTGTTGCGCCTTTTGCTTCGCGCATGCGATTGACAGCCATCGAGCCAGAGGCATCGACGATAAAGATAAACAGCGCGCCGGCCTTGTCGCGGAATCGTTTGACGCGAATATCGTCGCGGGTGATGCGAACAACCGGCGCGCGGTGGGGCGGTGTGGCAGGGCACTTGTCGTCGGCGGCTGCGCGGAGCGACTGCCAAGGGGCGGCAGATAGCAAGGTGGGCAATAGGGCAATCTTGTGGCCGCGCAAAGGGCCAGGGACGGCGCGCACGAAACGCCCTCGTCGGTCATTAAACGCGACACCCCGGCTGCCGGTTCTACCACGCCGCTGGGCCGCAAAAGGGAGGCTGGACAGGTCAGCCGGTAGATCGGCTTGAACGGCGTTCATCAGCAGCTCCTGGATCTGTTCAGGGGTCTGGGTTTGGGTCTGGTCGGCGGGGGCATCGGTGGGGTCAGGTTGCTCAGGCTGCGGGGCCGGAGTAGAGGCCGGCTGAGGCTGTTGCTCGGTTTGAGCCGGCTGCGGGGAGCGCGTGGCACGCGGCATCAAAACCAGCCGGGCGGCGATCTCCAGATCGGCCTCGCTGACATCAGTGCGGCCGGCCAGTGCGGCGCTGGCGAGTGCTGTCTTGACGGCAAACACATCGGCGCGATTGCCTTCCACACCCAGGCTGAGCGCAGCGCGCGTGAGGGCCTCGACCTGTTCTTCGCGGATGCCAACTTGCGGCAATTGCTCACGCGCCAATTCGATCAGCGCGCGCAACATAGCATTCTCATCGGCGTTGTCATCATCGCCGGCGGGGCGCGCATTGCGGCGCATATTGCGGCGCATGTTGCGCCGCACCACCTCGGCGCGAATGGCGGCATCGCCCTGCGGCACGAACGGAATAATGAGGCCAACGCGGTCGAGCAGGCTGCCATTCACCGCGCCATCGCCGGGATCGAAGGTGGCGATCAGGCTGAAGCGGGCAGGATACACTGCGCTAACGCCGTCGCGTTCGATCTGCACAACACCGCGCGCCATGGCGTCCATGACATGCGCAGCAACGCCGGCGTCAAGCAGATTGACCGCGTCGATGTACAGAACGCCGCCGTGGGCGCGGGCCAGCAGGCCGGGTTCGACTACACGCTCGCCCCGCGCAAGGGTTGCTTCGAGATCAAGGCCGCCAATCAAGCGGTCTTCGGTGACGTTGAGTGGCAGCTCGACAAAGGGAGCGTTGTCGGGCAACAGGGCAGCAAAGGCGCGCGCAAGGGTGGATTTGCCAGAGCCGGTCACGGCAGCCAGTGCAACGCCGGCCAGCGACGGATCGACCGCCAGAAAGAGCAGCGCCTGGCGGGCAAGGTCAAGGCCAACGATATCGTTGAAATGGAGCGCCGCAATTGGCCGGGCGGGCTGTGGCGCGGAAACAGACATATCAAGACTCCACCGCGGATGCCTGAAGCGCGCGCTCGATCTTCTCATCCGAATCCACTGTCTCGAGCGGATCGCGCCGCAGGCGGTGACGCAGACAGGCCGGGGCGACGGCGACCACTTCTTGCCATGTCACCCGTGGGCTGTGGTTGAAGGCTGCCAGGGCGGCTGCCGCGCGCGCCAGCGTCAACTCGCCACGATGTCCATCGATGCCCAGGCGCATACAAACCTGGGCAATCTGGGTCAGGAGGGGGTCAGGCAATTCAACGCCGGCCACTGCTTTCTGGGCGCGGGTGATGCGATTGCGCAGGGCGCGCTGTTCCTTTTCCCAGGCGGCAGCAAAGGCGGCGGGGTCGGCATCGAAGGCACGCCGGCGTTTAACGATCTCGACGCGCAATGACACATCGGTAATCGTGCTGATGCGCGCGTGCATGCCAAAGCGGTCGAGCAACTGGGGGCGCAAATCACCCTCTTCGGGGTTGCCCGATCCGACCAGCACAAAACGGGCCGGGTGGCGCACACTTACGCCTTCGCGCTCGACCACGTTCCAGCCGCTGGCGGCCACGTCGAGCAGCACATCCACGAGATGATCGTCGAGCAGGTTGACTTCGTCGATGTAGAGGAAGCCGCGATTGGCCTGCGCAAGCAAGCCCGGCTCGAATGCCTTGACGCCGCGTGTCAGGGCCTGTTCGATGTCAATCGTGCCACACACGCGATCTTCAGTGGCGCCCAATGGCAGATCGACGACAGGCACAGGCACGCGCTCGACTTTGAACTTTGGGGGCGAGCTGACTTGAGCATGCGCGCGCCCATTCGGCGCCGGGGCCGGCGCCGGGTCGGGCATATCCTCTGGGGCGCGGTTATACGGATCGCCGGCGACGCGGGTGATGAGGGGCAAAACCGCCGCGAGCGCGCGCACCGTGGTGCTCTTGCCGGTGCCGCGATGCCCCATCACCAACACACCGCCGATGCGCGGATCGATGACGTTGAGCAGCAGGCACAACTTCATCTCGTCCTGGCCGACGATGGCGGTGAAAGGAAAGGCCGGCGCAGCAGTGAGGGATGTGTCGGTGCGGCTCATGAGATAAGTGGATCGGTGTGCGCAGCGCGCCGGGCGGCTCGCTTTTGCGCGGCACTCTGAATGCCCCTGACCAGGAACTGAGTGAAGTTGGCCAGATAGGTCAGGAAAGCGACACACATGATCCACATTTGCGTCACCGGCTCTGCCCCCAACCAGCCTGACACCAGAAAAGCCGTGTGGGCGATGAGAGCGATCAGGTTAACAAAGTCTTCCCAGAAGAATTCTTTGGCGAGAAACCAGGGGCCAAAGACATCGTGCTCCCAGAACATGCCGGTGACGGTCATGAAATAGAGCATGAGCACCTTGACAACTGACACGGCATGCGCCAGCTCATAGTCGGCGCCGGTAGCCAGGAAACGCACAACGAGGACGACGTTGACAAGAAAGACAAGCAACTGAATGGGAGCGCCGATGGCCTGCACGGGGGTCCAGATCGAGCGGTTGCGGCGCTCCAGTTGTTCAGGGGTGTATCGCATAGCTTACAGAAACAGAGACGATGTCGGGCTTCGGCGAGGAAGCCCGACGTCAGGCAAAGCGCGCCGGCAGACTCAGGCGGCTTCGAGCGTAAGAGCTATTTGCTCTCTGGACATCTTCTGGAACTGTTCGACATTGACGCGCTGCACCAGCCAGATGGCAGTGACGCACAGCATGGCGGAGAAGCCGAAAATAAGGGCATAGGTCAGGGGCGCATTCTCGCCGGTGAGGGCCAGGCCAAGCTGAAGCAGGAAGGCGCCGAGGAAGTTGGCCATGCCGGTGGCTATGGCCTGCGCCATGCCCCACGCGCCCATGAGTGAGCCGGTCTCGCCGGGGATGGTCATATCCATCATCATGGAGAGAGCGCCGATGTTGAAGACGCCCATGCCCAGGCCCAGGGTGGCGATGCCGAGATACATGGCCGGCACGATATGGAAGATGGCGGACAGGCCGAGCAACAACAGGCCAACGCCCGAAATGCCGGCGCCCAGGTTGGTGATCTTGCGCTTGGAAATGGGACGCGCGCCGGCGACAACACCCATCACCAGCATGGCGATCAGCGTTGCGCCGCCCATGATGGGCTGGAATTGCGCGGTGGCCGAGACCGGCAGACCAAACACACGCGCGCCGAACGGCTCGAGGATGTCATCTTGCACAAAGAGGGCAAAGATGGAGATGAACACAAAGAAGAAGAAGACGCGCGCATGAGAGTTCGAGAAGATGCGGGTGTAAGCCTGCCTGAGATGCAACGGCGGGCGCTGCTCGACAGCTTGCGCCTGGGCGCGCGTAAGGCGCGGCTCAAGCCCAAGCAACGGCAGCCAGCCAATAACGGCAATGATGGGGCCAAGGGCGAAAATCGAGGGCATGAGCTGCAGGGCGACTTCTTTGCGGATCAGGTGACAGGCTTCGGTCATGCAGCCGCGCGGGGCGCCGGCGGCCTGGTCGGCGATTTGCAGGACGATAGAAATGGCAATTGCCACCACAATCGAAGCAAAGATCTGGAAGAACCATACGAAGGCGATGACCGTGCTGCGGTTCTTCTTGCCGGCAGTCAATTCGGCGATGAGCGCGTTGTGCGAGTCGCCGGTCATGGCAAAGCCGATGCCGAAGACGAGCATGACCACAAACAACAACGGAATCAAAGCCGAATCGGCGCTGGCAGCCATTGACGCCGCCGGCAGGGGCACAAGCGCAAGGGATGACACCAACAGGCCGGCCAGCAAATAGGGGGTGCGGCGCAGGCCCAAAATGGGCCGGCGATCGGCGATGCGCCCAACGGTCACCTGGCCGAAACCGTTAATCACGTTGTAAAACAGATACATTCCCCCCACTACAACCGGCAGGATGGCCAGCTCCTCGATCATGATGCGGTTGTAAACGCTCAGCAGCATGGCGAACGGGAAGGCCACGCCAAGCTTGGGCAGTGTCAGTCGCAGGATGGACAGGGCAGACACTTTATCCGAAGCAGAAGACGATGACTTTGAACGAGAACGAAACATCAAAAACCTCCTGAGAATAAGAGTTGGGGGAACCCAACAAACAAGACGCCACGCGTGCCGGATATCACAGGGCAGGCGCGGCGTCTTGTGAGTTGACGAGACGCGAAAAAGGCCGGCGCGGAGGGCGGCGCGCCGCCTGAGCGGCTCATGGCGCAGCGCCATTCCACAGGAGCAGGCGAATGCGACTCTGTGGCGCGGCAGTGCGCGACAAGCAAGCAGCGAGGCTGGGCCATTTGAGGAGGCCGGCGCTCGCGATCAAACAGATGCTGGATCAGGAAGAGGCAGGTCATGCCAAAGGCAGCCGCCAGCGCAATTGCCATATGAGCTGGATCACGCCACACACCCAGCAGAGCCACCAGGCCAATCATCAAGATTGGCGTGTGCACGCGATACACCAGGCTGCCATAGCCGGCCGACGCTGATTGCGGTGAAGCAATTAGCCGGACGCCACATCCTCGCAACAGCGAGGCCAACAGGCAGGTTAGCCAGCGCAAGCAGTCAGAGGCGATGCCGGTTGATGGCACAGTCAACATGGCGTTACGAAGCTGTGGCCGGGACAGGCGCATGCGCCGCAGAGGATGAGTCTGAAGCGCCAGACACCGCGCCGGCCAACGCGGCATTGATGGCATCTGCCCAGCGTTGAGGTTGCTCGGTCTGAAAACCGGTCAGGTCGCCGATGACGCGCTCGACGATGAGATAAGGGCCACCACGCCGGCCATTGAAAGCGCGCGCCAGCATGGCGCGGCGGATATCCCGAAGCGGGATGACAATTTCGCGGTCTGGGGTGACCTGAGCAAATCGCAGCGCGTCGGACGTGAGGAGCAATGTGCCGTTGCCGCCGGTTCCGATGGAAGACGCGCGGTTGAGAAAGTTAGCCTGGGCGGGGCCAAGCACAAAGCGCATCCCCTGGCGTTTCCAGTCCCGCACAACCCGGGCGCGATGCAGGGCGATGCGCCGGGCCGTGGCAGACACCACAAAGGTGACGACCAGCAACGCAAGGACTATTGTTGCCACGCAAGCCAGCAGACTGTAGACGATGGAATCGGTGCTCTCGGACATGGCTCTTGGTGCACTAGAGGGAGTGTGCGCAGCCGGAAGGCGATTTTGAGGGGGGATGGGGCCGGCTGCGCGCCTTGAACGCCTAGGCTTTCGATCGGGCGGAACCAGCCGCTACTTGCTGAGGCGCTTCGGCCTCGGTGTGCTCTGGCATTTTGCTCTCCTGCACGGCATTACGATCGGTGAAGATGAACGCGACCAGGAAGCCAATGGCGCCAAGAGCCAACAAGACGAGACACAGAACGGTCTCGGTGCCGGATATCATGCGTTGTCCTCCAACTTACAGGCTAACCGGGAATGTCAGTCAGCCCTGCGAACGCGGATTTCTCCGCCGGACGTGACACAAATGCCTTGCGCGGCATGGCGATCAACAGCGCGAACGTGACGATCAGTAGCACGACTTCGGCGCTGTAAACGGCGACATAGCCCAGTGCGACATCGCCCCACATGTGAGCGACCAGATCACGAATGCCGCCGCCGACGATGCTGCCCAGGCCCATCGCCGTTGTCTGCATCAAACCCCACAAGCCCACATAAAGCCCGGCCGTCCTGGTATCGGCAAGGCCCATCACCAGCGATAGGGTGGAGATGAGAAACAGCCCGCCGGCCAGTCCAACGATGGTCGCGCCGACTGCGAAGAGCAGAACAGACCTGAGCTGGCTGGTAGCCGCGATCAGCGCAAACCCTGCCAGACCGATCAGACAGCCGGCCAGCGTGACAGGCAAAGGCGAATCCAGCCGGGGCACAACCCGCGACGCGATAAGCATCGCCACCAGCATTCCGACGCCCCACAAGGCAGTCAGGCGTGTGGTCTCGGTGACTGTCATGCCAAGCACCTGACCGCCATAGGGTTCGAGCAGCACATCCTGAGCATTCAGACCCAGCGTGCCGACGAAGACGATCAGGAAGAACAGCCGGTTGGCGGGCCTGGAGAGGAGCGCAAACAACTTCCGCGCGCCGCCTTCAGGATCTTCTTCCAGATGCACCGGGCGATCCTGACGGTAGATGGCAGCCAGGCCAAACACGATGAACACCACTGCGCCGGTTTGCATGACCTGGATCAGCTTGAACGGGGAGAAATCGGTCAGCCATACCCCGATGATGAGCGAGCTGACGATCTGCCCGATGATGAGCATGATCCATAGGAAGGCGACCGCCTTGCTGCGCTCCTGTTTGGGCGTGAGATCGGTGACGAGGGCCAGGTAAGCCGTCTGGGCAATGTGCGAGCCGATGGCGTACAGGAAGAAGATGAACGTGCAAACGGCAACGGAGACGGTGAATGGCGTATGCCCCGGCCCGAACTGGGACGTGCGGCTGAGCAACCACAGCGTCAGCGGCGAGGCCGATAAGCCGGCAAACACCATCATCATGCCATACCAGATGTAAGGCAGCCGGCGGAAGCCAAACGTGCGCCTCTCGCGGTCTGACCATACACCCATCAATACGCGCACCGGCGCAACCCACAGGCTGAGGCTGAGCAGCCAGCCGACCACGGTCGCCGGGATGTCTTCCTCGGCGATCAGGACACGATTGAGCGCGCCGTTGAAGACGACGACGCTGAATCCCAGTCCAAACTGGAACAGGCTCAGGCGCAGCAGGCGTTTGTTGATTGACATCGATTGAACAGATTGGCGATTGCGCTGAGGCGCGCTGTTTGTTGCGCCTCAGCGCCACAGTTGATTCGACTACGGCGTGACGGGCTTCGGAATGGGTAGCTCTTCAAGCGGCTTGATCAGCGGAGAGCTGACCTGCGCCGGCTGAGGGGCCGTGCTCGACGCACCGGGCGGCACCACGTAACCGCGATGGCACATATAGCAGTTCGGCTGCGCCACAGTTTCCGGGGCAGGGAACTGCATCTGCGGCCACCAGTTGATGGCCAGATCCTGCACCATGCCGATCATGTGGCGAGCCTGGGCCTTCGGCCACTTGAAGTTGCCGTTCTCGACGTAGTAGGACGCGAAGTAGCCGCCGTAGTGGCAGAAGTCGCACCCGACGCCGAGCGCCACAGTCTGGTGATACATCTGGTTCTGGTTGCGATAGGTTGCATTCAGGCCGGCCGGCGTGTCTTTAGTCGCCGTAACCTTGTAGTAATTCACGTCGCCGGTCTGCGGATCCGAGCGGGTCTTCAGCAACTGCTCGTCCAGCATTTCGTACCCGTAAGGCAGGCCGCCGCCTTCGATGCCGAATGCAGCCGGGTTGCTGGCCTTCAGCGCCTTGTTCCAGTTCTTCGGCGCGCCGACGTGACACGTGGCGCACTGAACCTGGTACAAGGGCTGCCCTTCAGGCCGGGGCACGTTGTTGACCCACTTGTTGTTGACCTCGAACTGCATCACCAGCATGTTCTTGGCGGTCGTCTTTTGCGGCAGGTCGTAGGCCGAGAAGTCTTGCAGATTGTGGCAATACTCACAGCTCACGCCCAGGCCGCCGGCCATGTACACTGTCATGTAGTTGAAGATTGTGCCGGTGTTGTTGTAGTCATCGCCCAGATACTGATTCAGAACCTGGACGTTGACCGTCTTGGGGTTCTTGCTTGCCCACTCGTTATAGGCAGTCAGGGCTTCGGCGCTGATGGGCTGAACCTGCACTTTCTTAGCCTGGATGTAGGCGTTGATGTCGGTCATCTGAATGCCGGCGTAGTTGTAGGTGTGCTCGCCGCGATAGCTGAACGCCGACGCCAGGCCCTTGTTCAACAGAAAGGCAAAGATAACCAGCCCCAACACGACAATGCTGACAGCCATCAGGCCGAACACTTCGAGGCGGAGTATGCCGGCCTGCTTCTCATCATACACAGCGATGGCCCCTGGCGGGGCGGTGTCTGGTTGAGTGCTCATGGCATGCTCCTCCTATCGCAAACACGCGGCCACGTTGGTGGCACCGGGCTGGATCACGCCGGGCACGATGCCGGCCCGGCACGCCCACTGGAACCAGTCCGGCTCCAGCGTGCCAGAGAATATGACACCCAGCGCACCAGCAACCATCGACACCACAGCAATGGCGATCGCCCAGGTGTGAATGCTGGTGGCAGTGGCATTGAAGCCCATCACCCAGCGCCACAGCAACTGCGCGCGATGCGTGCCTTCGGTGCTGTTTTCAGCCTCGTCAATTTCACGATGCGCGTTCAGTCGGACAACCGCCAGAATGGTCGCGCCGTGCATGGCGAGCAGCAAGCACGAGCCGAGCAAGCCAAAGATCGAGACCATGTGGAACGGGTTGTAGTAGAAGTTGCCGTACTTGATGCTGAACGCGTTGGCCCACACGAGCTGGGCGCGCAATCCATGTCCCGGCGCTTCATTCCAGGCGCCCATCGAGATGGGGTGGATGATGTAAATAGCAGCGTAAAGGAAGATGGCGGCGCTGAAGACAATGGGCACGGTCGGGCGCAGCCCATTGGCAATAGCGCGCGACCAGATGCGGATGAGCCAGAACACAATCGACAGCGTGAGGAAGAACGTGGCGATCTGCCAGTATCCGCCTTGAGCGAGCGGCGCCAGCTTGAGACCATAGCTGGGTGGCGGAGGCTCCACGCTCAATACGGGAAACTCTCGCACAAACAGGATCGGGTTGAACCCCACCTGCTGGAGATACCCGAACAGGATGACGAACACTGTGATGGCAAAGAAGACCAGCGCAAAGATGCCCCATACCCCGATATAGAGAGGGCCGATCTGTGTGTCGGCCAGTCCTTCGAGAAACCTGAGGTAGAAGCGTCTGGTCGTTCGCCAGTCAGCCGACTCGACGCGAGTTATCTCTGATGCCATGGCTGCCTCCTACCTAAAATCCGCTCCAGAACGGGAGCTTGTTCCAGAAGTTCCAGAAAGCGCTCCAGTCCTGAACCAGGGTCCCGGACAGCACCAGGCACAGGTTGCTGAGCAGCACGCACATCAACGCAGTCCAGAATGCCAGACGGTGAATGCCGATTTCGCCGATGCTGTATCCGAGAAAGTCCCAGTAGAAGGTGTTGATGTTGTGCTCCGTGACGCCTTCCTTTTTCTTGCCGGCGGCGCTGAGAATAGTTGCGCCGTGCAAAGACAGCACCAGCCCGCTGCCAAACAGCAGGGCAATGCCCAGCGCATGGAACGGGTTGTAGTAGAAGTTAAAGAAGCGATAGCCGAAAACAGACAACCAATCCAGATGGGCAATCACCCCGAGGGGGAAGCCTTCCGACCAGTGGCCGAGTAAGATCGGACGCACGATCTGGATGGTGACCCAGGCAGACACGGCTACCCCGAACGCAATGGGCACCTGGTACCCCATTTTTAGCATACGCGAGATATCAACCTGGCGCATCATCCAGGCGACAAAGGTCACGGTGGCGCAGAACACAACCACCAGCCACCACAGACCCTTCGAGGGATCGGTCGTTAATCTCAGGCCGACGTCAGGCGATGGAGCTTCAATTTGGCCACGCACGAAGTTGATGAGCGGGTTGCCGGTGCGGGTGGCATCCAGCAGGACAACACGCCAGAACCAGATTCCCGCGCCACTCAAGCCAAACAGAAGCGCGATCAGTCCCCAGAAGCCAATGTAGAACCGGCCCACCCAGAACTTGAGCAGACCCAAGCCTAACAATGGCACCGCGGAGGTGTCCATCGCCTCACGACGATACTTTGCTTCGAATGAAAGCATCGCTCGTCTCCTTATGAGGTTGTACCTTGCAGGGCGAGTGTGATTGGCGAGAGCCGGGGGAGGAATGGCTGAGCAAACAGCTGAGCAAACAAATGATTAGGGATAATCGCGTGCGAGTCTACTGATCTCCCTCTAGCTCGGCCGGCGCACGCTCGCAATAGACACTTGACCGTGCGAGTCACAATAATGCCGGCGAATTGATCCGTTCTCCCGACGCCCTCTCTCACCCTGTTCGACCGCGCACCAGGAGACCTTGCCAACCCGCCGGCAACGATAATAGCTAAGGGCCTACTTGCTGAGCCAGAAGGTGTTGTAGTCCGAGCTGAGCACCACAAAGTGAATCAGCAGAGCCATCACCACCCCGACCACCATGTAGAGGATCACGTTCGTGCGGAATTCGAGGAACTTAGATTCTTTCATAGTTACCTTGCCTCTCTGCTTACGGGTTGCGCAAACAGATCGCTTGCCAGGTTATGGCTGAATCCACGGCTTGACGCTGAAGAAGACGATGTGGAGAATGACCGCGACGGCAAGGAATGCCCAAGAGCCGTACACGACCAACTGGTGCTCCAGCCACTCTTCGTTCGTGAATAGTGACTTCCACTTTGCCGGTACCTGGTCGTTCATCTGTGCTACCTCCTATAATGTTTGAACATGCTTTGGTGCCCTATTGCACTCAATTTGCATGATCTAGTGAGAGGGGACGTGCCAACAATTGTAGTAACCTCGCCCAAGATTGTCAACTGGTTAGGGCCGCGGGGCCGCGAGGCCGCGAGCCGGGCCGCGAAAATGGCTCTCGCAATTTGCCCGGGTTTTCTGGGGATTTCGCTTATCCACAGACAAATTGACAACAGCGGTCGGCCAACTATCACCCCCCGGACCGCTTGCTCGCATGACACATCGCTGTCTGTTGACTGTTTGCCCAAAGTAGGTTCGCAAATTCGAACGTCCCGTTGTATGATTCCGGCCAGCCAGCCGGCTCATATTTGCCGACAGATAGGCGAAAACGGAGGATTCAACATGCTCAAAGACGCACCCCTTGCAGCGTCACGGTCGGCCAGTGTCAAGGCAGTCTTGCTCAAAAGCCTGACGTTGATGAAGCCGCACACCTGGTTTGCCCCGGCCTGGGCCTTCATGGTTGGCGCTGTCGCCAGTCACAGCATCTACTTCAATCTGTCTGCCGAGGGCGATATCTGGCTGAGCATTCTGAACATTGGCAAGATCGCTATTGGCGTAGCCATGGCCGGCCCCCTCCTCACCGGCTTCTCGCAGGTGCTCAACGACTACTGCGACCGCGATGTGGATGCCATCAATCAACCCGACCGGCTGATTCCTTCCGGCAAGGTCAGTGAGCTTCAAATCTACCTCACCATCTTCGCGCTGGCCATCGCTGCGCTTCTGGTCGGCCTGTTCCTGGGCCCCTCTGTCATGCTGATGTGCGCGATCGGACTGGGTCTGGCCATTTCCTATTCCGTGCATCCGCTGCGCTTCAAGCGCAACGGCTGGATTGGCAACCTGACCGTTGCGATCGCCTATGAAGGGCTGGCCTGGATCGCCGGCCATTTGACGTTCCAGGTTCCCATCACTGCACACAGCTTGACCCTGGCCATCATCTATTCGCTGGGCGCGCACGGCATCATGACCATCAACGACTTCAAGAGTGTGACCGGCGACCGCCAGATGGGCATTCTTTCCATCCCGGTGCTGTATGGCGAGCAGATGGCCGCCTGGCTGGCCGTCATCACCATCAACGCCGCTCAGATCATCGTAGTGATTCTGCTGCTGATCTGGGGCAGCCCGATCGCCGCCGGCGTTGTCGCATTGTTCACACTGGGGCAGTGGCCATCTCAGATCAAGCTGGTTAAGAACCCGGTCAATGACATGGCAGTGAAGTACAACATCGTCGCCATTCCACTCTATGTGTGGGGTATGCTGGCAGCAGCCATTGGATTGGGTGTGTTGTGACGTGAGACGGAACAGGAGCGATGGGCAATGAAACCGGTGCTGGTTGTAGGCGCATCTGTGGGTGGCAGCATCGCGGCGAACACGCTGCGCGAGCTAGGCGTCGAGGCTATCTTGCTAGAGCGCGACCTGAACTACGTCAAACCATGCGGAGGCGCCGTGCCGCCGCTTGTGTTCAGCGAATACCACTTGCCCGAAGATCTCATTGATCGGAAGGTAACAACGGCTGTGGTGGCATCCCCGCGCCAGATGTCAGAGTTTCCTGTCGCCAGCAGCCATCCCTCTGACCGCGACTTCATCGCCATGGTGCGGCGCGAAAAGTTCGACCGCTACATCCGGCAGCGCGCTGTCGAACGCGGCGCGACCTTGATCGAAGGGAAGTTCACCGGCCTGGAGATCGGCCCCGCCGGCGTGCGCGTGTCATACGAAACGCCTCAGCGCACCACGCGCCATCTGGACGCCACCGCCGTCATCGGCGCAGATGGCGCTTACTCTGCCGTCGCCAAAGCGCTGGGGCTAGAGCGGTTGCCGATGGCCGTCGCCTACCAGGAGCGCATTCAGTTGCCCGAACACGCCATGCACTACTGGGAGCAGCGCGCGGCGTTGTATCTGGGCGACGATGTCAGCCCCGATCTGTATGCCTGGGTTTTCCCGAAGTACGACCATGTAGCCGCCGGCATCGGCGCTGGCGCCGGCAAGACTCAACACGCCCGCCAGTTGCTCAGCAACCTGAAAATCCGGCTCAAGGATCAACTGGGCGAGGGCAGATCGATTCTGTTCGAAGCGCACCATCTACCCATGCACCCGCGCAAGCATTTGTCTTACGACCGCGTCGCACTGATCGGCGACGCAGCCGGCCTGGTGCAGGCCACGTCGGGCGAAGGCATTTACTGGGCGATGAAGTCCGGCGAGATGGCTGCCCGCGCCATTGCTGCGCACATGGCCAACCCATCTGCCGAGCATCTGCGCCGTGACTACGATGCCCAATGGTGGAAACGCTATCGGCCCACCTACACCTTTCTGCAACTGCTGCAGCGCATCTCCTATAACAGCGACACGCAGCGCGAAATCTTTGCCGCCATGTGCCAGGACCCCGATGTGCAACGGCTGACCTTCGACAGCTACCTGGCCAAGCATATCGAGCCGGCTCCCTGGAGTGTGCAGATGAAGATCACCGGCCACTGGCTGAGCACAGCCATCCGCGAATTGATCGTGGAACGCTTTGGCGCGCCAACACGCGGCGCGTCAACACATGCGCCGCAGCCAGAGTAACTAGGAACTGGCGCTGCTATAACTGCGCACGGCGCGCCGCCAGAACAGCGCGCTGGCCGTGAACAAGCCTGCCCCCATCGCCATCGCTGCCAGCAACGTCGTCGCATCCAGCCGGCCCAACACGCTCTGGGCCGGGAACGTGGTGATGAAGGCTATCGGAACGACGAAAGTCAGCGCCAACCGGATCAGCCCCTGAAAAGTCGTCACCGGGAACCGGCCGGTGTCATAGACTGAGTTGAACAACTCGGCCATGTTGTTCACCTTCACCAGCCAGAAGGCCAGCGTGGCAATCACCATCCAGATGCTATAGACGATCAAAATCGCCATGGCCAGCATCAGGGCAAATTGCGCCAGCGTCAGCAGGTCTGGCGCATAGCGCAACCGGAAAAAGGCCCACACCACAATGGCCGCGCCCAGCAGCATATCCACCATGCTGAACATTTGGGAGTAGCGCAACGACGCCATGAACTGGCTGTTGACCGGCTTGGTCAACACGAAGTCGAGCGTGCCGAGCCGGATCATCTCGATGATGCGCTGCACATTGGGCTGTAGAAACGTCTGGATGAAACCACTCATAAACGTAAACAGGCCAATGATGACCAGGGCTTCATCGAACGTCCAGCCGCCGATCGTGTCGGTGTGCGAGTAAAACACCCCGGCGCCCACCAGCGTCACGCCGGCCCAGAACACCGACACCATCGCCCGCGCAGCAAAGTTGGCGCGGTATTCCAGCTCCACCAGAAAGCTGGCCTTCAGAAACAGCGTGAACAGCCGCACATATCGCATGTTGCGCCTCTGCTCCCCTGCTCTCTATGCTCCCACCGCGCCATAGCTGCGAACACCCAGCCGCCACAAGAGCCGCATCAACAGCCAGAGCGCCAGCACCCATGCCCATTGAACAGCCAGACCGAACAACAGGCGTTCGCCGGTCGCCTGACCGAGCGCGATCTCGTTGCTGAAAGCCAGCATGTACTTGAACGGCAGCCATTCGAGGAGAGGCTGAATGGCCGGCGGGAACATTTGGATCGGGGCAAGAATCCCGCCCAGCACAATTTTCAAGCCGAACAAAATATTGGAGAAGGCCGTCGCCTGGGTTGTCCAGAAGGCCAGAATGCCCACGCAGTAATCGGCCAGAAAGTAGATCGCCCAGGCCCCGACCACAGACAGCGCAAACGCAAATAGCGAGGCCGGCGTGAGTTCCAGCCGCACGCCCGGTGTAAGCGCGAGCACAGCCGCCACGATGGGCAACAAGATCGTCAGGCGCATGACTTTCTCTGACCAGTTGGCGGTGATCTCATGATGAATGGGATGAATCGGCCGCAACAGTTGCGGCGACAGCCGGCCCTCACTAATAGCAAACGACAATTCCCACGAAGACCACGCAGCAGTCAACTGGCGCACAATCAGGCCGACCATATAGTAGGCTACGAAGTCCGCAGCAGAAAAGCCGTTCACCGGGCCGGCCTGGCTGATGCTGAGCCACACCAGCAGCATGATGACGCTGAACAGATTGGTCATCAACCAGATAAAGCCTTCGGCGCGATACTCTAGCGACAGCCCCCAGTTCAGCCGCATCAGCGCCAGATACTTGCGCAGCATACCCAACACCCCACGCAACACGCAATACGCAACACGCACTACGCCACATCGCGCGCCGCGTCCGCCTCGGTCAACAACCCGTCCACCTGGCCGGCAAATACCTGGCGGATGATGTCCTCGACAGCCGGCTCCTCAAAATTGATGTCGTCCACCTCGATCTGCGAAAGCAGA
>DAOUDB010000321.1:0-3257 GCA_034431495.1 Thermoflexales bacterium
GAGCTGCGCGACAATCGCCTCGGGCAAATCAACTTGAACGATTCACGTCACCTTGCGGAAGTATTCGATCGTTCTGCGCAGCCCCTCTTCGAGCGGCACCTGCGGCTCCCAGCCCAGCACGGCGCGGGCGCGGCTGATGTCGGGCTGCCGGCGTTGCGGGTCATCGGCGATGCGCTCGGCTCTCGGTTGCACGAACACGATTTCGCTGCTGCATGTCGGGCCGGCTGCTGCTTTGACTGCCTGGGCAAATTCCAACACCGTCATTTCGCGTGGGTTGCCTATGTTCACCGGCCTTGTCTCGTCTGACCACAACAGGCGCAGCATCCCCTCCACCAGGTCGCTGACGTAGCAGAACGAGCGGGTGGCTTTGCCGTCACCGTATACCGTCAGCGGTTTATTGCGCACGGCCTGGGCAACGAAGTTGGGCACCACGCGCCCATCGTTCAACGCCATGCGTGGGCCATAGGTGTTGAAGATGCGGATGATGCGGGTCTGCACGCCATGCCGGCGGTGATAGGCCATCGTGAGCGCCTCGGCGAAGCGTTTGGCTTCGTCGTACACAGCCCGCACGCCGATGCAGTTGACGTGGCCCCAATAGTCCTCGCGCTGGGGATGTTCGAGGGGGTCGCCATACACCTCGCTGGTGCTGGCCTGCAGGAAGCGCGCCCCTTTCTGGCGCGCCAGTTCAAGCGCGTTGTGCGTGCCTTGTGACCCGACGATCATGGTCTCGATCGGATTGTCCAGGTAGCCGACCGGGCTGGCCGGCGACGCAAGATTCATCACCGCATCAACCGGCCCCTCGACCCAACACTGGGCGCTGATGTCCACTTTGACAAACTTGAATCGTTCGTGTTCGATCAAGTGGGCGATATTGTCCGGTGAGCCGGTGATGAAGTTGTCCAGGGCGATGACGTGATGCCCTTCGGCAAGCAGCCGTTCGCACAAATGCGAGCCGATAAAGCCCGCGCCGCCGGTCACGACGATACGCATGATAGCCCTTCCTTGCAGCGGCTAGAGACCCAGCCCCCCAGTCGCCAACACAATAACGATCAGAACGCCCCCGATCAACACCAGCGCAATGCCGGCGCGGCTCTGCTTGCGTTTTGCGCGCCGGCGACGAGATCGCCGCGTCTCCATCAGACCGGCCACTATCAGCACAACGGCAACAGCAAGAATGAGCGCAGATTGAGTCGCCATGAGCGTGAACAGCGCCCCTCAGACGCCGGCCCTGGTCTTGGCTTCCTTGCTGCCGATGCGAACCATCTGCACCTGAACCTGGTAACCCTTTTCCGCGTCATCGCCAATCGCGATTTTGCCCTGGCCGTAGAAGCCTGTGCTGCCGGTCTTGAAGTCCTTGGCCGTGAGCAGGATCGTGCCGACCTCGTTGCCATCTACCAGAAATTTGACTGTGATCGTTGGTTTGATGTCTGCCATGGTGGGACATTCTAGCTAAATCACCGTTGGTGGGTGATATTCGCCGAATACGTTGCGCAGGACGCGCCCGATTTCCCCAACGGTCAGGCCGCCCTCCACACACGCAATCAGGCACGGCATGATGTTGTCGTTGCCGCGAGCAGTATCTTCCAGGCGTTGCATCAACGCTGCCACATGCTCTGGGTTACGGCCGGCGCGCCAGGCGGCCAGCCGTTGACGCTGCCGCTCTTCGACAGCGGGATCGACGACAAAACGTTGCTGCCGCCGGCCGGCCGGCCCAGACTCATCTGCGGCATGGCCATCATCCTGAAACTGGTTGACCCCCACGATGACCCGCTCGCCGGATTCGATTTCCTTCTGGTATCGATAGGCCGACTCGGCGATCTGCGCCTGCATCCAGCCGTTCTCAATCGCGCGCACCGCGCCGCCCATCGCGTCGATCTGGCGGATCAGGTCGGCGGCGCGCGCTTCGATCTCGTCGGTCAGATATTCGATGGCATGGGCGCCGCCCAACGGGTCAACTGTGTCGGCTACACCGCTCTCGTGGGCGATGATCTGTTGCGTGCGCAACGCCACACGCACCGACTCCTCGGTTGGCAACCAGAGCGCTTCGTCCATGCTGTTGGTGTGCAGGCTCTGTGCGCCGCCCAGCACAGCGGCCAGTGCTTGAAGCGTCACCCGCGCGATGTTGTTCATCGGTTGTTGGGCAGTGAGCGTGCTGCCGCCCGTCTGGGCGTGGAAACGCAACATGCAACTGCGTGGGTCTTGCGCCCCAAACCGCTCGCGCATGATTTTGGCCCACAGACGGCGCGCCGCGCGAAATTTGGCGACCTCTTCGAGGAAGTGATTGTGCGCGTTGAAAAAGAAGGCCAACTGGCCGGCGAACTCGTCGATGCTCAGGCCGGCGGCGCAGGCCGCCTCGACATAGGCAATGGCGTTGGCCAGCGTAAAGGCGACTTCCTGCACCGCGGTGCTGCCGGCTTCACGGATGTGATAACCGCTAATGCTGATCGTGTTCCAGTGCGGGACGTGGTCTTTGCAGTAGGCGAACACGTCTGTCACCAGGCGCATTGAGGGGCGCGGTGGAAAGACATACAAGCCGCGCGCAGCGTACTCCTTCAGGATGTCGTTCTGCACAGTGCCGCGCAGCCGGCTGACGGCTGCCGATGGATCGCGGTCTGTTGTTTGCTGTTCTGCGCCGCCGGCCTGCTCTTTGGCGACGGCGATATACATGGCCAACAGAATGGCCGCCGGCGCGTTGATGGTCATCGACGTGCTGACCTTGTCCAACGGGATCTGGTCAAATAGCTCGCGCATGTCGTCAAGCGTGCTGATGCTGACGCCGACCTTGCCAACTTCGCCGGCGGCCAGGGGGTCGTCGGCATCCATCGCCAGTTGGGTGGGCAGGTCGAAGGCGACCGAGAGGCCGGTTTGCCCCTGGGCCAGCAAATAGCGATAGCGCTGGTTCGATTCCTGCGCAGTGGCGTATCCCGCGTACTGGCGCATCGTCCACAAGCGCGAGCGGTACATGGTGGGATGGATGCCGCGCGTGAACGGATATTCGCCCGGAAACTCGCCGGCGTCATCGCTGTGAACGACGTCGAGTGGAATGCCGGAAGGCGTTTCAAACACTGCGCGGCGCGGGGCAGCCCGTTTGAGGGCCGGCTGCAGGGTCTCGCGTTCCCAGTCTTGTCGTGTTCGCATAGTGCGCAAGTCTACTCAATACAAATAACCGGAGGGCGCAATGCGCGGCATCCGCAGGTCACCGGACACGTATTCGAACACATCAACCATGGCCTCATAGGAACCGTCGCCCAGATCGC
>DAOUDB010000322.1:0-2881 GCA_034431495.1 Thermoflexales bacterium
ACTTACAGATGGTTGGCGATCGACCAAGATTCCTGCAGAAACTGCGTGATGCAGCAGGAGCAGACAACGTGATAGAACTACACAGTGGAAAAGTATTCTTCTGGTGCCCAACAGACGCGCATTGCCGGCGCGCAGTGGCGGAGCTACTCAACTGCTATGACCTGCTGATTGTTTCGGATGGCACGGAGTATTTCCCTCGCGGCGAACTCGATGACTTGGACTGACCGGAAGTGTCATTGAACACCAAAGTGGATACGCTAAATGGGCAAGCGTAATGCAGACGCGCTTCTATCGCAACGCGGATGGCAAGCTGGTGAAGCGTAGTCAGCCGTCAGTCGCCAGTGGTCAGATTGGATCTGCCGGCCTGACGATGGGCATCACCGGCACGAAGCATGCCCTGAGCGAAGCCGAAGGGGTTGCCGAGTTGCGCTATCTGCCGTTTGGTGAAACGCGCTGGGCGTGGGGGCGGACTGTGTCCGCCACGACGCCGACGGACCGGCGCTACACGGGGCAACGCGAGGTGCCGGCGATCGGGCTGTACGACTACGCGGTCTGCGACCGCGCGGTCTGCGACCGCACGCGCGCATGTATGCGCCGGGGTTGGGCCGGTTCATCAGCGCGGACACGGTGGTGCCGGGGCCGGGAAGTCCGCAGGCGTTCAACCGCTATGCGTATGTGGTCAACAATCCGTTGCGCCATACCGACCCCACCGGCCATTGTCTGGATGACTATTGCGGCATGCCCGGTGGGCCAGGCAGCCCTGCCAGAGTCGCAGGCAACCGCAACGCTCAATACGCCTGTGTGCGCGGTTTTGGCTGCTTTGACACCAAACATTTGCGCAACTTCCCCAACCCCGGCGGACAACAGGGCTTGTGGAGTAGATTCCAGGGTATGGCAAGCACCGACCGGCAATTTAGTCTGCCAATCGAATCATCGTTAGGCGGTGGCAGCGCGCTCAAGATCACCTATCGTGTTGCAGGCGGTTTGCCGCAGGGACAGTGGGCTGCTGTGGCGATGGGTATCTTCCTGGACTATGCCCGCGAGTATGAATCCGCGCAGTTCATCCGCTCAGGATTCGCCAACCAGGACATGCCCTCCAACTACGTCGGCATGCTGGCGGCGATAAACGGCATCAGCCCCGATGCCATTCTGATGACGCTGGCCGGCGCTGCCGGTCAGCCTGTGGAGTATCAGGATGCAGAAGAGCCACAATCACGCGCTTTCCCGCAGAATGAGCCTCACCGCAACCATGATGTTACTCCCAGGGTGTATGCGGGCGGTGAATGGCGCAATATCAACTACCCGCCTGCGGTTCAGGCTTTGGCAGTTGCGCCCAGCAACGACCGCTCTCAATGGACGCGCGCTTCGGCGGAGCTCAGCTATTTTTATGGCGCGTTCCAGTATGCCCAAACGTATGACGCGAGCGGTCAGGTCTCGTCTACCTGGAGCAACATCAGCGGCTTTCAGTTTGGACTGCCGTAGCCGGCTGAGTCAAGGCGATCACTCGATCACTGAGGCGCAAGATGAGCAGAACATCACGGATGGGATCAATGGTCACGCTGGCATGTGTCATGGTTGCAGGCGGCTGCGCCATGCTGAGGCCGCCGCCGATTGGGCTGTTGCCGGCCGCGCAACCGGCCACGACATCTGTATTCGACAGCGCGCCGCTAAGCCGGGAGAACGCGAGCGGGCTGAGCGAACTGGGGCAGGTCGAGCATGGCGCGGGAGACACGCTTGCTGCGGTCGAGTTCACCCCAGATGGTCAGGAGATGCTGACGGTTGGAGCGCGTTCGGGCACGCTGAAGCGATGGAGGCTGGAGAAGGGCAGGATAGTGTTGCGCCAGACGATGGGAGTGGGGCCGGTCGGACTGGGAGCGATCAGTTTTGATCGGGACAGGAAGCAGATTGCTGTCGGCGCAGCCGGCGTGGACTGGGAGAGACATCGCTTCGGCGTGGATCGTCTGGGACACCGGGTGTGGGATGTAACCACAGGCGAGTTGGTCTACGAGCTACAAACTAAGCCAAATATCTATGGCATGTGTTGTTTTGCAACACGGATCCTGTTGACGCCGGACGGTAGTTGGACATTGAACATGGTGGCCGTGATCAGCGATACGCCGCTCGGCATGAAGAATCTGTCGTGCTACAGCCATGCCTTGCAGCAGCTCTGTGATGGATACGTCAATCTCGACCGACAGGCAGAAGAAGATGACTACGATGTGATCGCGCTGGACGCGGCAGGTGAGCTGCTCGCCGCCGCCGATCAGTCGGGCAAGGTGATCATCTTTCCCTTCCACCCGCCTGCATATCCGGAGCCGAAATCGATCGGGAATCGCATCCTGGAGCCGGCCGGCGACATTGGCGCAACCCCGCTGGCGCTGGTCTTCGACCCGTGCCGGCGCTGGCTGGCCGAGGTGCGAGGCGCGGATGTGAGGGTGTGGGATCTTCAGGCCGAGGGATACCCGCGCCACTTGCAGGCATCTGTGGGGGACAAAGCCGGCAAGGTGGCGGCCATCAGCTTCAGCCCGGACGGGGAACTGATGGCGGTAGGCACAGTGAATGGCTGGCAGATATGGGATGTGGCCGGCAGGCGCAAACTGATGGAGAAGACAGACACGCCGGTGTATGCTCTGGCGTTCAGCCCGGACGGACGCGCGCTTGCCGTGGGAGACGCAAGTGGTGTAGCGCATCTGTGGGGCGTATTGCGGTGAGAAGCAATCGTGTGACGCATCCGTTTGTTGGCCTGGTGTGGCTGCACGGCGACCATCCCCGCGTTCGCGGGGACAGGCCTGGGTTCGGCAAGTTTGACGACCAATGCCAGTGGGCAGAAGGTGGCCGAGTTGCGCTATCTGCCGTTTGGCGAGATGCGCTGGGCGTGGGG
>DAOUDB010000323.1:0-15298 GCA_034431495.1 Thermoflexales bacterium
GGGGGATGTCCTGCAATCCGGCCAGATAAATGACCACCGACCCGCCCACGCCCCACAGGCTCATGATAATCAGCGCCGGCTTGGTCCAGTCTGGGTCGGTCAGCCACGCGACTTTGGGCAGCCCCAGCGTTTGTAGCGCCAGATTGATCAACCCATTGCGCGACGAAAACAACCATACCCACAACACGGCTGATGCCACGACTGGCACGATGCTGGGGATGAAGAAGATGCTCCGGAACGCTGCCAGCCCCTTCACTCTGGCATTCAGCAGCAGTGCCAGCGTGACCGACACCAGAATGCCCAGCGGCACCGCGAACACGGCATAGAAAAGCGTGTTGTAGATGGCCGTCAACGCAAGATTGTCTTGCGTCAGAAAGACGGTGTAGTTCTGCGCGCCGACCCATACCGGCGGGCGCAGCACGTCGTAGTCGGTGAAGCTGTAGTACAGGGACGCGCCCATAGGGTACAGCGTGAGCAGGATAAAACCGGCCAGCCAGGGCGATATGAAGATCAATCCCCACTTCAGCTTCTGACGCTGGGCGCGACTCATCAGACTCCTTTCCGATCCCTTCCTCCGTTGTGTGCGGAGGAAGGGATCATGGCTGTTTGCAGAGCAGGTAAGGCCGGCTAGCGTGTCAGGAAGCGATCGACTTCCGCCTGTGCCAGCCGGGTGGCTTCTTTCATTGCCTCTTCGGGCGTGCGCTTGCCGCGCAATGCTTCATCGACCATCGGATTGAAGGCCGTAAAGAATGCGTGGCTGACGGTGGGGATCAGCGGAATTGGCCAGCAATTTGGCAGGTCCTCGATGAATGGCTGCAAGGGCTTGACCGACTTGAACCATTCATTCTTGTCGTTGTCGTCGGGGAAGATCGAGAATCCGACGCCCTGAGTCCCTTCGTAGTTTTGGGCATCTCGGCCGCAGTAGAAGCGCACGAACTCCCAGGCCAGATCGCGGTTCCGGGCGCCCTTCGGAATCACCAGCCACGAGCCGCCCAGCCACGAGCCGGGGCGGCCGCCCTCCGGCACAGGCGCCTTTGCCGTGCGGTAGTTGATGGCAGGATAGAAGTCTTGCATGATGCTGATCTGCCACGGCCCGGTGTAATACATCGCCACGCGACCCGAGCCGAACGGATCCACGCCGCCCTGCAAGCTGTCGTTGAACTCCAGAATCTTCTCATAGCCGCCGAGTTTCCGGGCGTATTCCACCTGCCACTGCAGGGCGCGAATGCTGGCCGGCTCGTCGAAGGTGACCCGGCGATTCTGAGCATCCCAGATTTGCGCACCGAAAGCCTCTGCCCAGGTGCCCCAGATGCCGGCGATGTTCAGCCATGGCGAGAAGCCCAGGATCTCGATGTTGCCCTGGCTGTCTGTGCGTTGCACTTTCAGAGCGTACTCTTCCAGCTCATTCAGGTTGGTGGGCGGTTTGTCGGGATCGAGGCCGGCCTGCCAGAACAGATCTGCGTTGATGTACAGGCCGCCGTTATTGACCACCTTGTGCACACCGTATACCTGCCCCTCGTATTCCATGGCCTGCCACACGCCGGGGTAGATGGCGTCCTTTTGGAAGGGATGATTGCCCAGATCGATGTAGGGTTGCAGTGTCTCCAGCGCGCCGCGATACACATAGTCGGCCGGCGGATCGGTAAGCAGCAAATCAGGCGGCGTGCCTGACGCCACGGCCGTCAAAACCTTTTCCTTTGCCCCTGCGTTCGGCAGATAGCTCACGCGGATATTTGGATTCGCCGCATTCCAGGCGTCCACCTGCACCTGCTTTAGATCCTGATTGTTCCACACCAGGCGGCCATACCAGTCCCAGAACGCCAGATCGACCGGCGGCTCTGGCTGCGGTTCCACCGTGGGCGCCGTGACCTGCATCGCCGGCGGCTTTGGGGCCGGCGTTGCAGTGACCACTACCTCGACCACCTTCGTGACTTGCACCTCGGTCGTGACCGGCACCTCCTTGGTGACTTCGATCTCGACCGTTTTTGGCGAGCCGGCCGGCTGTTGCGCAGCCTGACCGCAGGCTGCCAGGACGCCGGATAACGCGCCAAAACCAACTGTCTTGAGGAACATGCGCCGATTTGGCAAATGTTTGCTCGACATATCAGTCTCCTTGATCCTTATAAACCCTCTCGATTGTGCTGATGATCCTTTGCCTGTTCAGGCTGACGAAACACGTGCGCTCGGGCATGACTGATTGAGCGAGATTGCGCAGTTTCATTCTAGAGGGCCGGCTATACTCCGTCTACAGATTTCAGCCATCTCTGTGACACGCCTATGACACTGACATTTGGCGAAAGCGACAACCTCGCCAGCCCCGACACGCCGCCTGTCGAGTTTGTCGAGCAGGTGCGCGCCGTATTGGAGCGACTGCACGACTTTCCGTTCTTGCAAAGCCACCCGCTGGCGGCGTGGTGGCACGACGCAGCCCGCCCCGGCGAGCTGGCCGGCCAGCGGTTGCGGCGTGAGCTGATCGACGCCATCGAATCGTTAAACCCTGGGCGCGAATTCGCGTTTTTGTCGCCCCAGGCGCGCTTGTACAACCTGCTTCACATGCGCTATGTCGATGGCATGACGGTTCAAAAAACGTCCGCCGAACTGGGCATCTCGATGCGCCAGGCTCATCGCGATCTGCGGCGGGGCGAAGAGAGCGTCGCCATGGTGATGTGGGCGCGCCGGCCCACGCTTCGTGCTGTGCCGGCCACGCCAGCGGCGCCCGCCGAGATATTCGAAGCCCATCCCCGTGCCACCGATCTGGTTGGCCTGCTGGGGCGAGCGGTCGAGGCAGTGAGCAGGCTGGCCGACCAGCGCGGCGTCGTCCTCGACATCCGCGCGCCGGCTTTGCCTGTGGTTGCCTGGACAGACCCGGACGCTGCGCAGCAGGTGTGCATTAGCGTGTTGAGCAGCGCCATCAGTCAATCCAGCCCCGGCCCCATGCAGGTTACGCTTGAGACGAGCGGCGAGCGTGCTGAACTGACGCTCGCCTTTGCGCCTGCCGGCCGGGTGGATACGGGGCAGGCGCTCGATCCTGTTGTCATAGATCTGGCGCGTCAATTGAACTGGGAGATCGAGACCCCTGAGCGCAAAGATGGCCGGCGGGCGTTCGTGGCGCGTATGCCGGCACACAGACCGCCGGTGCTCATCATCGATGATAACCAGGGCCTGGTCGAATTGATCGAACGCTATCTGACCGGCCAGCCCTGCCGTGTGGTGGCGGCGCACAGCGGCTCGGAAGGACTGCGAATCGCCGAAGAGGCGACGCCGGCTGCCATCATCCTGGATGTGATGATGCCTGAGATGGATGGCTGGCAGGTGCTTCAAGAGCTGCGCCGCAAGCCGCGCACCGCGCGCATTCCCATCATCATTTGCAGCGTGTTCAACAACCCAGCGCTGGCATCGTCATTGGGGGCGACGCGCTGTTTGCTCAAGCCCGTCCGGCGGGATGATGTGTTGCGTGCGTTGGGCGAGGTGGGCGTGCTGTGATGGTTGCGCTGGCGTGGCGCACAGTCCATCGAGCAAAGATTGCAGGCAGCGCAGCGTCTCGAAGGGCTGAAAGCCGCTGTCGCGCGTGACGCTCAGCCGGCCGGCATGGTGGCGCAGGGCGTCCTCGGCGTAACTGGTTACCGTGAGCAGGATCACCGGCACGCCGGCCGCCTCTGGTATTTGCCGCAGCCGCGACAGCATTTCGAATCCATCCATTACCGGCATGGCCAGGTCGGTCAAGATCACATCGGGCCGGCGCTCCATGATTGCGCGCAACGCCTGCTCACCGTCATAGGCGTGCCGCACTTCGCTCACCAGCCCCGAAGCGATCAACATGCGCTCCACCAGTTCGCCAAACCCACGGTCGTCGTCCACGATCAGCGCCTCGCCGCATGGCGCCACTTGACCCACTGCGCGCGAAAGCTGCTCTAGCGTGATGGGCTTGGTCAGGCATGCCGTCACCGCCAGATCAGATGCGATCCAGGCATGGCTGGGCAGTGAGCACTCGATCACCGGCGCCCCGCCCAGACGGCAGATAGACGAATTGCCTCGGCAGGGCTGATCGGGAGGTGTGTTTCGGATGACTACGCGGGCGTTTTCCAGCGTGACATGTTCCGCGAGGCTTGCTTCGTCGGGCACGTGCAAAAACTCGTAACCGCGCACATGCCGGCTGATGAGCGTTGCCACAGCGGGGTCCGGGTCTACGACCAGAACGCGCGGATGCTCTTTGAGCGTCCGTTCTTTCGAGGAACCGATTCGTTGCGGCCGCGCGATCGGCGGACGCGCGCCCGGGATCGGCAGTGCCACGTAGAAAGTGGATCCCTTGCCCACTTCGCTTTCCACCCAGATGCGCCCGTCATGCGCTTCGACAAATCGTCGGCAGATCGCCAGTCCTAGGCCGGCCCCTTCATGGTTGCGGCGCAGCGACCCGTCTACCTGATAGAACTCCTCGAACACGCGCGATAGCTTGTCGGGCGGAATGCCGGACCCGGTGTCGCTGACGCTGATCACCACCTCATCGTCTGTGCGTTTTGCCTGGACCCGGATTGATCCCTGTGTGGTGAAACGCTGCGCATTCGAGAGTAGGTTGAGCGCCACCTGGCGAATGCGCGTTGCGTCGATGTGTAGCGCCGGCAACCCCGGCTCGATTGAGAGCGTCAGTTCAATCGGCCGGCCGCGCAGCAACGCCGAGGCGATTTCGACTGCGTTTTGCAGCAGGGGTTCGATGCTCGTCGTTTCCTTGTTCAACGTGAAGCTGCTCATCTCGAAGCGCGACAGGTCGAGAATGTCGTCGATCATCTCCAGCAAGTGCACGCTGCTGCGGTGAATCTGATAGATATCTCGTCGCAGCGTGGCCGGCCACTCCACATTGCCATACACTTCGGGCGAGAAATACATCATCTCGCTGAACCCCAGAATCAGGTTGAGTGGGGTGCGCAACTCGTGGCTGATGTTGGCGGCGAACTGCTCCTTCATCCGGCGCGCTTCTTCCGCGTGCGCCCGCGCAATCTCCAGTTCCTGGTTCGATCGCTCGATTTGGTAGGTGGCCAGTTCGAGCGACTTGAGGGTGCGTTTCAGTTCGGCCTGATTGTTTTGCGCTTCTTCCAGCAGCTCATCGGCGCGGCGTTGCATGGCGCGCGCCCACTGCAAGGCGGTGAACAGTGTATTGGTGACCAGCCAGGACAGCCCCGCTCCCAGCACCAGAGTGATCGCAATGGCCGGCGCAGCATAGGCGCGAGAAGGATCCACCTGGTTGAGCCACAGCACCACCGTGCTGGTCGCTCCAGCTGCCAGCAAGCCGCTGCTCCAGATCAGGAAAGCGTTGGCAAAGATGACGAGCAAACCCAGAAACGGCAGCCAGGGCGCTTCGATCAATCCAATGGCGACCAGCAACAGGGTGGTCATGCTCCATGCCAGCGTATGGCGAGCCAGGCGCGCGTGTTGTTTGTTTAGCTGCCAGGCGCCGACGCCGGCCCCGGCCAACGCCAGCGCCAGTCCAAACACGATGATGTTCAACGGTCGCACCGGCAACACAGACCAGGCCATGAAAACACCGGCGACCACCAGCGCAAAAGCCAGACGCCCCGTCAGTTGCTGGCGCAAGTCTTCCAGGTTGGCGCGGCTGGCCTCATCGCCCAGTTGCGGCGGCAGAATCGATTGCAGCAAATGGATCATCGCCTTTCCTCTCTGTTCATCTTGCCTATGGTAGCGCGACTCGTCTGGCGTTGCGCGCGCGCTGCTTGCCCTGTGGATGACATGGGTGTGCCTCATTCGTGACACGTTGCATACGGCCAGTTGACTTTGGCGCGTGCCGCGCCTATGCTGACTTTCGATCAAGCGACACAGGAGGTATTCCGTGGCAATCGTAGCGAGTCTGGGCATTCACATTCTCGATGTGCTGGGCCGGCCGGTCACGCACATCCCGCCGGGGCAGAACCTCGCGCTGCTCGACGAGATTCGCATTACGGTGGCGGGAACTGCCGCCGGCACCAGCGTCGATCTGGCCAAGCTTGGCGCGCGTGTTCTGGCCATGGGCGCTGTCGGGCAGGATGAGATTGGCTCCATCGTCATCGACACCATGCGCCGTTACGGCATCGACACTTCGAACCTGGTGCGCAAGGCCAGTGTGCAAACCTCGGCCACCATGTTGCCCATCCGGCCCAATGGCGAGCGTCCGGCCCTGCACGTCGTCGGCGCGAATGCCGAGCTGTGTCTCGAGGATGTGAACTTCGATGCGATCGCCGGCGCGCAATTCCTGCACTATGGCGGCGCGCCGCTCATGCCGAAGCTCGATGGCGAGCCGGCCAGCCGCGTGCTGCAATCTGCCAAGTCACGCGGCGTTATCACCACCTTCGACATGCTGGGTATCGAGCGGCCCGATCTGCTCCGTCTGATCGAACCTTGTCTGCCGTATGTCGACTACTTCATGCCCAACATCGACGAAGCGCGCATGGTATGCGGGCTGCGAGATCGCAGCGATATCATCCGGTTCTTCCTCGACCGGGGCGCCGGGGCTGTCATTCTCAAGATGGGGGCCGAAGGAAGTTGTATTGGCACGCGCGATGGCGAGACCCGCATCCCGGCTTACAAGGTCGATCTGGTCGACACCACGGGCTGCGGTGATGCCTATTGCGCCGGCTTCATCGTGGGCCTGTCGATGGGCTGGCCGGTGGAAGAGGCCGCCCGCCTGGGGGCTGCCGCCGGCAGTCTGGTTGCCACCGGCCTTGGCTCCGACGCCGGCATTGTCAATCTGGAGCAGACCATCGCCTTCATGCGCGCCACGCCCACGCTGCCCATGACGGAATGACAGAGTGACAGCCGGCTGGGGTTGGATATCATCGGGGGAATTGCCTGGGGCCTGATCTCAGGCCACCGCCGCACTGCGGCAGCACCGAGGTATACACCTATGCATGTTCTCAGTCATGTCGATGCCGGCGCGCCGTTGCCGGCGCTTGCCTGGCGCGAGCAGGCGCAACAACGGGCCAGGCGTTTGCTCGATGTGGGCCGGGATCGCGTCGCGCGCGCGACCGGCCACACCTGGCCGGCTCTCAAGGCGGAGTGGCGTGCCTTCGTGCAGGCCCGTTGCGCCGCCTTGCGCGACTTCGCCGGCCAGCCCATCCATCCCCGTAACGTGCGCGAGTTCGCCGGCGACGGCTTTCGCGTGCAAAACATCGTCTTCGAGTCGATGCCTGGCTGGCAGGTTGGGCTGAATCTGTTCCTGCCTGTGGGAGATGGCCCGTTCGTGCCGGTGGTGTGTCCATGCGGCCACGGCGCCAAGTGGTTGCCCGACCATCAGACTGCGCCGCAGGTGCTCGCCCGGCGCGGGTTCGCCGCCGCGCTATTCGACATGCCCATGTTCGGTGAGAAGACCCGCCACAACGATCACTTTATCCACGGCAGTCAGGCAGCCATGGCCGGCCTGTGGAGCAACCTGTTCTTTCTCGTCGATGCCGTGCGTGTCGCTGACTACCTCCAGACCCGCGACGATATCGATTTCTCGCGCGGCATGGGCGTCACCGGCGTGTCGGGTGGCGGCTTTGCCACGCTGTTCATGGGCATCGTCGATGCGCGTGCCACGGCGCTCGCGCCGGTGTGCTGTGTGGCCCCGCTGGGCGGCCACGTGATCGACGGCCTTTACACCGGCTGCCCCGAAACCTGCATGACCGGCCAGGCCGCTCTCGGTCTGGATTTCGATCACCTGTTGTGCCTGTGTGCGCCCAGGCCGTGCCTGGTGGTGAATGGCACACAGGATGAGCTGTTTCGCCCCGAGCAGGTCAATCAGGCTATGGCTCAGGCACGGCGGGTGTATGAGATCGAAGGTGTGCCAGAGCGGCTCGATCAGTTCACCGAAAACAGCCCGCACACCTACACAGTTGGCATGGCAGAGCAGGTGGCAGACTGGTTTCAGCGCTGGCTTGGATCGGAGAGCGCGACGCAGTCCACCTCAACCCCGGCCAACCTATGCAGCGACATTCGCCTGTTGTCTGAATCCGATCTGGATTGTGGCACGCGCGAGAGCACCGACGGCATGTTGGACGTGGTGCAGCGCCGTGTTGGCGCGTTGCGCCAGTCGCGCCGGTCGGGCTGCTCCGATCGGGATGTGATGCGCTTGTTGGGCGTTGATCTGGCTGCGTCCGGCGGTCGAACGATCGTCGAAGCGCCGGCTACCACGTGGGGGTATCGCTGGTTGCGCAAAGGGGTGGCCCAGGCCGATGATGATTTGCCGCTGCCGTTTCTGCGTGCCGGGTTTCCCGACGCGCCGGCGGGTGTGCTGGTCGCTTTCAGCGATGGCGGCAAGCTCGATGCGCTGCGGCAGGGCGCCGGCCTGTTTGGGTTGTGCCGGACGATCATCAGCGCAGATGTGCGCGGTTTCGGCGAACTCGCGCCCGAGCCGACCGACTACGATATGTATGCGTGGTGCGCTGTGGATCGCGCGGTGTCGGATCTGGTCTTGTTAACCGGCGAGACGGCGCTGGGCCAACAGGCGCGCGATGCGTGGCGTGTTCTAGAGGCAGCGCCGGCGGGCGAGACCTTGACCGTCTATGGCCGGGGCGAAGCGGCGCTGCCGGCGCTCTTTGCCGGTCTGGTGCATCCTCGCGTTGAACGCATCGTGCTTGACTCGTTCCTGTGCGCGTTCGAGGCGCTGGCGACGACCGAAGCGCCGCTCTGGTCGCGCTACGCTTACCTGCCCGGCGTGTTGGAAGTGCTCGACCTGCCCGAACTGATCCGCCGCCGTTCCGACCGGCGCTTTCTACTCGTCAATCCGATGGATGCCGGCAAACAGCCGCTCGACGAAATGGATGCGCTGAAGTTGTTCGGTATGGACGACGATCATGTGACTGTCCATGTAGATGGCGTAGTCCAGCCCACGCCACTGCGCGACATCGTTCGGACCTGGCTCGATCGTGTGCATGACGACGCCTCATCTGCCGGTGACCGGCTGACTGGGCCATTGGCCATACATGGCGGGACGCCCGTGCGCGCGTCTGGCAAGCCATTTCCCACCCGCTACCTCGGCGCAGACTGGACCGGTGTGAATGAGTTGCGCAATGCGCGGCGCGCCATCGGAACCAAAACGCTCTTCCGGCACTATGGGCCGGGAAAGCCGATGATGACCGAGCAGCTCGAGCGCACCGCGCGCGAGAAGTTCGGCGCTCGTTTTGCGTTGGCGACCACATCGGGTTCGGCGGCGCTGACCTGCGCGTTGATCGGGTTGGCTGTCGGGCCGGGCGACGAAGTGATCCTGCCGGCCTTCAGTTGGTTCTCGTGCTACGAGTCGGTCGTGGCGCTTGGCGCGCTGCCGGTGTTCTGCGCCATCGATCGCTCGCTCAACCTCGACCCGGATGATGTTGCGCGCCGCATCGGCCCGCGCACGAAGGCGGTCATCGCTGTGCATTATCAGGGCAGCCTGGCCGATCTGAACCGCTTGATGGAGATTGCCCGGCCGCGCGGCGTGCGCCTGCTGGAAGATTGCGCGCAGGCCATCGGGACGCGCTATCGCGGCCGCGCTGCCGGCACGATTGGCGATGTGGGCACATTCAGCCTGCAGGGCAACAAGCTCATCACCAGCGGCGAGGGCGGTTTGGTGTTGACCGACGATCCGCTCATCTTCGAGCGGGCTGCGCGCTACCACGATCTTGGTTTTCTGCGTCCGGTGTTCAAGACTCAACTGGACGGCGACCCGCAGACAGCCGACTTCGCCGGCTCGCAGTTCCGCATGAACGAGACGACGGCGGCGGTGGCGCTGGCGCAACTGGGCCGACTGGATTGGATCATCGAGCGCTGCCGGGGACATTGGCGGCATCTGCGCCGCCGGCTGGCGACCGACGCGCCACACCTCAAGCTGCGCCACAGCTACGACGAAGAAGGCGACGCCGGCATCACGCTGTATCTCGATCTGGAGTCTGCGGCACGGGCCGGCCGGTTTGGAGAAGCGTTGGCTGCCGAAGGCATTCCGCTTGGTCCGTCGTCGGGCATGACCAACCTGTTGCGCCATCCGATGATTGTTGACCGCAACATGCCGCACCCGGGGCTGCCCCCGTTTGGCGCGGGCGAAGCCGGCCGGCTCACAGACGCTGATGCGGAGATTGCGATTCGCACAGACGACATCCTCAACAGCATGGTTGCCATTCCGATCGGCCCGCGTTACCGCCGGGCCGACGTCGACGATATCGGCTCTGCAATTATCAAGGTGGTGAACGCCCATGTCTGAAACTCCCACGCTTCGGTTGATCGCCTGCGATCCTGTTGTCGGGTTGCCGCGCGTGCCGATGGAGAACGGCGCCCGCCCCACTGTGGACGACCTGCTGAAAGAAATGGCCCGATTGAACATCAGCGCCGCTATCGTGCGCCATCGGGCTTGTTTCGATAACGGCCCCTTTTTCGGCAACGAGGTGTTGTTGGAGGAGATCGCCGGCCATGCCAGCTTGATCCCGGCCTGGGTGTTCACGCCGGATGGTTGCGAGCCGGACTTCGACCCGCGCCGCCTGCTCGTGGAGATGCTGTCGCGCGGCGTGCGGGTGGCCTGGATGTATCCCAAAGAGCACTACTACTCGCCCAGGCCGTGGTGCGCCGGGCCGATGTACGCGGCACTGCAGGCGGCCCGTGTGCCGCTGCTGGTCGAGTACGATCAGGTGAGCGCCGATGACCTGCACGAGATCTGCGCCGCGTACCCGGAGTTGCGACTGGTGCTGTTGAATGCGCCGCGATTGGGGCGCAACCGGCTGCTGTACCCACTGCTCGATCTGCACCCCAATCTGCATCTGTGCTTTGGGCCGCTGTATTCGGTGCACGAGGGCATCGCCGATCTGTGCCGGCGTTACGGCGCGCGGCGCTGGGTGTTCGGCATGGGCTATCCGAACGCGGAGGGCGGGGCCGGGGTGACCGGCTTACTGTATGCCGGCCTGTCAGAGGTGGACTGTCGGGCCATCGCGCACGAAAACATTGAGCGCCTGTTGAGCGAATCTGGAGGTGGGTTGTGAGCAATAGTGCAGCGCGCGAGAACGAGCAATGGCGCGGCCAAGATGTGTTTGCCGATGACGCGCGGCATGGCCGGCCTATCGATCGCTGTCTGGTGATCGACGCGCATGGACATCTGGGCGAAGCGCCCAACTTTCCGTATCCCGACAGCGCCACAGCGTCACTGATCCGGGCGATGGATCGGCTGGGCATTCAGATGACATGCGTGAGTTCGACGCCGGCCATCTTCGGAGACGCGCGGCGCGGCAATCAGATTGTGGCGCAGGCGATGCGCGAATATCCGGGGCGCATCTTCGGCTATATGGTGGCCGATGTGGGGTATCCAGAATTGATTGTCCCGGAGATGGAACGCTGCCTGGCAGCCGGCTTTCGCGGCGTCAAAATCTGGTCGTATGGCGCAAAGCCCGGCCTGCCGTATGACCATCCCAACTACACCCCTGTGTTCGAGTTCGCCAACGCCCACCGGCTGCCGGTGCTGGCGCACACGTGGGGCGCGGAACTGGACCAGCTCGAGCCGGCTATTCGCGCCTACCCCAACATCACCTGGCTGATGGCGCATACGGCCAGCAGCCAGAAGGACAAGTACGTCCGCTTTGGGCTGGAGTACCCGAACGTGTTTCTGGAGTTGTGCTTCTCGCCGTGCCCGCGCGGACTGGTGGAGGAACTGGTCGATCGAGGATTGTCCGGCAAGTTGATCTTCGGTAGCGACTGCATCTTTATGAGCGCGACGCAACAGATTGGGCGCGTGCTCTTCGCGCAGATTTCGCCCGAAGACAAGGCCAGGATTCTTGGCCTGAACGCCCGGCGCGCGCTGGGAATGTGACAGCCGGTCTGCCATGAAGATCACTCTCTTTGCGGCCGGATCGCGCGGCGACATACAACCCTGTGTCGCTCTGGGGAGAGGACTGCAACAGGCCGGCTATCAGGTGCGGCTGGCTGCGCCTCAGGATTTCGCTGGCTTTGCGCAGGAATACGGCGTGGGATTTCACCCGTTGCGCGGCGATGTTCAGCAGATCATGGCCGGCGACACCGGCCGGGAGTTCATGCAGACCGGCGGCGCCAATCCCATCAAGTCGATTCGCGCCATGCGGTCGATGATCGCGCCGATCATTGAGCGGATGGCCGACGACGCTCATGCGGCGTGCCTCGACGCGGATGCGCTGCTCTGCCTGGGCGTTTTCAGCCCGTTCGGCAAATCGATCGCCGAGGCGCGGCGCATCCCGCTCATCAACATCGAGCCGACCCCGCTGCTGCCGACCCGGGCGTTTGCGGCGCCGTCGTGGTTCATTCAGCGCAATCTGGGCGGGCTGCACAACTACCTCTCTGGCCTTGCTATGCTCTATGTAGTGTGGCTGTGGTATCAACCGTTCGTCAACGCATTCCGGCAACGCTTGGGCCTGCCGCCGCGCGGGGCCGCTCATTTCTACCGTGCCCTGAGAGCGACCCCCATGCTGGGCTTGTACAGTCCCGCCCTCATCCCGCGCCCGGCAGATTGGCCGGAAGGCGCGCGCGTGACTGGGTATTGCTTTCTCGATGCGCAGTCCGACTGGAGGCCCCCGGCCGAACTGACTGCATTTCTGGCGGCCGGCGAGCCGCCCGTCTACATCGGGTTTGGCAGCATGGCCGGCCGCAACCCGGAACAGCTTGGCCGGCTCGCCATCGAGGCGCTGGCTCAAAGCGGCCGGCGGGGTGTGCTGCTGACGGGGTGGGGCGGATTGCGCGCCGGCCTCGTCCCGGACACAGTGTTTGTGGCAGATGCGGCGCCGCATAGCTGGCTTTTCCCGCGCATGGCGGCGGTGGCGCACCACGGCGGCGCGGGGACCACGGCAGAGGGGTTGCGCGCCGGCGTGCCGACGATTGTGGTTCCGTTTCTCTTCGACCAGCCGTTCTGGGGCGCGCGCGTGCAGGCGCTGGGAGTCGGACCGGCGCCCATCCCACAGAAAGATCTGACCGCCGGCCGCCTCGCTCATGCCATACACGTTGCGACAACAGACGCGCGTATGCGGCAGCGCGCCCGCGCGTGCGGCGAGGCCATTCGCGCCGAAGACGGCATCGCCAATGCTGTGAGCGCCATCGAGCGCTACCTGGGCGCGCCGAGACCGGCTGACAAGGAGTGACACGCATGACGGCAGAACACAATCGCTTCACATCTGCGCCATATCCCCGCGCGCGGCTTCTGATGGTCGACGGCGGCCAGATGGGTCGCCGCAAACACACTGTGCATGGGCTGGTCGAATTCGACATCACGCCGGCCCGCGAAGCCTTGCGCCAGCGCAGAGCGCGAACCGGCGAAGCCATATCATTCTCGGCGTTCTTTCTGGCCTGTCTGGGCCAGGCGATCGACCACGACAAGTCCATGCACGCCTATCGTAACTGGCGCAACCAGTTGATCGTCTTCGACGAAGTGGATGTGAATATGCTGTTCGAGGTGGATGCGAACGGCCAGAAGATGATCCGGCCTCACATCATTCGAGGGGTGAACGTCAGGTCGCTGCGCGAGATTCACGAGGAGATTCGCGCGTTCCAGAGCGGACATCTGGGCGGCGAGGAATCGAAGTTCATCGAATGGTTTGTGCGTCTGCCAGGGTTCGCGCGGCGTCTCTTTCTGTGGGCGCTGTTCAAGAACCCGCACCGCATCAAAGATCTGTATGGCACAGTGCTCGTCTCATCGGTGGGCATGTTCGGCATGGGCAGCGGGTGGGGCATCCCCGTGCCCAACCATACGCTGCAACTGACCCTGGGCGGGATCAGCGAGAAGCCGGCGGTGGTGGACCACCGCGTGGCGGTGCGCAAATACATGAGTGTCACAGTTAGCTTTGACCACGATATTGTCGATGGCGCGCCGGCGGCGCGCTTCATGCAAGGGCTGAAGCAACGGGTCGAGGCCGCCGATCAAACCCTCACCGATGTGCTGAGCCAGTGACGCGCCCACTATGGCGTTGTTGCCTGGCTGGCTCGCGCCGGCGCCGCGTCACAGAGCACATTGCCCCGCACTGTCAGCATGGTTCCTGCATAGTCAGTTGCTCCCATCATGCGCCGCCGGCGCGTCGCAAGTGGTAGGGCAAGCCGCCTGGCTTGCCCCGTCTCCCTTGCAGCGCTGCATGGTATTCATCGCCTGTCACGCGACTGTGCAGCAGCCATACGCTGTCAGGGCGCTTGCAGTTCCACGCCAAACACCTCCAGCCGGCGCTGCAGCGAGCGGGTCGCTTCATACGCCTCCAGGGATGGGTAGATCGTCACCGCGCGCCGGCGCCTGCCCCATTGCCGGGCTGTTTGCAGGTCCCGGCGCACATCGCCGCTGACGAGGGCCATATCGAGGCTGTGGCTGCCGACTGCGCTTCCCCGATCGGCGCAGACTACTACGGTCGGCAGCGCCCATTCGTCCATCTCCTCATGTATCTCGAACACGGTGCCGAATGGGTACTTCGGCCCGCAGGCTGCCAGGCCGGTGCGAACGGTTTCACCGCTGGCAGTGACCATATTCCCATTGATTCCCCCTGCCTGCGGCACGTAGACGGTGATGGTCATCATGACCACAGCCGTGACGGCAAGTGTGTGCATATCGTGCCTCCCCAACGTCTTTCTTCCCCGCCGTTTCAAGCATACATCCCAACGTTCGGACGGGGGCGGGAGTATACCTCCATCTGCGATGCGATAATGTGTCTGCATGACGATCTCTGCTTTCGGCAGGCAATCCGCGCCTCAACGAGAACAACACATCGCCTGGTTCATCACGTCGCACGGCTTCGGTCATGCCACGCGCGCTGCTGCGGTGATGGCGGCACTGCGCGACCTCGACCCGTTGCTGCGCTTTCATCTCTTCACACGCGCGCCGGCCTGGTTGTTTGCGCAGACGCTCGAAGCGGATGCGTTCACGCACCACGATGTGCTCACCGACATTGGCCTGGCCCAGCGCACATCCCTGCGCGAGGATCTTGACCAGACCGTGAAGCAATTGAGCGGCCTGCTTCCGTTTCGGCCGGCGCTGGTTCGCTCGCTGGCAGATCAGACGCTGGCGCTGGGGTGCAGGCTGGTGGTATGCGATGTGGCGGCCCTGGGCATTGCGGTCGCCCGTCAAGCCGGCCTGCCCAGTGTGCTGGTGGAGAACTTCACCTGGGACTGGATCTACGAGGGCTATGCGCATCGCGAGCCGCGCTTGCAGCCATTCATCGATCTGCTGCACGCTGAATATGCGCGCGCCGATGTCCGCATTCAGACCGAGCCGGTGTGCGACCCCTGTGACACCGCTTGTCGCGTTCCTCCGGTCAGTCGCCGGCCGCACGCCACACCACAGGCCACACGCGCGCGGCTGGGCGTGCCACCCGGTGCGCGCCTG
>DAOUDB010000324.1:0-8077 GCA_034431495.1 Thermoflexales bacterium
CGAGCCAGAAGCCGGGCAGAACGGCCGAGCGATATACGCCTGTTTCGTCGAGCGCAACTGGCCGGTAACGCCCATCCGCCCCCAGCACAAAGAAACTGACCCGCTGGCGATCCGGCCGCGGGTCGATGATCCAGTACTCGCGCACGCCGCCGTTCTGGTACTCCACAAACTTCTGGTCGTAATCGCGCGCCACTCTCTCGTCCGACACCACCTCGATCACCAGATCAGCCGGGCCGTCCAACACATCCGGTGTCAGTCGCTGCCGATTTGCCGTGAGCACGAACATCAGATCCGGCTCGCGGATATTGCCATCGGGAGCGACGCGCATGGGATATGGGGCGCTGCGCAGGACACCGAACCCGAACAACTCAACAAAAATGCCGATCAACCGATTGAGAAAATCGACGATGCGTTGATGCTCCTGTTTGACCGACATGGTGACGACTTCTCCGTTGATCCATTCGGCAATGCCGGCATGATCCCAGCGCAGGAATTCATCGCGGGTCATTCTCAGCGGCCCCCGGTCACCGACTGAAGCGGCATCCTTCGATGCCAGAGTGTCACGCGCGCTAACCATCCTGTGCCTCTCAGGACAATTGTATCTCTCTACACATGAAGGTGACGCGCTACAATTTCAACGTCACCGCCTTGCCGGCTTGCAGGGTCAACGGCGGATCGAATGTGACCTTCACACCCGATTTGTCGCGGCGGGCAGTCGCGCCGGCCGGCAAACTGGCCTTTTTACCCGGCTTGAGGCCGCCCAGGTTCAACTCGCGCAGGGTGACGGTGCCATAGTCCACGCGCACAGTCGCGCTTGCGCCCGATGACGTGACACGCTGCTGATATGCGCCCCAGCCCGAGCCGGCCGTCCACACGCAGCGGAAGTTGGCGGCGTTGACGCGCGGGGCAAAAGACATGCGCTGCGCCGGGGCACTGTATTGATACCCACTCAGCGCCAGCACCAGCGACCAGCTTGACATGGCGCGGGCATAGTGATTGCCGCACTCGAACTCGTTCCACGGGTTGCGGCGAATGCCATCGTGACGCGCGCGCACACCCTCGACGATGCGCAGGCCAGCCTCCACCTCGCCCTCATAGATCAGGCCGGCCGCCACCTGATACTCGATGCCGGTCCACGCTTCGTCGCCGTACACGGTGGGCAGTTCAGGCCGGCCGCCCCTAGGCCACGTGCAAATCGCCAGGCCGGCCTCGTCATTCAGCGCATACACGCGCTGCATGTTAGGCACACTGCGCATGGCTTCGCGCCAGTTGTGCTTGAAAATGCTGCGCATAGCTCTGCGCACCCGCTTGGGGTCCAGCACGTAGCCGATGCCGACAACATGGCTGAGCCACTGGCCAAGCAACTGATCGGACAAACAGCCCTTGCCGTACTGATACTTGGGGAACGGATCATGAGGCGATTGCAGATCGGCCGGCACGAGTAACAGCGGCGAGACCTCGATCTTCTGCTCGTAGTATTCGCCGTTCCACAGCCATTGCTCGATGTTGCGACGACCGCTTTCATAGAGGGATTGATATTCGGCGGCCTTGTCTGGCTCGCCAAGATACGCGGCCATCTGGGCAGCAGCGCGCAACGCTCCCAGATATAGCGCGCCGGTCATCGTGTTCGGGCCAAAGTACTCGATGTCATAGGTGTTGTGCTGCCGGCCTTCCATCACACCGTCCTTGTCGCGGTCCCAGGCGTGCGGGTTGGCTTCGCTCCAGGCATATTCGACTGCGCGCTTGACCCCCGGCCAGATGGCGCGCAGGAAGTCGTCGTCACCGCTGAGTTGCCACTCGCGATACGCCTTGAGCACGGTGCCCATCTGACCGTCGGCAGCGGCCACAAAGCCCCAGAATCGGTTGGACGACAGCGGCAGCAGCGTGCGGAAGCTCATCTTGCCATCGGCATCGGTGTTGTGCGCGAAGTCGGTCAGGCGCATGGTCTGTTCGAGGGACGGGAACAGGAAGGCCAGCGCCTGCTCGTAATTCCAAACGTGCGTGCAGTTCATCGGACAACAGCCGCCACTGCCGTGACATCCCTCGAAGGCATGAATGCGCCCGTCGTCCAGCCGCAGCACGGTGGTGGTGCGCAGGATGCTCGACTGGCTGGAGACGGCGTCGAGCACCGCCGGCGGCAACGTGCTTGAGAAAAGCGTGTCGCGCCACAGGCGTGTGTCGCGCTCCAGGCGCTCGAAGTTGCCGGCCACATAGCTCGCCACATCCCAGGCGTCGCGCCAGCGCGCGCCGCTCCAGGTACGCAGCATGGCATTCGACACACCCTCTCCTTCGTTGGGATTCCAGTAATTGCGCAGGTTGGGAAAATGCCAGGTGAAGACAAGCGTGAAGGCGCGCGACTCCCCCGGTTTGAGCGTGAACGGCGCGCATAGCGAGCATTCGAGAAAGCGCCCCTCGCCGGCGGTGAAGGGTTCGGCCATCGGCTCGATGCGGCCATCGGCGCTGAAGTCGTTCCACAACATTTGCAGGCCATCCCACCAGCCGCCCTGATACCAGTGCGTTTGCACGGCATGCGGCAGGCCGGCAGGCGCCCCCACAAACGCCAACGCCGCCGAGCCGAAGAATTCGCTGGCCGGCTCGATGCCGGGGTTGGTCATGTAGATGCCGGAGAGGCTATCGCCGGCGCGCGCCTCGTTCCTGCTGCCGCCGGGATCGTAACCATTCACCTCAGCATCCCAGCCATCGCGGCCCAGCTTGAGCCGGTTGACGGGATTGCAGAACGCGGACAGCAGAGACGCCTCGACAGGCTGCCGGGTGGGATTGGTGAAGCGCCATGTGAACACCGCGCACGGGATGCTCGAGTCGTCGGCGTTCAACGGAATGAATGGGTTGAAGACCTCCAGTTCGACACGCAGCGGCACATCGGGATCGGTGAGTTCGATGCTGGCGAATGGGTACGCGCCGCGAAAGACGGCCTCGCGCATACGCGGGGCGCCGGCGGCGCGGCCATTGTCGAATCCGCCGCCGGCGCGATCGGTGAAGGGCGGCAGATACTCACGTTCGAGCAGCCGGGTCACGGCCGGCTTGCCACGCGACTTGACCCACAGCGCGAAAAACGTGTTGCGCGGGGCGTTGCCTTTCCAGGGGCGGTTATAGATCTCGACGTCGGTCAGTTGGCCGCGCCCGCCGATCGAGATCGTGCCAGTGCCGATACCGCCAATCGGCATGGCGATCTCGTGGAGGGAGGGGCCGGTGAACGTGCGGATTGTGTTGGCCATGCGCCCATTGTAGCCATTGGGAGAACTGAGTCATTTGGTCATTTGGCCATCGAGCGATTGAGCAAATGACCCGATGACCCAATCGCTCAATGACTCAATCACTCAATCACCGAATGGCTCAATCCACTACAATGTCGCCATGCTTCCCGATTACCGTGTGCGACAGCGCGACTACCTGCTCCAGATCAGCCGGGCGATCACATCGCAGTTGGAGATCGACCAGGTGCTGCGCCTGATCTTGCAGTCGGCCGTGGACATGCTGAACGGTCAGGCCGGCATTGTGGCGCTGGTCGAGCCGGGAGGCGCGTATCGCATTCGCCAGTCCTACGGCGTGGCAAAGCCCATTCTCGATGAGCTGAACCCGATCGTGGAGAGCGCAGAGAATGCGCGAGAGGCAACCCAACTGCTGGAACGCAGCCTGGTGTCCATCGCAAATCGAGCCGGCGTCGGGTTCTGGCAAGTCGTGTCTTTGCCGCTGCAGGCCGGCGACGACTTCCTGGGCGCGATCTACATCTTCAGAGTCGGCAGCGGCGGGTTCTCGGCCAACGATCGCCAGATACTGCAGAGCTTTGCAGATCAGGCCGCTGTGGCGGTGAACAACGCCCGGCTCTATCAGGCGGTGGCACAGCAAAAACGCCGGCTCGACGCAATCCTCGAGTTCAGCGGCGACGGCGTGGCGATCATGGACGGCGCGCACGTGATCGGCACATTCAACCGGGCGCTGTCGAAAATGGCCGGCGTCCTGTCACAGGAAGCGATCGGCCGGCGATTCGAAGATGTGGTGCGACTTGTCGATCGGCGCGCGGGCAGCACGCTGGCCGAAGCCGAAGCCAATGGCTGGCCGCTGATCGGCTCGTCCGGCCCGCTGTTCATCGAAGGCGATCTGCTTCGCGCCGACGGCAAACGAGTCAGTGTCGAGATCAACTTTTCGGCCTTGTTCGACCGTGAAGGGCGGCTGGTGAACATCATCGCCAACGTGCGCGACATCACGCGCTTCCGCGAGGCGGACGAGATGAAGTCCACGTTCGTCTCCATCGTGTCGCACGAACTGAAGACGCCGGTGGCTCTGATCAAGGGATATGCGAGCACACTGCGCCGGCAGGACGCACAGTGGGACGAAGCCACTGTGCGAGAGAGCCTTCAGGTGATCGAGGAGGAGAGCGACCGGCTGGCGCGACTGATCGACGACCTGCTCGACGCCACGCGGGTGCAGACGGGCAATTTCCGCCTGACGCCGGTCGAGATGGATCTGGACGATCTGGTACGAAACGTGGTGCGCAAATTCCAGTCGCAGGCGAAGAATCACACGCTGGTGGCAGACGTGCCTGCAGATCTGCCCATCGTGCATGCTGACGAAGCGCGCATCACCCAGGTGCTGAGCAACCTGCTGTCGAACGCGATCAAGTATTCGCCGGAGGGAGGCGAGATTCGTGTAAGCAGCGCCGTGACACCGAAGGAAGTCATCATCTCGGTCAGCGACCAGGGCAGCGGCATCTCGGCCGAAGACCAGAAACAACTCTTCACGCGCTTCTTTCGCGCCAACAACGCGCTGACGCGCAAGACACAGGGGGCCGGGCTGGGGTTGTATCTGTCGAAGGCCATCATCGACGCCCATGGGGGGCGCATCTGGGTCGAGAGTGACGGCAAGCGCGGCGCGCGATTCAGTTTCAGCCTGCCGCGCGTATAGCCCGCGTGTGGCCGTATAATTCGGCCTTGCGAATGCGACAGTCCGCAAATCCAAGGAGTTCTACATGCCTCAACTCGTCACGCCCGGCGGCGCGCGCGGGGCGGCCCGCCAACAACCCATGACCATTCAGGTCGTCGATGTGGGCCGCGACCCCGCGTTGAAGCCGGCGTTGTTGTCCGGCCGGTTGACCAACCTCACCGCGCCATTTCTCTACCACGACCCCGACAAACAGCTCGCCTTCGTCCTCATGCCGATGGAACTCGGCATGACCGACATGGATCAGCAGCGCATCATCGGCCAGATGACCCAGTCTGTGATGCGCAGCCTGCCTCAGGACGCGCCGCGCGCATATCTGTTGCAGCCGAGAACGTTCTTCACATTTCAGTCGCTGGTCGAAGCCATCCTCGAGAAGGACGGCATCACCCCTGAGATGATCAAGGAGCAGCAAGCCAAGGCTGATCTGCTGCGGGATCTGATGCGCAGCGCCAGCGAGGAAGACCTGCGCGCCAAAATCCGCGCTGCCGACGCCCAGATCGATGGGATGATGTTCGAGCTGCTGAACGCCAGCATCGACGCCAACCTGGACGCTGGCCGGGAGCAGGCCGCGCAGCAACTGGCCGGCCTGCAACAAGTGCTCATCGAAGAGACAACCTATGGCAAGAAAGTGGGCGCGAGGCTGGCCGTGCTCGAAGCGTTCCAGAAGAACCCCACCCGCGAAACACTGGTCGAGCAACTGATCGCCGCGCCCGACAGCGAAACGCGCGAAGGTCTCATCGCAGTCGGACGGCAGCTCATCGACTACCTGTTCTTCCAGATTCTTACGAGCAGGATCGACGCGGCCACCGGCGAGGAGAAGGACCGGCTGATCGAATTGCGCAAGGAAGTCCAGGATATCCGCGACCGTCTGGACGCCGCCTCGCGCGCAGTCATGCAGCGCAAGGCTGAGTTGATCAACAAGATTCTGGGCAGCGACAAGCCAGTCGAGACAGCGCGCGAAAACGCCGCCGACATCGACGAGATGTTCATGAGTCTGTTGCAGGCGAATTTGCAGCAGGCCCAGCAGCGCAACGACCAGGAGCTTGGCCGGGCCTTGAGCGCGGTCTATCAGATCGCCCTGCAGATCATGGCCGAGCGCCAGCCGCCGGAAGTGCAGATCATCAACGCGCTGATGTCGATGAAGTATCCAGATGAAACCGAAAAACTGCTCAATGACATCAAAGATCAGGTGGATGACCGGCTGGTGCTGGTGATGGGCCAGTTCGCGGAGCAACTGGCCAAGGAAGACCGCACAGATCTGGCAGCTAAACTGACCCAGATCATGGTGCAGGCGCGCAGCATCCTGCCGAAGTACGACCCCAGCAAGGATGCGCAGGAGCAATCAGCCGCTGGCGCCACACCTCCGCCGCCAGAACCCCCCAAGCCAAAGATCGAGATTGCGCGGCGGTGACAGACGACAGACGACAGACCACAGACGACAGATTACAGATTACAGAGCACGGAATACGCAACACGCAACACGCAACACAAAGCGGAGGGACGAGAGCATCCCTCCGCTTTTGTTTTGTGGGCAGGGGGGGAAGTGAATTACTTCACTTCAAGCAGTTCCACGTCGAAAGTGAGTCGCGCATTGGGCGGGATTGGCCCCTGTCCCTGCGCGCCGTAGCCCAGCTCCGGGGGAATGATCAAGCGACGTTTGCCGCCAACCTTCATGCCCAGAATGCCCTCGCGGAAGCCGGGGATGACCTGATCGACCGGGAACTCGGCCGGCTGGCCACGTTGCACTGAGCTGTCGAAAATCGTGCCATCATCGAGATAGCCGGTGTAGTGCACCACGACGTTCTGGCCGGGCTGTGGTTGCGGGCCAGAGCCGACAACCTCGTCGATGTACTCCAGGCCGGACGCAGTGCGAACGGCCTCGCCGACAGGCGACTGCGGCATCGGCTGACTCTGCTGGGCCGGCGGGGCAGCAGCCTGCTGTTGCGGCGCTCCAGCAATTGCGCTGCCTCCACGCCCCGGAATGGTGGCGATGAGGATGAGGATCACTGTCACACCGAGCAGGCCGGCAATGACAATCCACACGTTTTGTTCTCGTTTGGTCATGGCTCAGGGTTGAAGCGCAGCGACACACAAGGCACAAAGGCGCATCCGCTCTGTGCGCTGTGCGTCACTTCGCGATGAGAGATCATCCAACACGACAGCACAAGACGAGATCTTTGGCCGCCTTGACTTCGTCGAGCCGTTTGAGGGGCGCCGAGTGCGGCGCGCTCTTGAGCAGCTCGGGCGAACGTCTGGCTTCCTCGGCGATAGCCAAAAGCGCATCGACAAACTCATCCAGAGTCTGCTTCGACTCGGTCTCGGTCGGCTCGATCATCAGCGCCTCGGGGACAATGAGCGGGAAGTAGTTGGTCGGCGGGTGGAAGCCGTAGTCCATCAGCCGCTTGGCGATGTCCAGGGCGCGCACATCGGGCGCGCCGGGCAATTTGCCCTGCGCAATGACCTCGTGCATGCAATGTCGCTCGCCCTGCGGAACTGGATAGACGTGCTTGATGCGCGCCTGCACATAGTTGGCGTTCAGCACAGCGTGCTGGCTGACAGCGCGCAGGCCATCTTCGCCATGCACACGGATATAGGTGTAAGCGCGCACCAACATGCCGAAGTTGCCCCAGAAGGCCCGCATGCGTCCGATACTCTTGGGCGGGGTGAACCATTCATACAAGGGAACACCCTCGGCGTCTTTTTCACTGCCGGGCTTGGGGCGCACGATGGGGCCGGGCAGGAAATCAACCAGATGCCGGGCCACGGCCACCGGTCCCGACCCCGGCCCGCCCCCGCCATGGGGCGTGCTGAAAGTCTTGTGCAGGTTGTAGTGCATGACATCGAAGCCGATCTCACCGGGCCTGGCAATGCCCAGCAGCGCATTCATATTTGCGCCGTCGCCGTACACCAGCCCGCCGGCCGCGTGCACTGCTTTGACAACCTCTTCGATGTGCTCCTCGAACATCCCCAACGTGTTAGGGTTGGTGATCATCAGCCCGCACACGGTGTCGTCGAGGTTGGCCTTCAGCGCCTCGAGATCGACGTTGCCGCGCGGATCAGAAGGCAATTCCACTACCTTCAGGCCGGCCATCGCCGACGAGGCCGGATTGGTGCCATG
>DAOUDB010000325.1:0-24114 GCA_034431495.1 Thermoflexales bacterium
GTGAGCACTTCGCCTTCAACCAGTTGAACGATCTGTTTCAGTTCCATCGTGTTGCGCAACCTCGCCGGCGCGCACAGTATATATCGGGGGCGGTAGAATCATCCTCGAACAACCATGCGCACTTTCGTCTCCCTCGATATCGAAACCACCGGCCTCGACTCTGAACGCGACGCGATCATCGAAATCGGCGTCGTCCGCTTTCGCGGCGATGATGTGCTGGAGGAATGGAGCAGCATCATCAACCCACGCCGGCCCATTCCCCAAAAGATCACCGATCTCACCGGCATCACCCAGGACATGATCGAGCGCGAGGGCATTCCCTTGTGGGACGGTCTGCGGCACGCGCAGCGCATCGTCGGCAACGCACCCATCGTCGGCCACAATATCGCGTTCGATCTAGGTTTCCTGCGCAAGCAGAACCAGTTCCTCAGCAACCCGTCCATCGATACATTTGAGCTGGCCGGCATTCTCGTCCCGCACGCCGGGCGCTACTCGCTGGGCGCGCTGGCAAGCGAGCTGGGCATCCAGTTGCCGGCCACCCATCGCGCCCTGGACGACGCGCGCGTGGCCCATCAACTGTACGTGAAGGTGTTTGAGCGAGCCGTCGAGCTGCCGAGAGATGTGCTTGAAGAGATCGTCGAGCACGCCGAGCGCAGCGGCTGGTCACTGGCTACATTCTGGCGCGACGCACTGGAACGGCAAGCGCGCGGTGTGTTCACCACCACCATCGGCGCGCAACTGAAGCGCGCCAAATCGGGCCAGACCGTGCTGGCCCGCAAAGCGGCCCTGAAATCCCAACTGACCGCCCAGCCGCTCGAACCGCGTGAGGATATCCGCCCGCTGGATGTCGAGCAGGTCGCCGGCGTGCTGGCCGAGGGCGGCGCGTTCGCCCGGCACTTCACCGGCTACGAGATGCGCCCGCAACAGATCGACATGCTCAAGCTGGTGACAACGGCCTTCAACGAGGCGGGCCACGCTGTGATCGAGGCCGGCACCGGTACCGGCAAGTCGGTCGCCTACCTTATCCCGGCCATGTTGTGGGCCATCCAGAACGGCGAGCGCGTCGTCGTCAGCACCAACACCATCAACCTGCAAGAACAGCTTTTCGAGAAGGATGTGCCGGCCGTCACACAGGCGCTGGGCATCGATGGTCGCGCGGCAGTGATGAAAGGGCGCGGGCGCTACCTGTGCCCGCTCCGGCTGAATGAGTTGCGCAGGAACGGCCCCAAGACGCTGGACGAGGCGCGCCTGCTGACCAAGATCCTCATCTGGCTGCCGAACACCCTCACCGGCGACGCCGACGAGCTGTTCATGCCGGCGCCCGGCGAGCGCGCCGCCTTCAACGCCCTGTCGGCGCAGAATCCAGCCTGCAACTTCAGCACATGCAGCGCGACCGACTGCTACTTTCATCAGGCCCGCCGGCTGGCCGAAAGCGCCCATGTCGTGATCGTCAATCACGCATTGTTGCTGGCCGACATCGCCGTCGAAAATCGCGCCCTTCCGGAATACCATTACCTGATCGTCGACGAAGCGCACCACCTGGAGGCGGCCGCCACAGACTCGCTGTCCTACAGCATCGACCGCTTCGAGATGGCGCGCCAGTTGGAAGAGTTGCACAAGCCAGGCAGCCGCCGCCCGACCGGCCTGCTGGCCGACATCGCCACACGCGCCAAACAGTCCCTGCCGGCCGATCAGGGCGGCATGCTCATCAACCTGACCGATGTGGCCGAGCAGGCCATTGGGCGGGCTGCCGACCGGGTCGATATTTTCTTCGACGAGTTTGTCGCGTTCCTCAGCGAGCACAGCAATGGCGATTCGTCCGACTACGCGCAACGCACGCGCATCACCCGCGCGGTGCGCAACAGCCCCGGCTGGTCGCGCCTCGACATCGCCTTCGACAACCTGCGCCGCGAACTCAACGCGCTCGTCCGAGGGCTGGACAGCATCTTCCGCGCCCTGAACGATTTGAGCAACGCCGGTATCGGCGATCTGGACATCCTGCTGGCGCGCATCAATGGGGCCATGCGTTTCTTCACCGACGCTAGCGAAAACATGACCGGCATGATCAGTAAGCCCAACGACCAGATGATCTACTGGGCCGAGTTGGAGCCGGATCGCGCGAACGGCGGAACGGGGCGCGGGCGGGCCTACGCCCCGCGCCTGACGTTGCACGCCGCGCCGCTGAACGTTGGCCCGTTGATGCGCAAGCACCTGTGGGAGGCCAAAAAGTCGGTGGTGCTGACATCGGCCACATTGCGCACCGCCACGCCGGCAACGCGGAATCAGCCCAGCTTCAACTACGTGCAAGAGCGGCTGGATGCCGGCGACGTGACCACGCTGGCTGTCGGCTCGCCGTTCGACTACGCCGCGTCCACGCTGGTGTATCTGGTCACCGACATCCCAGAACCGAATCAGGCCGGCTATCAACCAGTGGTCGAGCGCGCGCTGATCGATCTGTTCCGCGCCTCACAGGGCCGGGGACTGGCGCTGTTCACCAGCTACTCGCAACTGCGCGCCACCTCGCGCGCCATCAGCGCCAGGCTGCTGGAAGACGGCATTGTGGTGTACGAACAGGGCGATGGCACCTCGCGCCGCGTCATGCTCGAGCAATTCCGCGCGGCAGACAAAGCAGTCTTGCTCGGCACGCGCAGCTTCTGGGAGGGCGTGGACATCCAGGGCGACAAACTGAGCGCAGTCGCCATCTGCAAGCTGCCGTTCGACGTGCCCAGTGACCCGATCTTCGCCGCGCGCAGCGAAACCTTCGACGACGCCTTCAACGAGTATTCGGTGCCCGAGACGGTGCTGCGCTTCCGGCAGGGATTTGGCCGGCTCATCCGCTCGAAGACCGATCGCGGCGTGATCCTGGTGCTGGACAAACGGCTGATGAGCAAGGGCTACGGGCAGGCCTTCCTGAACAGCCTGCCCGGTCCCACCATCCGGCGCGGCCCGCTCAACGGTTTGAGCAAAGCCGTCACAGACTGGTTGAGCTAAAGTGTTGGATAATTGAGCCGCGCAGATGTGACACGTATCGCTAATCCAAAATCCAAAATCAGAAATCCAAAATCGGCATAGGGGTTGCTTATGCGAACACTCGCAATGATTCTGGCCGGCGGCCGCGGCAGTCGTCTGGGTGTGTTGTCTGACAAACGCGCGAAGCCCGCCGTTCCCTTTGCAGGCAAATACCGGATCATCGACTTTCCACTGTCCAACTGCGTCAACAGCGGCATCACCACCGTGGGTGTTCTGACCCAGTACCGACCCCGCTCGCTGATGGACCATATCCGCAACGGTGCGCCATGGGATCTCGACCGGCTCAATGGCGGCGTGTACGTCCTCTCCCCTTATCAAGGCCGCAAAGACTCGGACTGGTACGCCAACACAGCCGATGCCATTTATCAAAATCTCGATTTCATTCACAACCAGAAGCCGGACTACGTGCTCATTTTGGCCGGCGACCATGTCTACAAAATGGATTACAGCATCCTGGTCAACTTTCACCAGGACAAGCAGGCCGATGTCACCATTGCGACCTTACAGGTCGACCCCGACGAGGCCAGCCGGTTCGGCATTCTGCAAACCAGCAGCGATCTGCGTGTCACCAGTTTTGAGGAAAAGCCCAAGCAGCCCAAAGGTACGCTGGCCTCAATGGGCATCTACGTGTTCAACCGCGACGCCCTCGAGCGCGCTCTTCGCGAAGACGCCCAGGACGGGAATTCTTCACACGACTTCGGTCACAACATCATTCCCAGGATGATCAACAACAATTACCGGGTGTTCGCCTTCCCCTACGGCGGCTACTGGGTGGATGTGGGAACCATTCAGGCCTACTGGGAAGCGCATGTCGATCTGCTGGCCGACAATCCAACGCTGGATCTGCTCGACCGTGAATGGGTCATCCACACCCGCAGCGAAGAACGCCCGCCTGTCAACATTCGCACCGGCGCCACAGTCAACCACAGCTTGATCACCGACGGCTGCGTGATCGAAGGCTCCGTTGAATACTCGGTGCTCTCGCCGGGCGTGCGCGTGCATCGCGGAGCGGTGGTGCGCTATTCCATCGTCATGACCGACGCAGTGATCGAGCCGGGGGCCGTGGTGGACCACAGCATTGTGGACAAGCGCGTGGTGGTGGGGCGCGGCGCCCACATTGGTTTTGGCACCGACTTCACAGAGAACACCGACTTCAACATCAGCACCGGCATCAGTGTCGTCGGCAAAAACACGCTCATACCGCCGAACCTCAAAGTCGGGCGCAACGTCGTCATCGGCAGCGACCTGAACGACGACCATTTCAACGGCGACCCAATCCGAGGCGGCCAGAACGTCGGTGTGCAAACGGATTAACCCCATGGCGCAACAACACCGCCTGAATCACCTGGCCATCGCCGTGACAGACATCGACACGGCTTTGGCGTTCTATCGCGACGCGCTTGGCCTTCACGTCGAACGGGTCGAGACTGTCGAGCGCGAAGCAGTCACAGTCGCATTCCTGCCGCTCGGCAACGGCGACAGCGAGATTGAGATTCTGCAACCGACCCGCGACGACACCGGCGTTGCCAAATGGCTGGCCAAACATGGCCCCGGCATGCATCACCTGTGCATCCAGGTGGCCGACATCGAGGCCACCCTGGCCCGCCTGACCGCCCACGGCGCAGAACTCATCAACCCCCAGCCAGTGCAAAAGCCCGACGGCACGCGCTATGCCTTCATCCATCCCAAAAGCGCGTTCGGCGTCCTGGTCGAGTTGTACGAACTCCCACCCACCCCGTAATACGCGCTACGCAATACGCACTACGCACTATGAGCACACCCGGCAGCATTGCACTGATCCTGTTGATCGTTCAGGCGTTGATCTGCGCCCTCGTGCCGCTGGCGATCGCCGGCGGGCTGGTCTACGCCATGCACAAACTGCGCCAGGGCACAGAACGCGCTATGCCCAAAGCGCAAGCCTTCACCGCGCAAGTAGCCGCCGGCACGCGGACGATCTGCGACAAGATCGCCGACCCGCTGATTCGCGCTCACGCCGCAGCCGGCAACGCTCAAACCGTGGCCGCATCCACTCGATCGCGTATCCAGGCGCGCATCCAAACCTTCATGTCGGACTGGCGCCAACGGCGCTGAACCGCGCGCTCCGTGTGTCACTCGCGCGGTTCAGCGCGCCGTCAATCACCGCCACAACCAGCGGCGGCGCGCCGCCACAACAACCAGCAGCAGCCCGGCCAGACACACCATGAAGTAGGCTGCCGGCCACCACGCCAGCCGGCGCGTCTCCCCCTGCGCCGCCTCGCGCAGCAACGCCGCCTTCGCATCATTCACGAACTGCGGGCGCGGCGACACCGGGCCAACCGCCGCATGAATGCGGCGCTCCAGCCAGTCGATGTCCTCAGCGGTCAGTTTCGCGCGTGTCATGTGATTCCGTCCAACACTTCCCGGAGCTGGGCCAGCGTGCGATGGTACAGCGACTTCACAGCGCCCTCGCTGCGATTCATGATCTGTCCGATCTCTGCATTCTGCATCTGCTCCACAAACTTCAACACCACTAGTTGCTGGCGATCTTCCGGCAGCAGCCGGATTGCCCGGATCAAGCGGTCGCGCTGCCGGTCCACATCGATCTTCAAGTCGGCGTCGTCGTGATGCGCGCCATGCAGTTCCATCTGGGCGTCGTCCAGTGGCACCGAGGGGTGTCGGCTGTTGTCACGGTGGAAGTTGGCCACCACATTGTGCGCAATGCGGTACAGCCACGCCGAGAACGGCACACCCCGATCACGGTAGTTGTGAACGTGCTTCAGCGCACGCATGAACACTCGCGCCGTCAAATCCTCGGCATCCTCGCTGTTGCCCACGCGGTAATAGACATAGCGGTAGATCGCGCCCACATACCGCTCGTACAGCGCACCGAACGCCTCTGGATTCTGCCGAGCCTGTCGCGCCAGCGACAGGTCGTCTTCGACCGCGGGCGGGGCCGGCGCATTAGAGTCCGGCGCCGACGCGGCCGGCATGTGCGCATCAGCCGCCGGTGTCTCCGACGCTGGTTCTTCGAATCCGCGATCCGCCTGGCTCATTGTCAAAACACGCTTGTCGCGCTTCAGTTGCGCGATCGAATCGAGTGAAACTACTTTTTGCATGGCGGGGATCGCGCCCCGAGGACGGGGCGCTGGAGCGCAGGAGTTCGGTTGCTCGGTCGAGTCCTCGCCTGAATGTCCGGCGATTATAATGGCGCGCGCCATGACAGGATCGTCTGCCCCTCTGCCACGCGACGCCAGTTCCACCGGGAGCGCAGATCTCCATCCCAACCGCTACCCGGCCCATCGCCCGGCGCTCGTGTCGGTCGTCATCCCGACCTGGAACGGCGCGCATCATCTGCCGGTCTGCCTGGAGGCGCTGCGGCGCCAGACGTTGCCGGCCTACGAGATCATCCTGGTCGACAACGCATCGAAGGATGGAACCCGCGCGCTGGTCGAACGCGATTTCCCGGAGGTACGACTGATTGCGCTGCCGGTGAACAAGCGCTTCGCCGGCGCGTGCAACGCCGGCATCCGCGCCTCGCGCGGCGAGTTCGTGGCGCTGCTGAACAACGACACAGAAGCTGACCCGCGCTGGCTGGAGAACGTCGTCGCCACTTTCGACGCGCACCCCGACGCCGGCTTCGTTGCCAGCAAGCTGCGACTATTCGACCAGCGCGACCGGCTGCATTCCGCCGGCGACTGTTACACCCTGCGCGGCGTGCCCGGCAACCGGGGCGCGTGGCAGGTGGACAATGGTCGGTTCGACACCGAATACGTATTCGGCGCCTGCGGCGCGGCATCGGTCTATCGGCGCGCCATGCTCGACCAGATCGGCCTGCTCGACGAAACCTTTGAGTTCTCGTGCGAAGACGTGGACCTGTCGTGGCGCGCGCAACTGGCCGGCTACAAGTGCGCCTTCGCGCATGATGCCATCGTCTATCACAAGGTCAGCGCAACCGGCGGCGGCGTTGTGAACAGCTATTACGACGGGCGCAATTTCATCTGGCTGCTGGCCAAGGATGTGCCGGGGGATATCCTGCGCCCGCACCTGGGCAAAGTGATCGCCGAGCAATGGCGCATCACCCGCGACGCGCTGCGCGCCTGGCGCGGGCAGGCGGCGCGCAACCGGCTGAAGGGGCAATTGGCCGGCCTGCTCGGCATCCCGCGCATGCTGGGCCGGCGGCGCGCCGTGCAGCGCTCGCGCACCATCAGCCATGCCGATCTGGCCGGCTTGCTCGACGAATAACGCCACGCGGCTATTGACCTATAATCGCCGTCATGCGCGGTACGAGCCTGCTGGCCCGCATCAGCCTGTGTCTCATTGCTGTTCTGGTGGTCACACTGGCACAGCCGGCCGTGTACGCCGCGCGTCCGGGGCCGCAAAGCCGGCCCCATCTGCCCAAGTTCCCCTTCAAGAAGCCGCCCAGGATCCAGAATGCGCGCGTCGTGCTCAGCGACATGCCGAACAACATCATCCCTGGCTTCAGCAATTCCTGGGCCTGCCCTTGCGACACAGATGGCTGCTGGCCGGGCTGCTTTACTGTGGCATCGGCGTCGGTGCTGCAATACTGGGCACAGAAGGGCTACCCGAACCTGTGGGACGGCGACCAGAATCGCATGCTGCAACGCCTGCGCGACGTGTTCCCCAACCTGCTCTGCATGAGCAACGGCAACGACAACGGCAAGCCTGGCGACACCGGCTACGATGCCTGGGATGTCAGCGCAGGTCTGCGCGAGTTCGTGGCGGGGCAGAATTATCTGTTCACCATCACGCCGATCGCCGCGCCCACCTTCGAGCAGATCGTGGAGGAGATCGACGCAGGCAGGCCGGTCATCGGCGCATTCAGCGAGTCACCCTGGGGCAGCCACGCCGGCACCATCATCGGCTATGACACCACCGGCGGGCGGCAGATCATGATCGTGCGCCCGCATCTGTGGCAAAAATCCGACACCGAGCTGGAATGGGGCGTCGGCTATGGCGGATTCGCCATCATCACAGTCGTGCCCGGCGGCGAGGGATACGCAGCCGGCACACTGCCGGCTGCGCCGCAGGTCACCTACGAAGTCGTCGTCAATGACACCGACCCCGGATTCTCTGCCGAAGGTTTGTGGCAGGAGCGCCTGGGATCTGGTTACGGCGGCGAAGCCCGCGCCACCCTGACCACCGACCCGACCAACCTCGGGCCAGACGACGACACCGCCTGGGCGCGCTGGTCGCCACAGTTGCCGTTCGACGGGCTGTGGGAGGTGATGGCCTGGATGCCGGCCACAACGTATACCAACACAGACCAGACCACCAACTCCACAGCCCATATCGCCACCTACCGCATCACCCACGCAGAGGGCATGAACCTGGTGCGCCGATCTCAGCGCAACGCTGTGGAAGGCTGGATGCCGCTCGGCACATTCCCGTTCACGCGCGGCGGGGCCGGCAGCGTCTATCTGGGCAACCTCAGCGGTGATGACGAGCCGCGCGCGCTATGGGCCGACGCCGTCCGTTTTGTATGGCGCGCCCCGCTGATCGTGCAGGGCGAGGAAGACGGCGCGCCACTCTACCTGATTCAAGACGGACAACGCCGGCGCATTCCAGATATCGACACCTTCTCCGCGCTGCGCCTCAGCCGCAGCCACATTCGCAAATTGTCGGAACTGGCCCTGGCGCAGTATCCTGAAAGCGAACCACTGCCAAGCATATTCGGCAACTGGATCGGCCAATACTTCAACAATACCGTGCTGGCCCCGCCCATGTCGATGGTGCGCTGGGACCCATCGCTCAACTTCCGCTGGAACGGCGCTGCGCCGGCAGCCAACATGAGCGCCATGGGCTTCTCGGCGCGCTGGACGCGCGTGCTGGCGCTGTCCGAAGGCGTCTATCCCTTTGTCATTGATGCTGTGGGCGGCGTGCGCATGTGGGTGAACGGGCGACTGGAGATCAACGCCTGGGACTCGCCCAACATTCTGGTGCGTCATCAGCGTGAGCTGTCCCTGACCACCGGCCTGCATCGCGTGGAGATCGAGTATGTGAACCGGGATGGATGGGCGCGCCTGACCTTCGCCAACTTGCCGCCGAACGCGCCGATCGTCGATGACGCTCCAGAAGCGCAATGGACGGCTGCACCCACCGTCACCCTGCGCTGGCGTGATGGGGGCGACGCCGATTCGAGCGGCAAACCGCGTCGCTTCTTCGCCTCCATCTGGAAAGACGGCGTGACCTGGAGCGTCGGCAGTGGCTGGATCAGCGATACGGAATGGATTGCGCCACTGGCCGGCGATGGCCGCTACTTGTGGCGTGTGAGCGCCAGCGACGGCACAGCCACCAGCGACTGGTCTCCGGCGCGTGTGATCCTCGTCGACACCACCCCACCGTGGGCGCAGATGCTATCTGCCGAGCAACGCAGCGAGGCGCCGCCCCCCACGCCGCCGGCCGAGACAGCCACGCCGGCGCCATCGCCAACACCGCTGCCACCCGATCCCACGCCGGCGCCGGCCACACCCGATGCAGACATCCGCACGCCGGCTGAGGGCCTGATCGGGGGCCTCATCACGCCAACCGGCGATCTCATCGTAACCACATCCATATCCACAGCGGATGAGATCAGCGGCATCGAGACGACCATTCTCACCACAGACACAATCAGCGACACAGTCGCGCCGGCGGATACGCTCGCGCCCACGCCGCAGCAAGAAGCGGCAGAGGCAGCAGCCACCGCGCTGCCCAGGCCGCTAACCGGCCTGCGCTTAACCTGGTGGGCTACGGACACATTGAGCGGTGTAGCCAGCTTCGATGTGCAAGCGCGCGAGTTGATCCGCGCATCGACAATCTATTCCCCCGTCGTGTCCGAGCGAGAAGTGACCCGCATCGCCTACGAGTTGGTTCTATCCGGCTCGGTCGAGATCACCCAACCGATGGTCATCACCGAACTGGTCGCCTACACGACGAGCGTGCCGATCGCAGTCTACACGCCGCTGACCGAGACACAGTGGATTACCATCGCCGCCGGCATTGTCAACAGCGAGACAATCTTCCTGGGCATACCGGGCAGCACCTATGAATTCCGCGTGCGCGCCGTGGATCGCATGGGCAACACACAGGCGTGGCACGATGGCTACTCGATCCAGGCACAGATCGACCCCCGGCCGCCGCTCTTCACCAGCTACATCCCCATCATCATGCGCGACGTTGGGCCGTAACAAGGCCACGCCACGCGCGCCGGCCTATCAATCTGTTTTGCTGCGCCAGCACAAAGCCGCGCCACTTTGCGCCGGCTCGTTCGTATCACTTGTCAGGAGACAGACACAATGGAAGAACAGAACACTAACAAACTGCCCGATGAGGGCGCCGTAACGCCTTCACAGCCAGCCCCCGCGCCTGCGCCAGAGCCGGCTTACATGCCACCCCCGCCGATGCCGAGCTACGCGACAATGCCGCCACAGACGAACGCCTGGGCCATCGTCAGCCTGGTGTCCAGCATCCTGAGCTGGGTCGGGCTGTTCGGGCTGGGTGGCATCGTAGGCGTGATTGCGGGCGTGGTTGCCCGCAACCAGATCAGAGAAAACCCGGCCACGCAAACCGGCGATGGACTGGCGCTGGCCGGCATCATCCTCGGCGCGGTCAACATCGTGCTGACGTGCATCGGCCTGCTGTGTGCCATGGCGATCTTCTTCGGCATGTTCACAGTCCCCTTCTGGAGCTGGAGCGGCCGCTAGGTTTTCGGCGCCGGCGGAATTACCATCTGAAGGGATTGCATCGCTGGATGCAATCCCTCTTTTTGTGTCAGGCGGTCGACTGATCGAGCGCCGCGGCAAAGATGTTGAGCGCTTCGTCGATCTGCTGCTCTGAGACGACCAGCGGCGGTATCCAGCGGATGACGTTTCCATAGGTGCCGCAGGTGAGCAGCAGCAGATTGTGGTCGGCGCAGAATCGCGTCAGCCGGTCGGTCAGCGCCTTGTCGGGCGCTCCCTCTGAATCGACCAGTTCGACGCCGACCATACAACCCAGGCCGCGCACATCGCCCAGCGCCGGGAACTGGCGCTGAAGTTCGCGCAACCCGCGCATCAACTGCGCGCCGCGCGCAGTGCTGTTCTCGATCAGCTTTTCTTCACGCAGAACGCGGATGGTTTCGACTGCCGCTGCCGCCGAGACGACATTTGGCCCGTACGTGCCGCCGTGCGCGCCGGCAGTCCATTTGGACATGATGTCGCGCCGGGCAGCCACACAACTTAGCGGCATCCCCGAAGCAATGCCCTTCGCCATGGCGAGGATGTCGGGCACGACGCCGAAGTGCTCGAGCGCGAAGAATTTGCCGGTGCGCCCGAAGCCAGTCTGGATTTCGTCGAACACCAGCAGGATGCCATGTTCGTCGCAGATACGCCGCAACGCCTGGATGAAGCTGCGTGGCGGAACGACGTAGCCGCCCTCGCCCAGCACCGGCTCGATCACCATAGCAGCCGTTTCCTGCGGCGCAGTCTGGGTCTTGAGCAGGTACTGCAACTGGTCAAGGGCGTAGTCACAGCAGGCAGCGCCATCCGGCTGACTGGCGCTCAGGCGGGCGCGTTCAACCGGCGACATCGTATGGCGGGCAACCGGGCAGTGATAGCAGTAGGCGTAAGGCGCGACGAACACGCCGGCCGGCAGCGGCTGATACCTGAGCCGATACCCGTTCTTGCTGGTCGTCATGGCCATCGTCATGTGCGTCCGGCCATGAAATGATCCTTCGAACACGATCACATTCGTGCGGCCGGTAGCCTGCCGGGCCAGCTTGACCGCCGCCTCGATCGCCTCGGCGCCGCTGTTGGCAAAGAAGTAGGTGTCGAGGGCCGGCGGCAGAATCTGGCGCAGTTCGTCGGTCAGTTGGAGCACCGGCTCTGGCGTCACGACGCCAATCTGGCCGTGAATGAGCTTTGCCGCCTGCTCCTGAATGGCGCGCACCACGCGCGGGTGCGCATGACCGGTATTGGCAACGGCGATGCCACAGGTGAAATCAAGATAGCGCCGGCCCTGTGTGTCGATCAGGTAAGGCCCTTCGCCGCGCTCGACGGGAATGTCGAACGCGCGCGCCCAGACGGTCGATAGATGCTCTTTTGACATGTGCTAAGGAATCCGGGCGCGCGGCATTAACTCGTGAAAACAGGCAGGTGACCGAGCGCGATGACGTTCTGCCATTTGGCGCGATCGCCTTCCGTGAGAATCGCCATATCGGCCACCACATTGGCGCCGGCCTTCTGCAAGATCAGCCGCATGCCTTGCAACGTGCTGCCGGTGCTGATCACGTCATCGACCACCACCACGTTCTTGCCGTTTATGGCGTCGCGGTCTTTCTCGTCGAGATACAGCGTCTGCGGCTTGCCGGTGGTGATAGATAACGTCTCGGCCGACAGCGCGTCGCCCATGTACGGCTTGTAGGACTTGCGCAGCACCACATAGGGCAGACCCGACACGACCGACAGCGCATAGACCAGGGGAATGCTCTTGGCCTCGGCCGTCACCAGGTACTGCACCCCTGGCGGGATGCGGCCCGCCAGCGCCCGCGCAGCAGCCTCGGTCAACTCGGTGTCGCCGAGGATGTTGAGCACCGCGATACGCACGCCGGGCGCGACTTCCATCAATCGCAGATGCCGGTGCACGCCGGCGATGTCGATTTCGTAGGTATCCATGGCAGCAGTCAGATATCAGTAGCCAGTAGCCAGATACCAGTAGCCAGCTTCTGACTACTGACTACGCTCCTAGAAAAGGGTGATCTCGCCGGCGCGAATCTTGGCGCGCACGTCGGCGATGTTGGTGAGATGTTCGTCGATTACGGCCGTGACAGCAGCGCGGGTCTCATCGGACAGAACGCCCGACCTCGTGCGCACCTGAGCGTTGCACACCAGCGGCTGGTCGATCGGGTGGCCAATCTGCGACAAGATTTGCATCGTCACCTCCTTGACCTCCGGCACACGGTTGATGATGGCCCGGCACGTGTCGAGCGCCAGTGCGTTATACACCTTGCCGACATGGCTGACCGGGTTCTTGCCGCAGGGGGCTTCGAGCGAGGCAGAGCGCATGGGCGTGATGAGGCCGCTGGCGCGGTTGCCGCGCCCGACTTCGCCGTCGTCGCCCATCTCAGCCGAGGTGCCGGTGACCGTCAGGTAGTAATCGCCGCGCTTAGCCTGGTCGGCGGTGTTCACCATCACTTTCACATTGCGGTCGGGGGTGATTTTCTCGGCGAAGATCTGGATCGCTTCCTGAGCGGCGCGCTTGGCTTCTTCATACTCGGCTGCGTCCGCAATGCGGCTGGCGATGAACGGAAGCGCGACGGTAAGGGTAATGTCATTGCCAATGCGACAGCCCATGACTTTGACATCTTCGCCCACGGGGAACTCATCGCGCAGTTTGCCGGTGATGTAATTGCAGGTCTGATAAACGGCCTCTTCCAGCCCACTGCGCGGCCAGTGGCTGACGCCAAACGACGTATCGTTGGCCGTCACCTGCACCACCTGGCTGATGAGTTCGGAGGAGCCGCGGCCGGCGAAGCAGTCGACGACCATGTGCTTGTCCGGGTCAAGATACTTCATCGTCCGGCGCACGTAATCCTTGGCTGCCTGGATGGCGATGGTGTCCACGGGCACCTTCGTGCCGTTGTATTCCGGCGTGCCGCGCCCGGCGATCTGAATGCGAATGGGCTTGATGACGTCGCCGCCACCGAACCTTGGCGAGGACTCGCCGGCCACCAACTGCACCTTGTCAAAGTTGTGATGCAGCGGGCCACCCAGGTTGGCCACACACCAGTCGGTGTATGCCTGCGAGATCGATTCGGCAATACCGTCGCACAAACTGTCTGGATGGCCGACGCCCTTGCGCTCGACGATCTCGACCGCCTGATCCTCAATGAACGCGCCAGTTGCCTCGCTCACTACGATATTACGCTTTGTCATGTAACGTCTTAACTCCTAACAGGTGTGGAATTGTCGCCAGCAAGCCGGAACCCTGTGCCGCCGGCGCTGTCGAATCACGCGCAACAAAAAACGCCCCTCTTCTGGACGGAAGAGGCGCGTTTCAGCGAGTCGTTCATCTGAACGTCCCTCTTATCTTCCAGAAAAGGTTATTCTGCCGGAATTGGCACCAGACACAAACCAAGCGATTGAACCCAACCACTCGTGTTGCGCCGGTTGCCGCAGCTTCTTCGGGCCGGTCCCTCGGCTGCTCTGGATAAGAGTGAACGGGACTATATCACAGGTGCGGGACGGAGGCAGATTCCAGATTCCAGATTACAGATTACAGAGCACAGACTTCCGCGCTTGTCATCCGTCGTCTGTCATCTGTTGTCTGTCGTCTGTCGTCTCGCCTCGGCGACGGTGTTATCATCCCAGCGATGACAACGATTTTTCCCTTCACCGCAATCGTGGGCCAGGATCGTATGCGGCGCGCCCTGATTCTCAACGCAATCTATCCGCAGATCGGCGGCGTGTTGATTCGCGGCGAGCGCGGCACCGCCAAGAGCACCGCCGCCCGCGCGCTGGCCGCCATCCTGCCTGAGATCGACGTGATCGAAGGCGATCCGTTCTCGTGCGATCCGAACAACCCGGCCACTTTCACCGACGATCTGCGCGCGCGCATGGCCGCCGGCGAAAAGTTCAAGACGCTGCGTCGCAAGACGGCCTTCGTCAACCTGCCGGTCAGCGCCACGGAGGATCGCGTCGTCGGCACCCTCGACATCGAGAAAGCGATTCAAAAAGGCGAGCGGCGCTTCGAGCCGGGCGTTCTGGCAGCCGCCAACCGGGGCGTGTTGTATGTGGACGAAGTCAACCTGCTCGACGACCACGTGGTCGATTTGCTGCTCGATGTGGCAGCCATGGGCGTGAATGTGGTCGAGCGCGAAGGCATCAGCTTTGCACATCCGGCCCGCTTTGTCCTCATCGGCTCGATGAACCCAGAGGAAGGCGACCTGCGACCACAATTGCTGGACCGCTTTGCTCTGTGCGTGGACATCCAGGGCATTCACGATGCCCACCAGCGCATGCAGATTCTGGAGCGCAACCTGGCTTTTGAGGCCGACCCGGCCGCCTTCGCCACAGCATGGGAGCCATACGAGCAGGCACTGACCCAGGAGATTGCCGAGGCGCGCGAGCGGCTGCCGCGCGTGCGTCATACGCAGCGCGACCTGGCAACCATCACCAATCTGGTGGCCAGCCTAGGAGTCGACGGGCATCGTGCCGACATCGTGATCCTGAAGACCGCGCGGGCACAGGCCGCATTCATGGGGCGCGAGAGCATCACCGATCAGGATGTCCTGCTGGCCGCGGAACTGGCGCTACCCCACCGGCTGAAGCGCCAGCCATTCCAGGACACCGAGCAGGCCATGGCCGCCCTGGGCGACAAACTCCAGCAGATCGAGCAACAGATCTCGCAGGGCGCGCAGCAGGAAGCCCAGGCCCAGCAAGGCAAACAGGACAGCAGCAGCGCAAAAAAAGTGAAGAGGGGCTAAGCGAGAACGCAGACGCGTCGTTTAGTCCCTCGCAACCGACCATTCAACAGGTTCCCTCCTCTCCGCAAAGCGCGCAGGACTTTCGCGGCGGGAACGCCGTGTCGGTGGGTGACGTGTTTCGGGTGCGCAAGCTCGCCACGCCGCTCGACCGCATCACGCGCAGCAGCGCCGGCCGGCGCAGCACCAGCCGCACCGAGCGCAAACGCGGACGCTACATCACCTCCCGGCCCATGCAGGGCCGGCGTGTGGACGACCTGGCGTTCGACGCCACCCTGCGCGCCGCAGCCATCCACCAGCGCGAGCGACAAGCTCAAAACTCAAAATCCAAAACTCAAAATCCGAGATTCGTTGTCCGGCGCCAGGATTTCTTCAAAAAGGTGCGCGTGCGGCGCATGGCCAATCTGGTCATGTTCGTGGTCGACGCCTCGTGGAGCATGGCCGTGGCCGAGCGCATGGCCGCCACCAAGGGCGCCATCATGTCGCTGCTGACCGACGCCTATCAACGGCGCGACCGTGTGGGGCTGATCGTGTTCCAGAAAAACACGGCCACCCTCATCCTGCCGCCCACGTCTTCGGTGGAGCTGGCCAAGAAGGCACTGGCCGACATCCCGGTGGGTGGCAAGACGCCGCTGGCGGCTGGCCTGTCTCTGGCCTACCACGTGGTGATGCGCGAGAAAAACCTGCATCCCGAGGTGATGCCATTGCTCATCATCCTCACCGACGGCGCCGGCAACGTGAGCCTGGGGCATCTGCCACCACAGGTGGAAGCCTACAAGATCGCCAACCGCATCCGCGACGAGGACATCCGGTCGGTGGTGATCAACATGGAGCACGTGGCGTTTGACCAGGGACTGGCGCGCAAGCTGGCCGAGAATCTGGACGGCGCGTGCCTGTCGCTTCACGACCTGCACGCCGAGGCGTTGTACGCGGCAGTCAAGCAAGAGCTATCGAGCAAACCGTGACACTCAGTGAGCGAGGGTGATTTTTTCGCATGGCAGACACGCAACATACCATCAAATTCTACGGAGCGATGTGGTGCGGCGATACCCGCCGCGCCCGCAAATGGTTCGACGACAAGCAAATCCCATACGAGTGGATTGACGTGGACAAGGACAAAGATGCCGAAGCCCTCGTCAAGCAGATCAACAACGGCTATCGCAGCATCCCAACGATCGTGTTCGGGGATGGATCGCACCTGACCGAGCCGAGCCTGGCCCGGCTTGAAAGCTACGCCCGCGCGCTGGGGCTGATCCCGCCGGAGTAACCGCCCATCGCGGGCGACGCCGCGCACAGCCGGCCTGAATCCAGAGATGCGTGACAGGAATGAGTGACTACAACTTTTTTTCAGAGGTGGAGCCTGAAGCCCCACCGAAACCGCCGCGACGCGGCACCCCGACCGGCTGCTATATCTTTCTCGGCCTGGCACTGGTGGCGCTGGTCGCTGTCGCCCTCATCATCGCCGCCGCTGTGCGCGAAGCGGCGCAGGCCAGCGAGCGCATCGTCAGCGAAGTCAACCCATTCAATGTCATCGCCACCGAACTGGCGCCGAAAACGCCCACGGTGGTCGTGCGCCCTCCGGCCATCAACCAGGTCAAAGCGGTGGCCGACCTGACGACCAGCTCGGTGCTCATGTCCACCATCGTCGAGGCGGAACAGGCGCGCGTGGGCAACATCATCTACGAGCGGCTGGTGCTGCTGGCGTGCGGGCGCGTGAAGGCCGGCGTTGATCTGTCCAAATTGAAGGACGAGGACATCCAGACGAGCGAAGACGGCCTGACGGTGACGATCAAGCTGCCCAAACCGCAGATTTTCGATGCCTACCTGATCGACGACTCGACGCAGCCCTGCACAACGCGTGTGTACGACCGCACCAATTTGATTCTGCTGCCGGCTGCCAAAGACCTGGAGAGCCAGGCGCGCGAGCAGGCCGTCAACGCCATCCGCGACACCGCAATCCAGAGCGGTGTGCTGGAAGAGGCCGATCGCAACGCGCGCGCTGTGGTCGAGCGCATCCTGTTGATGGCCGGCTATCAGTCCGTCAAGTTTGCCGGCGAGGCGGAGTAGGGACGCAGCGCGTGTTGCGTAGCGCGTATTCCGTACTGCGTGTTGCGTAGTGCGCATTGGGGCTGGCTCAGAAGAGGGCGGCGTCCATGCCCGGAAGCACCACGCGCCACAACAGGTAGAGGTTGAAGCCGGCCAGCCCGATCAGAAAGGCCGCCCACAGCCATTGCTGGATGCGCGGCCAGCGCGACGTGGCAAACGTCCACCCCAACGCGATCGCCGTCCCAAAGGGAATCAGGCCGGCGTACAGATAGCGCCCCTGGTGCTGCACGAACTGCAAGTTGTACCAAATGAAGCCGGCCAGGGCCCCCAATCCCAGCAATGCATACAGGCTGAGTGTCTGGCGTTGCGCTGCCGTGAGCGCCGGCCGTCCTGCCGGCATCAACGTCGTCCTGATCCACCATGCCGCGAACAACAGCATGGACAAGCCGGTGAAACCGAGCAACAACGCGTACATCCAGGCGTTCATCACCACGCTCATCCAGCCGAACTGCCCCCAGAACGATTGAAAAGTAGTCTGCGCCATGCGCAACAGATAGTTGGCCGGCCCGAACTGCGCCAGCCACTCACGCGTGGTCGGCTGGCCCACAACCACTTCATTGTGACGCTGGAGGCCGAGGAAGTCCAGCCCGCCGTAGACCTGCATCGAGCGCAACCACCACGGCAGGCCAATCACTACAGCAATGACGATCACCACCCCCAGCGCCAGCGCAACCGACTTCAGAGTCTGCCGGCGCCAGGTTGCCCCCAGCACAGCCGCGAGCGCGACAGGCAGCGTCAGGTAAGCCGTCGCTTTGGTGAGAAAACTCAAGCCGACCACAATGCCCACTCCAACCAGCAGGCGCGGCGATGGACCGGATTCTCCTTGCGATGATCCTGCGCCGAGCAACAGCCGGGTGCACAACAACACTGTCAGCGCAATCAGCGCCTCGGCGAGGGCGTCGTTGTTCAGGCCGGCCATCATGTGGACATGCTGCGGAATGAGCGCAACCACGGCGCACACAAGCGGCGCAATCGCCGGCTGCGTCGGAAACAACGTCAGCAGCGCAGCATAGGCGAACACAATCGTCAACGCGCCGATCAGCAGCGAGAACAGGCGCAGGGGCAAGAGCGCGCCATCGAACAGCGCGAACACCGGCACGGCCAGCGCGTAGAACAATGGCGGCTGATGGTCTTCGTATTGCACCGCGTCAAGCGGCGCGTCGGGGCGCGCCTTGGGCGGTTGAACCTTCTCCGACAGAAACGCCTGGTCGTAGTCGCCCATCTCGATGACGGGGAACGCGCCGGTCTGGGCAAGCTGGCGGATGTAGTTGTAGTGGGCCGGCTCGTCGGGCGTCTGCCAGGCCGGCACACGCCACGCATACAGCGTGCCAATGGCAACGTAAGCGATCACGACGGCAAGCAGGGGCCAGTGTCTGCGCATCGGGTGATTGTCGACTTCCATGTGGGGCCATTCTAGCCTCGGAAACCGATGATAATGCCGGACGACACATGAAGAATCGAGCGACAACTACCGGCGCGTGGGGCCGGCTTGTGCGATTTGGCTTTCAGCAGTTGTACACCCGCCTGGCCTGGGCCTATGACGCCATCGCCGCCGGCGTGTCATTTGGCGAGTGGCAGGCATGGGGGCGTTGCGCCATCCCATTTCTGCGCGGCCGGCGTATCCTGGAACTGGCGCATGGGCCGGGGCATCTGCACCTTGCGCTGCGCGCGCAGGGGCTGGCTGTGACCAGCATCGACCTCTCGGCTCAGATGAGCGACCTGGCACGCCGGCGTATTGAAGCTTTTCTGCGCCGGCAGCCAGCCCTGGCTGATCAGGGCCTGCGGCTGGCGCGGGCTGACGCGCGCCGACTGCCTTTCCGCGACGCAGCCTTCGAGTCGGTCGTCAGCGCGTTTCCCACCGACTTCATTTTCACACCCGACGCGCTGGGCGAAGCGCGGCGCGTGCTTACGGCGAGGGGCGTGTTGGTGATTGTGCCGGGCGCCGCATTTCGCGCCAACAGCGCGCCAGAGCGCGTGATCGATGGGTTGTATCACGTGACCGGACAGCGCCAGCGTGAGGCCATGCCGGTTACGCAGCGCTTTGCCGAGGCCGGCTTCTCATTTCGCCTGGAGCGCGTGGATACCCGCCGCGCGCAGGTAACCGTGTGGGTGTGTGAGATGCATACAAACGGGCGCGGTGTGGACCGCGCCCGTTTCGCTGACATTGGGTCCGCAAGGTAGCCGTAGCAGGATGCGCAGGACTGCCCAGATCAACGAGTGATTGTCAAAAGCCGGCCCTCGCTGCGGCCAAACACCTCCGGGAAGTACTGTTGATTGGCGAACGCCGGGATGACATTGAACGCGCCGGCGCTGGTGACGCGCATCGTGTAGCTGTACTCGTAACTGCCCTTGCTCAGGAAGTCAGCGAACAGCACCACGCGGTCGTCGCGCAACTCGGAGCGCGAGTACCAGTACCACCACCACCAGAACCAGGGGCGGTTGCCACCGCGCGACAGTGCGGGGCCTTGCGCCAGTTGGCTGGTTGTCGCCAGGCCGGTGTCGATCACCTCGGCGCCGGCCGGCAGCATATCGGTCAGTTGCACGTAGTACAGATTGTTCGGCGCGATGAGGGTCAGCTCAACCCGAATCACGTCGCCCACTTTGGCCGTCGTCACGTCGGGGCATTGCGGGCCGTCGGCGCAACTCGCCAGCGTGTAACGGCGCAAGACCTGAATGCCGCGATCTACCGCCGGCAACGTGGGCACAGGCAGATACGCTCTCAGGTGCGCCGTGTAGTACAGCCGGCCCTGCCCGTCGCCACGTCCAACCGTCAGACGGTTGCCCGTATCGCGCAGCAAGTCCGCTATCGGCACAGTGATGCGCGTCGTCTCGGTGATCGTCGCGGCCGAGGCGCGCCCCTGGGCCACGCTCTGATTGTTCAACAGGGCGGCAAACTCGTAATCGCCCTTTAGCTCGCCGGTTGCGCGCATCCAGTCGGTCAATGCAATGAGCGACCAGGCGTTCTCCTGCGTGGTGCGCCACACGCCATCGACGCGCGACGCCATCAGCCAGCGCACGACATTGGGCGCCAGCGCATTGTTGGGATCGAATTGCGCCAACGCGCTCAGCACAATGGCCGTGCTGCGCGTGTCGGTGTTCATGGCCCACCAGTCCACGAACTGCTCTTCCCAGTGCGCGCCGGTGGCGCTCTGGATCACCTTGCCGTTGAGGTCGGCGAAGAGGGTCTTCAGGCGCACATCCTGCGCGTTCTGTCGACCAATCGTCAGCGCAAGCAACGCCTGCGCATAGATGCCCAGCTTGTCACGGTCGGCGTATAGCTCGTCCACGCGCACGGCGCTATAACGGCCACCTTCGCCCAGCACGTAGAGCAGGAACGACTGCCGGTTGAACTCGTAATAGTGCCGCAGGCGCGCTGTCTCGGCCAGGTTCGCCTGCACGTAGCTCAGGCCGCGTTCGAGAGCGGCCTGGCGGATGTCAAAGCCGGCCTCCTGCGCGCGGATCAGGCCGAACACCACGTAGGAGGTGACATACGGGCTGCTCGTCTCGCGCTGCCACCACGACCAGCCGCCATCGCTGTTTTGCAGGGCATACAGCTTGTCCAGGGCCTCGCGCACCAGCGCGTCAAGCTTGACCTTCAAGCCGGCATTTTCGATGCCCAGATCGACCAGCGCGCGATAGGTGAGCACATTCGGGAGGAAACGCGACACGATGGCATCGGCGCTGTCGTAGTCATAGTTCTCCAGATAATCCAGCCCGGCCTGCATGGCTGCCGCCAGCGAGGGGTCAAGTCGCACCGTCAACTCACCCTGAGTGGTGTCGAGCGCCGGCGGCAACGCGATCACCTCGGTGCGGCTGCCGGCCTGCGCCAGTTCGCCGGCCGTGCCCACCACCTCCGGCGCGCTGTAACGGTTGATCTTCAGCCCGCCGCCGGGGGCCGTGCTCAACCGGGGCCGGCTGGCGTCGCTGTACTGATCGTTCTGCACGCTGAACACCAGATCGGCCTGCGGCGCGTCGCCAGCCACAGCCCGCCAGTACACCGTGACCTCGCCCTGCGCCGGGATGGTGACCGACTGGCCGGCCGGCGTGGTGAGCGAGATGCCGGCGGCTGTCAGCAGGACCTGCGCTGTCTGCGGCGTATCGGTGTTGTTGTTGATCACCGCGCCCAGTTCGATCTCATCGCCAACGGTCAGGAAACGCGGCGTGACCGGCCGGATCAGCAGGGGCTTGGTCGCCACCACATCGGTTGTGCCTTCGCCGACGCGCGTTTGCAGGTCCACGCCCACCGCGCGCAGCACCCACGTGGTCAGGTTGTCGGGCAGTGTGACGCGCACTGTGGCCCGGCCTGTGCCATCGGTTGTGACCGCCGGCGCCCAGAAGCCTGTGTCGGCAAAGTTCTGGCGAATGGCCGGGCCGGACGTTTGCTGCGCCCCGGACTCATCGGCTTGCGCCGCCGCCTTCTCCACTGTCTCGGTTGCCATGGGGGCAGGCGCCATCGCCGGCATTGCCTCGGCTTCACCACCGCCACGATCGCCGCCAATGCCAAATCCCATGCGCAACAACTGATCGATCTGCTGCTCGGTCATGCGATTGGCCGACACAATCAACCCGGAGGCCGTCTGCACACTCAAGCCGCGCGGGCCGTAGAACGCCTCGACGATCGCATTCGCCTGGCGCGGCATCAGATTCAGAATACCCTTGTCCACCAGATCGAGCGAGAATTGCCCCGCCACCGGCCGGCCGGCGCTGTCGAGCACCTGCAGGGTGTACGTCACGTCCTCGCCCGGCTGAACCAGCCGGCGATCGGGCGTGAGCGTGACGGAGAACGTTTGCTGCGTGGTCTCGACGCGTAGATTGAGGTAGCCCACTTTGAAATCCGCGTTTGTGCTGCTGTCGGCCATGCCCTTGAACAACACGACCGAGACGTACACGTTCGGCGCATACTGCGCCGGCATGGGCAACTCGTACACCTGGCTGCTGCCGGCCACGCGAATGACCTCATGCTTCAGGATGTGGCCGCGCTCCACCGTGACGAGCGCGTAATGCTCGCCCTCGAACGGCGAAGGGATCAAGATGCGCGCCGTGTCGCCGGGGGCGTAGGTGTTGCGATCGGCAATCAGGTTGATGCGGTCATTGTTCTCGCGCATCCACGACACAGACTCGCTACCGGTCACCCACACAAAGCGGCTGGACTGGGCGACGCGGCCGGCTTCATCCACGCCGCGCGCCACGATGCGATACGCGCCGGCCTCTGGGGCCGTCCACGTCACCTGCGCCTCGCCGCGCGCGTTCGCCACGACCTGCGTGCGCGTAATCAACGTGTCGATGGTCTCGTAACGCCACTCGCCACTTGCTTCGTCATAGGTGTTCTTCCATTCGCGGCGATAGAACAGCGCCTCGAACGCCGTGTTGGGCAGCACTGCGCCCTGCCAGTTCACGGCCACAAAATCCGTCGTGATCGGCTCGGTGGCGCGGACAACGTACTGCGACGGCGCGATGCCGAGATAGAAGCTGGCCGGATGCACAACCACACTGCTACGCCCGGCGATGACTTGATTGTCCGCGCCGGTGACATTCGCCTCGATGCTGAGCGAGACCGGGCCGCTGATGAACTGGCCGGCGGAGTCGCGCATCTCGGTGGTGATGGGCAATGAGATAATCAACTCGCCGCGCTCGTTCGTCTCTCCCGCGCCGATAAACACCGTCGCCGGCGGCGGACGATTGGCATGCCAGTACCAACAGTCGTAGCAGATCCACGGATTGTCGTAATCGCTGAAGGTGTATTGGTCGAGCTGGGGCGGGTCAAAGGTGAACCCGCTGGCGGTGACATTCCACTGCACAGGCCGGCCGCGCAGCGCCCCGCCGGACAGGTACTGCGCTGAAATCGTAGCGGTCAGGGTGGTATTGCGCGCGATCTCGCTGGCGGCCGGCTGCACAACGACTTCGTACTCCGGCGGGCGATAGTTCGACACGGTGAAGTTGGCGTAGCCGGTTCCAGAGCCGTCCACTTCCGCCATGATGGTGTACGCGCCAAGCGAAGCGCCCTCTGCCAGATCGAGCGTGAGGTCAAACGCGCCGTACTCGTCCAGCCGGCGCAACTGGTCATAGACGAGCTGGCCGGTCCAGTCTGTCACGCGCACGCGCACCTGCGCGCCGGCAGGCAACAGGGTATAGGCCACATCGTCTTCATAACGCACGACGCCGCGCGCGTAGACCTGCTGGCCAGGCCGGTAAATGGCGCGATCGGTGTAGATGTGCGCGCGCACTGGTCTGACGCCGGCGCCTGAGTACGAGACTGACTGACCCCAGACCACGTCGAAGTCGTAGCTGTTCACACCGCTCGACCACGCGCTCGACGCAGCCGCGAAGCGCTGATCTGCCACCACGAACACGTTGCCGTAATACGTGTCGGCCAGCGGCTCCGTCTTGATCATCGCCGCGCCGTCGGGGCCGGTGACGCCGCTGCCCACATCGATCACTTCCCACTTCTGGCCATACTGCGAGCGATACACACGCAGCGGCAGCTCGGCCACCGGCTGGCCGGTCTTCATGTCGGTCGCCCACGCCAGCACGCCGGCCGGCTC
>DAOUDB010000326.1:0-16807 GCA_034431495.1 Thermoflexales bacterium
ATCGGCTCGCGCGTGCCGGTCTTCCTGCCCCAGCGCATCACCGACGAGCTGGTGACCATGCTGCGCCAGTATCACCCGCTGTGGATGAACATTCATGTGAATCATCCGAAGGAAATCACGCCGGAACTGGCGCGCGCGTGCGCCAGGCTGGCCGATGCCGGTATCCCACTGGGCAACCAGAGTGTGTTGCTGGCCGGCGTCAACGATCACCCCGACACGATCAAGAAGCTGTGCCACGAGCTGGTGAAGATCCGCGTGCGGCCTTACTACCTGTATCAGTGCGATCTGGTGCAGGGCAGCGGCCATTTTCGCACGACCATCGCCGCCGGCCTGGAAATCATGGAAGCCCTGCGCGGCCACACCAGCGGCTATGCCATCCCGCTCTACACGGTCGATCTGCCCGGCGGCGGTGGCAAGGTCCCGGTGTTGCCGAACTACCTCATCAGCCAGTCGCCCGATCGGGCGGTCTTCCGCAACTTCGAGGGGTACATCTCCACCTACGTTCAACCCACAGACTACAAACGCCCCCGGCGCACGCGTTGGACGGCCGAGCCAACCGAGGAGTCGGGTCAAAAGGGCGTGTCATCGCTCCTTTCGGGCGAGGCCATGAACATTAAACCGGAAGGGTGGACCGGCACGCACATGCGCGGCCCCGAAGTCGAGGAATGGGTGAACGAGCACGGCACGCTGGAACAGATCGATCAAACGCCCAACGTGCAGGTTGTGTCGAGCGGCAACGGCCACACGCCGGTGTGGCAGCAGGTGAATTGATGCATCCCTCTCCCGTCATGCGGGAGAGGGATACAGGGTCAGGATTACGCGCCGTACTTGGCCAGCCGGCCGGCATGGGCCAGCGCCAACGTCATGATATCGGTGGCGCGGAAGGTGCCCAGGCCGCCGGTCGAAGCCTCGCGCTCGCCGAACACCACGCTGCGATCGCGGCGGGCTGTGGCCGGCGCCCACAACAACAGCGGCACCGGGTGCCACGAGTGCGCCTTGAGCTGGCTGGGCGTGCTGTGGTCGCCGGTGATGATCAGCACATCCGGCTTGAGCGCCATCAGCGTCGGCAGCGCGGCATCCACTTCCTCGATCACTTTCATCTTGGCGTCAAAGTTGCCGTCTTCGCCGCGCGAGTCGGTGTATTTGATGTGAATGAAGAGGAAGTCGTAATCGTTCCACACCTGCCCGGCCACCTCGAACTCCTCCTGGGTGGTGTGGGCATGATGCTGAATGGGCGGCATGCCGACCAGTGAGGCCAATCCGCGATACATCGGGTAGACGGTAATCGCGCCGGCGCGCAGGCCGTACACGTCCTTGTACTGGGGCAAGGCGGGATATTTGGCAAAGCCGCGCAGCGTCATGCCATTGGCTGGCCTGTCGTCACGGATGACAGCAGTGGCTTTGGCAATCCACTCGTTGAACAACCGGGCGGCGCGCTCCGAAGCGGCATCATGCGCCACCACCGGCAACGGGGCAGCGCCGGTGCGCTGCGGGTCGGTCTCAGACAAATTGCCGCCCAGCCCTTCCCCGCGCATGACCACGACAAAGCGATAGTCCTGCACCGGCTCCACGAAGAACTCCACGCCCGGCTCTGGTGTGTTGATGCCGGCGGCGTTGATCTTCTTCACCAGTTCGGCGCACTTCTCGGTGGGAATGCGCCCGGCGCGCCGGTCGGTGATCAGCCCGTTTGCGTCGAGCGTGCAAAAGTTGCCGCGCGCGCACACGTCCCTATCTGTCACCGCGAAGCCGATGCCGACGGCTTCGAGCACGCCCCGCCCGATCTCATATTGCAGCGGGTCGTAGCCGAACAGGCCGAGATGGCCGGGGCCGCTGCCGCCGGTGATGCCGATATCCACCGGGTAATGCTGGCCCAGGCACCCCTCGGCAGCCAGGCGATCCATGTTGGGGGTGCGCGCCGCTTCCAGTTCGGTGAGATCGTCAGAGGGGCGCGGGAGGCCGCCCAGCCCGTCGAGCACCAGCAGCACAATTTTGGTATTGGCCGGCTGGAGCAAGTCTTGAAGCAATTTGAAGTTAGCCATTTTTCAAGAAGCCTTGTTGGATGAGTGAGATTGATTCGAACGCAGGGTATTGTACGTGCGGATCGAATCTGCGACGCCGGCTGCATATAATCGCCGGCATGATCTTCCTCAAGCTCGGCGGCTCCCTTATCACCGACAAGACGCGCGACAACACGCCACGCCCAGAAGTGATTGCGCGTCTGGCGCAGGAACTGGCCGGCGCGCTGTCCAGGTCGCCCACATCGGTGTTGCTGGGGCACGGCAGCGGGTCGTTCGGGCACGCGGCAGCGCGACGCTATGGCACGCGCGCCGGCCTGCGCGACGCCGCGAGCTGGCGCGGGTTTGCGGCGGTTTCGGTTGCGGCCGCGCGCCTCAATCGCATCGTGGCCGATGCGCTGCACGAAGCCGGCGTCGCTGTCTTCAGTGTGTTGCCTTCGGCTTCGGCGCGCTGCCACGACGGTGCGCTGCGCTATCTGGACACGCGCCCCATTCGCGCGGCGCTGCGCAATGGCATTGCCCCGCTGGTGATGGGCGATGTGGCGCTGGACGATGCGCGCGGGGTGACGATTGTTTCGACAGAAGAAGTGTTCGCGTATCTGGTGAATGATTTCGCCGGCGATCCTGATCTGCGCGTGACGCGCGTGTTGCTGGCCGGCGAAACCGAGGGTGTGTATGCCGGCGGCGACCCTTCGCGCGTGATTCCGCGCATCACGCCGGCTACCTGGGAGGCGGTGCGCGCCGGCGTGGGCGGCTCGCGCGGGGCCGATGTCACCGGCGGCATGGCCTCCAAAGTGCAAGACATGCTCCGTCTGGTGAGCGATCACCCCGGCCTGACCGCCTGCATTTTCTCCGGCCTGATTGAGGGGAACGTGGCGCGCGCGCTGGCCGGCGAGTCGGTCGGCACCTTGATCGCGCGGGACGGTGAAAGCGGATGAACTGCCCTGTTCGCGCTGTTCGTCGGATGCTGGCTGTGTTGTGTGTGGCGCTGACGCTGGCGCTGCCGGCCCGCGCCGGCGACCCGCTGGACGGCGCCGGCGCAAAGTCCATCTATCGCGTGTTTGTGCGCAACGAGGATGAACCGCGCCGGCTGTTGGCCGGCGGTTGGGATGTGATCGAGGCGCGCGGGCCGGATTACCTGCTGATCGTCGCTGATGCGGCAGAAGTCGGGGCTTTGCGCCGGCAGGGTTTTACCGTGACGCTGGAACACGCCGGCACAAGCCGGCGCGCGCCCTTCACGTTCTACGGCGGCTACCGCACCGTCTTTGAGCATTACCAGCATCTCGACGCCGTGGCGGCTGCCTATCCGCATCTGGCGCGCGTGATCGACTACGGCGATTCGTGGCGCAAGACGACCAATCCGGCCGACGCCCACGACTTGAAAGTCATCTGCATCACCCGGCTGCGCCCCGGCGATTGTGCCCTGAACCCCAATACTGACAAGCCGCGCTTCCTGATGATGGCTGCCGTCCATGCCCGTGAACTCAGCACCTCCGAGATGGCCTGGCGCTGGATCGATTACCTGGTGGCCGGCTATGGCAGCGACCCCGACGTGACCTGGCTGCTGGATCATCAGGAGATGTGGGTCATTCCGGTCGCCAATCCCGATGGGCGCTTCATTGTCGAAACCGGCAATATCTGGCAGCGTAAGAACGCCAACACCACACACTGCCCGTCCGGGACGTTTGGGGTGGACCTGAACCGTAACGCCAGCTTTGCCTGGGGCGGATCGGGGTCGAGCGGCTATCCATGCGACGACACGTATCGCGGGCCGGCGCCGGCCTCGGAGCCGGAGGAGTATCACCTCGAGGCGCTGATGCAGCAGTTGTTCCACGATCAGCGCGGCCCGCTCATCACCGACAGCGCGCCGTTGACGACCAGCGGGGTGATGCTGACGCTGCACAGCTACAGCAACCTCGTGCTATTCCCGTGGGGTTGGGTGCAATGCGCGTATGGATCGCCCTGTCCGCCCAGTCTGCGCGCGCCCAACGACGCCGGCCTGCGCGCGCTGGGCTTTCGCATGAGCTACTTCAATGGCTACATCGCCAGCCAGGCGCCCGAAGCCTTGTACTGGGCCGATGGCACGACCGACGACTGGGCCTACGGCGCGCTGGGCATCCCGGCCTACACGTTCGAGATTGGGCCGGGAGACGGTAGCGCTTGCGCCTACTTCCATCCCAACTATGCCTGCCAGGACAGCCTGTTCTGGCCGCAGAACCTGGGCGCGTTTGTGTACGCGGCCAAGGTGGCGCGCCAGCCCTATGCGCTGGCGCACGGGCCGTCGGCGCTGTCGCTCACCCTGGGTGTGTCCGGCACGCTGCTGACCGTTGCAGCGACGATCGACGACGCCACACTGGGCCTCGCCGGCTTCGACCGGCCGGCAGTCCAACCGATCAGCGCCGCTGAGCTGTATGTCGATGTCCCGCCCTGGGCCGGCGGCGTTCCCATCCCCATGTCTGCGCAGGACGGCAGTTTCGATGCAACGTCGGAGCGGGTGGTGGGCACACTCGACATCGGCAGCCTGAACCTGGGCCGGCAGCTTATCTTCGTGCGCGGGCGCGACGCGGCTGGCAACTGGGGGCCGGTGACGGCGATGTGGATAATCCGCTCTATACTGCTCGCTGTTTATCGGTGACCCCCGCGCAGGGGTGCGCGCTTGCGCACGCGTTTCGATGACATCTGGCATGGCGGCGCTGTGGAGAAATATATGCTGACCAAGCTCATCATTCGCAACTTCAAAAGATTCAGAGACGCTGAGATCGAGCTGGGCAGCCCGGTGATTTTTATCGGCCCCAATAACTCTGGCAAAACAACTGCGCTTCAGGCTCTTGCGCTCTGGGACATCGGTTTGAGGCGGTGGAGAGAAAAGCGCGCCGGCAGGCCGGAGGCCACCAAACGACCAGGCGTGACGATTAACCGGCGCGATCTGGTCGCGGTGCCTGTGCCCGGCGCAAATCTCCTCTGGCGTGACCTGCATGTGCGCGAGATGGATCGCGCGGAGGCGAAGCTTCAGACGCGCAACATTCTGATCGAGATCATTGTCGAGGGGGTTGAAGAAGGGCGACCCTGGCAATGCGGATTGGAATTTGACTACGCCAACGAGGAGTCTTTCTATTGTCGCCCGCTGCGCCTGGGCGACGCAAAGGACGCGCCTCGTATGCCTATACCGGACGAAGCCGGCAGCGTGCGGGTCGCTTTTCTGCCGCCAATGTCCGGCATGGCCGCCGACGAGACACGCCTGGACGCCGGCGCCATCAATGTGCGGATTGGTGAAGGACGCACGGCGGAAGTGCTGCGCAATCTGTGCTATCGCCTTGTGAGCGACCCCAATGGCGGCGCCGGTCAATGGCGCGCGCTGTGCGAGCAGATTGAACACCTTTTCGGCGTGCGCCTGGATGAGCCGCAGTACATTCAGGAGCGCGGCGAAATCATGATGACCTACCGCGATCAGTCGGGCAGCCGGCTGGACCTGTCTTCTTCGGGACGAGGCTTGCAGCAAACCCTCCTGTTGCTGGCCTATCTGGCGGCCAATCCGCGCTCTGTCCTATTACTTGATGAGCCGGATGCGCACCTCGAAATCCTGCGACAGCGCCAGATCTACCAGTTGCTCACCGACAGCGCCCAGCGCCAGAACAGCCAGATCATTGCTGCCAGCCATTCCGAGGTGATTCTGAACGAAGCTGCTGATCGCGACATGGTTGTGGCTTTTGTGGGAAAGCCCCATCGAATTGACGACCGGGGCAGCCAGGTTGGCAAAGCGCTGAAAGAGATCGGCTTCGATGAATACTATCAGGCGCAACAAAGAGGCTGGGTGCTCTATGTCGAAGGATCAACTGATCTGGCCATTCTGCGCGCGTTTGCCAGGCGTCTGAATCATCGCGCTCAGCAGGCGTTGGCGTCGCCTTTCGTAAAGTATGTCGGCAATCTGCCGCAGCGCGCGCGCGACCATTTCAATGGTTTGCGCGAAGCCTGGCCCCAACTGGTGGGTTACTCGTTGTGTGACAGCGATGCGCGCCTCCTCTCGACTCCCATGCCGCAGTTGAAAGAGTACAAGTGGCGCCGCCGTGAAATCGAGAACTATCTGTGGCAACCCGAGACATTGCTCGCTTACGCCGGGAGCATGGGACAGGAAGGGCAGAACGCGCCTTTGTTCGCGTCGATGCAGCGCGATGCCATGCAGGAATGCCTCGATGATCTGGTTCCGCGCGTGGCCCTGCGCGATCTGAATGACCCGTGGTGGATCGAGACCAAAGCCAGCGATGCGCTGCGCCGAATTTTCGAGGATTTCTTCAGAAGACTGTCCCTGCCGAACCTGCTCAACAAGACAGATTACCATGTGCTGGCACAGTACGTGCCAGACGCTTGCATCGACGATGAAGTTGCGCGCGTTCTGGACGATATCTGCGAAGTGGCCGAATCGGCTGTGGTCGAAAGCGAAGAGTAACTCTGAGCGGTGTCTATTTCCGACGTTCTTGCTGAGTTGCGCGCCGACCGCGAGTTCATGCGCGATGTGACGGCCTGGGAGCGCGCGCCGGCCCAGCCGGCCCGTTGCGCGCCCTTTCCCCCCGGCCTGAATGCGGCGCTGATCGATACACTTCAGCGGCGCGGCGTCGAGTCGCCCTACACGCATCAGGCGCAGGCCATTGCCTCGGCGCTCGAAGGCCGGCACACCGTGGTGGTCGCGCGCGCCGCCGGCGGCAAATCCCTCTGCTTTCACGCGCCCATCCTCAACGCGCTGCTCGCCGACCCCAACGCCCGCGCGCTGTGCCTCTTTCCCACCAAAGCCCTCGCGCAGGACCAGCTCGCCCATTTTCGATTTTTGATTTCCGATTTGGGATTGGCCGGCGCACATCCAAAATCCCAAAATCCAAAATCCGAAATCGTCCATGTGTACGATGGCGACACGCCGCAGGGCAAGCGCGCCGACATCCGGCGCGACGCGCGCATCGTTATCAGCAACGTGGACATGTTGCACGTCGGCATTTTGCCGCATCACACACGCTGGGCAGCCCTGTTCAAAAATTTAAGGTTCGTGGTGTTGGATGAGATGCACCTGTACCGGGGCATCTTTGGCAGCCATGTGGCCAACGTGCTGCGCCGGCTGCAACGCCTGTGCGCCTTCTATGGCTCGCAACCGGTTTTCATCCTCGCCTCGGCCACCACGGCCAACCCGCGCGAGCACGCCGAGACGTTGATCGAAGCGCCGGTGAGTGTGATCGACGACGACGGCAGCCCACATGGCGAACGACATGTCCTGATTGTCAATCCGCCCGTTGTCGATGCTGAACTGGGCCTGCGGCGCAGCAGCGCGCTGGTCGCCCCGGAGATTGCCGCGCGCTTCATCGAGGCCGGCGCGCAGACGATCTGTTTTGCCCGTTCGCGCCAGGACACCGAAGTGTTGTTGACCTATTTGCGCGAGCGTGTGGGGCGCGGGAGCAGGGGAGCAGGGGAGTGCGAGAGCGGGAGAGCGGGAGAGAGAGAATGGCTCAATGATTCAATGACTCAATCGCTCAATCTCAAATCCAAAATCCCAAATCCAAAATCCGAAATCGCGGGCTATCGCGGCGGGTATCTGCCCGAAGAGCGGCGCGAGATCGAAGCCGGCCTGCGCAATGGCCGCGTGCGCGGGGTGGTGGCGACGAACGCGCTGGAGCTGGGCATCGACATCGGCGAACTGGATGCCTGTGTGATGCTGGGCTACCCCGGCAGCATTGCCAGCTTCTGGCAGCAGGCCGGGCGGGCCGGCCGGCGGCGCAACGCCTCGGTCGCGGTGATGGTGGCGAGCGCCACGCCGCTCGATCAATACCTGGCCGCCCATCCCGAATATCTGTTCCGGCAATCGCCCGAACACGCGCGCCTCGCGCCGGACAATCTGGGCGTGCTGGCGGCGCACGTCGCCTGCGCCACATTCGAGCTTCCTTTCACACAGGGTGATCGGCTGGGCCGGGTCGAGGTGAGCGACCTGCTCGACGCGCTGGCCGAAGAGGGCGACATTCACGCCAGCGGCGTTTCCTCCCTACCACTCTTCACCCAATCTTCAAGCCCGAATCCAAAATCCCAGATCCAAAATCGCTACACCTGGGTCGGCGACAGCTATCCGGCCGATCGCGTTAGCCTGCGCGGTATCGGCGAGCGGATCATCATCGTCGAGCCGGGCGGCCACGCCGGCCAGCCCCACGACCGCCTGATCGGCGAGACCGAGCGGAGTGTGGCGCCGGCGCGGGTGTATCCCGGCGCCATCTACCTGCATCAGGGCCAGACCTATCAGATCACGCATCTGGACTGGGAGCAGGGCCGGGCCAGCGCGCAGCGCGTCGATGCGGATTACTACACCGACGCCTCGGTGGCTTCTGAAGTGGTGGTGCTGGCAGAGCTGGGCGCGCGCGGGCAGGCTGCGTGGGGTGAGATCGAGGTGACTTCGCGCGCGACGCGCTACCGGCAGGTGCAGTTCAACACGCACCGCACGCTGGGTTGGGGCGAGATCGATCTGCCCGAGCAGACGCTGCTGACGGCCGGCTACTGGTTCAGCGTGCCGGCCGCGGCGGTGGAGCAGTTGGCGCGCGCCGGCGTGCTGCGGCTGCCCAACGACTACGGGCCGAGCTGGCCCAAACAACGCGACGCAGCCCGCGCGCGGGACGGCTATCGCTGCGCGGTGTGCCACGCGCCGGAGCGGCCCGGCCGGCAGCACGATGTGCACCACAAGAAGCCGTTTCGCAGCTTTGGCTATGTGCGGGGCGAAAACGAGCGCCACATCGAGGCCAATCGTCTGGACAACCTGATCACCGTTTGCCCGGCCTGCCACGCCCGCATCGAAACGGCCGAGGCGACGCGCACGGCCTTGCAGGCGCTGTCGTGGCTGGTGGGCAACCTGGCGCCGCTGTTTGTGATGTGCGACCCCGGCGATTTGGCGACCGCCGGCGACGTTCAAAGCGCCCACACGCGCCTGCCCACCATCACCGTGTACGAGCTGGCGCCGGGCGGCACGGGGCTGGCCGAAGAACTGTTCGCGCATCATGCAGATCTGTTGCAGATGGCCGCCCGGCGCATCCGCGAGTGCGCCTGCGAGCGCGGTTGCCCGGCTTGTGTGGGGCCGGTGGATGAGGTGACGCAAGACCGCGCGCCGGCGCCTGACTTGAAGGCAGACACGCTGCGGCTGATTGCGGCGATCGCTTGACACTTCCACATCATTTCCATCTTCATGTTGCCGCAGCCCTCAACACCTTGAGCGTGTTAACAAGCGTGTTGACAAACGTGGCGGTACACTGTGCCCCCATGCGAGCCATTCTTCAGCGCGTCACACAAGCCTCGGTCAAGGTGGATGGGCGCATCGTGGGCGCAATCGACCACGGCGTACTGATCCTGTTGGGCGTCACGCACGACGACACGCCGGCCCAGGCCGACTGGCTGGCCGCCAAAATCGCAACACTGCGCATCTTCCGCGCTGCCGATGGCGCGTCGCACTTCGACCGCTCGCTGCTGGATGTGGCCGGCGCGGCGCTGGTGGTCTCGCAGTTCACGCTCTACGGCGAGGCGCGCAAGGGCCGGCGGCCCGACTTCACGCGCGCCGCCAAACCCGACGTGGCCGAGCCGCTGATCGACTACTTCTGCGACCAGTTGCGCCGGCAGGGGGTGCGTGTCGAAACCGGTGTGTTCGGCGCAGACATGGCTGTGTCGCTGGTGAACGATGGGCCGGTGACGCTCATCCTCGATGCGCCGGCGTGAGTCTTCAGGGTGTCGAAGTGTCGGCGGACTTTGTCCGTGGTGTCAGGGGGCGGGTGTGGGTGAGGGCATCCCGATGCTGTTGAGCAGGGCGTAATGGATGGTCGAGAGCACATTGCGCCATTTGTGGTTCAGCATCGGCGCGTAGCACAGGCAGCCGGCATAGTCCAACTCGACCGGGCGCAGGATGGCCGCTTCGAGCGTCATGTCGCAGAAGGGCTGTGGCGCGCGCAGTTCACGCAAGAACGGCTCGCGCTGGGTCATGTAGGCGCACATCTCAGTGGCGCCGGGATTGTTCTCCGGCGGCAGCTCGACCCAGGCGTTCTCGACGATCACGCCGTCGGGGCCGGGGCGCAGGGTGACGTGAAACGTGGCGACAAAAGCCTGCCCGCCGTCGTTGCATGTGCTGCCGGCGTAATGATAGTGGCATTGCCACACGCCATGGTCTGTGTCCGCGCCCGCGACCATGTCGTCACCCGGCTCGCAGGTCAGATCGGCGCGCGCCCATTTGTCGAGTGCGCGCGTGGGAACGGCGTATTGAATCGGCTTCAGGAGCGGGGTGAGCGAGGTTGGCATCATCGGGCCGGGAGGATACCATATCCGGCCGCCGTGATACGAAAGATGGATGCGCGTCTGTGCCCATCGGCCCATGCCGGCGGCGAGGCAAGCCGGCATACTGGTTGTCATTCAAGAGGTCCAATCATGCGTGACAATACATCGTCCGATAGTGCCCAAAACCAGAGTCGGCCGGATTCCCCGGAGCCGGATTTCCCGGAGCAGCCGCTCGATTGGCGCGACATGCGCCGCCAGCAGCGCGCCGAGTGGCGTGCGGCGCGGCGGCAATGGCGCGGCAACACTGGCTGGATCGGTGGCGCCATCTTGATCCTGCTGGGCGTCATCTTTCTACTTCAGAATGCCGGCCTCTTTTTCGTGCAGAACTGGTGGGCGGTCTTTATTCTGATCCCTGCGCTGGGTTCGCTCTGGACGGCCTACACGCTCTACCGCAACACGGGCGAGTTGGGCAGCCCGCCTTTCATCGGCTCGCTGGTGATCGGCACGTTGCTTCTGTTGCTGGCGCTGGGCTTCCTGTTTGGCATCGATGCGGGCTTTTTCCTGCCGGTGGCGATGATCCTGGGCGGACTGGCTGTGCTGGCAGTGGGAATCTTCAATCCCCGGCGCTGAATGCAAACCCCGGCGGTCGCGCTTTTCCACCCTTGCCACCACGGCAAGGGTGTTTTGTTGCCGGGCTGAGTGGTGCCCCGGCCGGACATATCCTCCCAAAGACCGAAGGGCCGGCAAAGCCAAAGGCGCATGTCGAAGAGAGTCAAAGCTGGCATACTGAAACCAGTCGAAAGGTATTGAAGGAATAGACAGCGAGATGTCACCTGAAGGAGAGTTTGAGGTGGATATAATGGCAATGCAGCGTGAGGTTATGACGGGGCGGGGGCGCTCTCTTGGTGTACTGGTGGCGGCTCTGTTGCTGATTGGCACCGGGGCGTGGGTGCTGGCGCTGAACCTGGGTGCGCATCTGCCGGATATCTGGCAATTCTGGCCGGCTATTCTGATCGTCGCCGGCGCTTTTCAGGTGGTGGGGTATGCGGCCAATCCGCGCGCCAATCCCGACGGCGGCCGGCTGTGGAGCGGCCTGATGGCGGCGATGGTCGGCCTGCTTTTCCTGGGCATCAGCCTGGGCGCGACGGTGGTCGTGTTCGATACGCGCGTGGCGTTGAGCTGGACTTACTTCTGGCAGGTGTGGCCGGCGTTTCCCGCCTGTGCCGGGACAGCCTGGCTGGCGCAATATGCGGCCACCGGTTTTCGGCGCACCGGCCTGCTGGTGGTCGGCCTCGGTGCGCTGGCCACCGGCGTAATCGGCTTTGGCGCCATGTATGGTCTGTGGGCGCTGAGCGCGCTGGAACTGTTGTGGCCGGTCGCGCTGATTTTGGCCGGCGCTGCGTTGCTGGCAAGCGCGGCAGCGCGCCGGCATTGATCCCCTGCCCCCATAACCTTCAACCCTAGCCGTGTCCCATCCTTGTGTCGCACAAGGTCAAACCCAGGCCCTGCTTGATCCCAGGGCCTGGTCTGTTTTTCCGGGGCGCTTGTTCGATTTGCTCATGCGGCGCTGCGAGGGGGATGGGGCAAGCCGGGCGACTTGACCTACAACTATGGCCCCTGCAAAGTCGCTTGATAGACAATGAAAACTGTGCGGCGGGGCAAAACAGACGGGGCAAGCCAGGCGGCTTGCCCTACAACTGCGGCGCTTGACGCGCATCCGGCCACGCGCTAAGCTAACAGCGTACCGGCCATTTTGCTGGTCCACACGCTTCGTGGCGTTCGTGGACAGCCCCGGCTGCCCACGGCCGCTCGAATCCGTGCTATCGCGGTCATGGGTCGCGCAGCTTTCTTCTCTCGAAAGGCTATGCGGCAAAGGAGGACTTGCTGCCATGGTTTGCCACAATTGCAAGATGGAGCTTCCGGTCCACGCCAAGTACTGCCCCAACTGCGGGCGTCAGGCGCATCACACCCACGCCCCGGCGCATCTCGACACACCGGCCAAAACGGCCGAAGCCGAGCGGGCGCAACAGCGGGCGCAACACATGGCCAGGCTGTTCGAGCCGGTCTTTCAGCGCATCGAGACGCGGCTGGAGGACGCGCGCGTGGATCGTGACGAGCTGTTTGACCTTGCGCGCCGGCTGGAAGCAGAGCTGGTCAAGGGTGACGCAGCGAACGCCGACAAGGTATCGCGCTGGCTCAGGCAACTGGGCGATCTGGCGCCCGATGTGCTTGCGCCGGTGATGGTTGCGCTCAACGACCCGGTGGCGGAACTGCCGGCGGCGCTCCGACAGACGCTTGCCAGCATCGCGCCGCAGTCGGCATAGTCGCCCCTGCGGCGATTTGCCGCCGTTTCAACTGACCGAGGAAGCGCCGAGACGCGCCTATCCGGCAGCCACGGAGGGTTGACGGGATAGCAAAGTGCGCCGCGTCTCGGCGCATTTCTCGTAGAAGTCCGGCTGTGCCCGATACGCTTCGGTTCCGGCGTGCGGATTCTCGACCACCACCGGCTGCGTGTGCGGCGGCTGCCCCAGCACCAGAATGCGCCGGCCCAAAAAGACGGCGTCTTCGATGTTGTGCGTCACCATGACCAGCGTCAGGTTTTGCTCGTGCTGCAACTCCAGCGTCAGATTTTGCAGGTCCTCGCGCGTGGGCGCGTCGAGCGCGGCGAAGGGTTCGTCCATCAGCAGCACATCTGGCTCCAGCGCCAGAGTGCGGCCAATCGCAGCGCGCTGGCGCTGGCCGCCCGAAATCTGCGCCGGGAAACGATGTCGCACGGCGTCGATGCCAAGCCGTCTCAACCAGAAATCGACCCGCGCCATCGTCGGGCCGACGGCGTGATCGGCCGGCGCGTGGCGGCCATCCGGCCCGTAGTAGTTGCGCAGCTTCAATCCCAGCGCCACGTTCTGCTCGATGGTGGCCCAGGGCAGCAGGCCATAGTCTTGCAGCACCAGGCCGGTGCGCGGGCGTGGCCGATCGATGATCTGACCGTCGATGCGCACCTGGCCGGCGCTGGGCGCGCGCAGCCCCGACAGCAGCATCAGCAACGTGGATTTGCCCCCGCCAGATGCCCCGACGACAGCCCACGTCTCGCCGCGCGCCACACGCCAGTTGAACCGCTCGAACACCGGTTGGCCGGGCGTGTAGGCGAACGTGACGTCGCGTAGTTCGATCATGCGTAGTGCGTGTTGCGTAGTGCGTATTGGGTGGGCGTTACTTCAGGTCGGGCGCCACGAGTTTGTCGTAGGGCACGCGGGTCTGAATCAGCCCTTTGCCGATCATCCAGTCCTGCACATCCTTGAACTGCGCTTCGGTAGGCACGGCGCCGTTGGGCAGTTGAGGCAGGGTGTACTGGCCGGCCAGCGGGGCGGGGATGAGCTTCTTCTCGACCATCAGGTCGTTCCATCTGGCCGGGTCGGCGTTCACGTCGGCGATGGCTTTGTCGAGCGCGCCGAGGAACTTACGCACGGTCTGCGGCTTGTTCTTCAGCGTCGCCACGCTGAACGACAACACGCTGTTGCCGATCTCGGTGTGCGCGCGGTCGTCTACGATAACCGTGGCCCCATCCTGAATTGCCAGCGAGTAGAAGGGGTCGGGGAGGGTGGCTGCTTTGAGCTGGCCCTGGCCGAGCAGTTGCAGCCGGTCGGCAATGCGAACGATGCTGGTGGTTTGGATGTCCTCAGGGGCCAGCCCCTCCAACTGCAAGAGGCGGTCGGTGACATAGGCGATTACCGTGCCGTCGGAGATGCCGATCTCGACACCCTTCAAATCTTGCACGGCCTGGATGCCGCTATCTTTGCCGGCCAGAATCGCGTACTGGGCGATCTCGGGCGTGGCCGTGCGCGCGAAGCGGACGACGGCGATTTTCTGTTCGTCCTTGTTGTACAGGACGGTCGAGACCAGGTCGTTGATCATGCCGTCGATCTGGCCGGCTTGCATCAACTGGTCGCGCTCGGCGGCCGAAGCGACCGGCACAAATTCGACCTGCACGCCGGCTGCTTGGAAGTAGCCCTGCGCCTCGGCCACATGCATTGGCAGGGTTTCCAGGATGGGCAGCAGCCCCAGTTTGAGCGTGGTGTCTTCAGCCGGCGCTACCGGCCGGCATCCTGCTATTACAGCCCCGGCAACCAGCGCGCCGGCTGCCGCCAATCCAATAATCAGTCTTCGCATCACATCCTCCTTGAACCGCGCCACGATCTGCGTTACCCGCGAATATACAACCCCGCCAGCGCGCCGGCGAACAACGTCACGCTGATGTAGCCGTTGACGTTAAAAAACGCCAGATTGACTTTGGACAGATCGTTTGGCTTGACCAGCGAGTGCTCGTAGATGAGCAGGCCGGCTGCCACGATCAGCGCCAGCCAGTACGGCGCGCCCAACCCCATCCATACTCCTACTGCCCCCAGCAAGACGACGGTGAACGCATGGCACACTTTTGCCAGACGCAGCGCGGCGGCGTTGCCAAAGCGGGCCGGGATGCTGTGCAGTCGCTCGGCGCGGTCGAACTCGGTGTCCTGGCAGGCGTAGATCAGATCGAACCCGCCGATCCAGACGGTGACTGCGCCCAAGAGCAGCCAGGCCGGCAGGTCCTCGGCGGTGAACAAAGAGCCGCGAATCGCCGCCCATGCGCCCATCGGCGCCAGCCCGTCGGTGAAGCCGAGCACGAAGTGCGACAGCCAGGTGAAACGTTTGGTGTAGGCATAGCCGGCCAGAAAGAGCAGCGCGCCGGGCAACAGTGCCAGCGTCAAGGGGTGCAGTTGCCAGGCCGCCAGCGTCAAAACCAGAAGCGACACGACCAGCCCCATCGCCACCGTGCGGACGCTGATCCGGCCGGCCTGGATGGGGCGATTGGCCGTGCGCGGGTTGCGCGCGTCGATGTGCCGGTCGGCCAGCCGGTTCATGCTCATCCCAAAGGTGCGCGCGGCTGCCATGGCAACGGTGATCCAGAAGAACTGGCCGAATGTCGGCAGGCCGTTGGCTGCCAGCGCCATACCCAGGTAGGCGAACGGCAGCGCAAAGATGGTGTGCTCGAACTTGATCAGATCGAGAAAGGCCGCAACTTGCTTCATGACGATTGGTGAGACAGCGGAGTTATGGGGCCGGCGTCGATTCGCTCAGCATGCGCGCGATGTCGGCAGCGATGATCTCTGGCGGTGTCTGGAACGGGTAGATCGTGCGCCAGTAACCCTGGGGATCGATCAGGAAGGTGTGGCTGGTGTGATCCACCAGATAGGTGGCGGCAGTGTTGTCGGGCTTGCGTTTGACGGAGCGCACGCCATAGTCCAGCCCGATGCGCTGCACATCCATCTCGTTGCCGGTGAGACCGATGAAGGCCGGGTCGAATGCCTCGACGTAGCGTTTCATCACCTCTGGCGTGTCGCGCGAGCCGTCCACGCTGATCATGACGAAGGCAACCTGGCCAGCCTGTTCGCCAAGCAACTTTTTAATGACCTTAAATTCGCCGAGTGCCAGCGGGCAGATGTCGGGGCAGCGCGTGTAGCCGAAGAAGAGCAGCGCCACTTTGCCGCGCAGCGCGCTGAGCGACATGGGCCGGCCATTCTGATCGGTGAGCGTGAAGTCGCGGGCCGGGGCGTTCTGGTTGACCCGCAGCCCGCCCGGCGTGGGCGATGGCGCAACGTCCGGGCCGCGCACGGCCTCGATGATGTTGGGCGCAAAGGCGCCCAGCAATCCAAACAACACAGTCAATGTCACCGCGCCGGCCACTGCCAGTGCCAGTTGGGTCGATTCACGTTTCATCACTTTTGTGCCTGTTGGCGTTACAGCCCATACTCGCGCCAGCGCTGGCTGACCCGTTCGACGATTTCCGGCGACATGGCAATTTCGGTCGGCCAGCCGCGTGGATGGCCGTCGGCAGGGCCTTTGGCCGTGGCATCGATGCCGATCTTGCCGCCAAATGAGTCGCGTGTGGCGGAATGATCGAGTTGATCCACCGCGCCCTCGACGATCGTGACATCGCGCTTCCAGTCTACATTCCCCAACACGCGCCAGGCTACCTCGCGCAGGTCATGCACGTTCACATCGTGATCGACGACGACGATGGCTTTGGTCAGCATCATCAGGCCCAGCCCCCAAATGCCGAACATCACTTTCTGGGGATGACCGGGAAAGCGCTTGCGAATCGAGACGATGATGAGGTTGTGAAAGACGCCCTCGGCCGGCATGTTGTAATCCACCACTTCGCCCAGGAACAGCCTCAAGAGTGGCAGGAAAAGCCGCTCGGTGGCTTTGCCCATCCAGTAATCTTCCATCGGGGGCTTGCCGACCACGGTGGCCGGGTAGATGGCGTCGTGACGGCGGGTGATGGCGGTAATGTGGAAGACGGGGAACTGGTCGGCCGGCGTGTAGAAGCCGGTGTGATCGCCAAACGGCCCTTCGACATCCTGCTCGTTCGGGTCCACGTAACCCTCGATGACGATGTCGGCCTCGGCCGGCGCTTCGATGGGCTGCGTGACGCAGGGCGTGAACGCGACGGGACTGCCGCGCAGATAGCCGGCCAGCAGATA
>DAOUDB010000327.1:0-40284 GCA_034431495.1 Thermoflexales bacterium
CCGTCAAGGGCGACCTGCACGACATCGGCAAGAACCTCGTCGCGGCCATGCTCGAAGGCGGCGGCTTCGAAATCATCGACCTGGGCGTCGATGTGTCGCCGGAGAAGTTCATCGGCGCGGTCAAGGAGAAGGGCGCCAATATCATCGCCCTGTCGGCGCTGCTCACCACCACCATGCCGTCGATGAAGGCGACCATCGAGCAGTTGCAGGAAGCCGGCATCCGCGAGAGTGTGAAGGTGATGATCGGCGGCGCGCCGGTGACGCAGAAGTACGCCGACGAGATCGGCGCCGACGGCTACAGCGACAATGCCAGCGGCGCAGTCACCCTGGCCCGCAAACTGGTTGGCGAAGCGTAGCGCGGAGTGCAGATTACAGATTACAGACGACAGACGACAGAACCCAGACGAGGACCGTCTGGGTTCTGTATTCTTTGTTCGCGCTATTCCGCGTTCTCGGTGGGGAACAGTTCCTGGCCGTCGCAGCGGTGGCGGTAGCCGCGCACCATGAGGCCGGGGCGCCGCATGCTCTGGCCGCCGGTCTGGAAATTGTGGGGATGCCGGTAGCCCACACGCACCAGCCGGCGCGTCTTGTCGGTCGTGTTGATGTATGAGCCGTGGATGGTGTGAATGCTGAACAGCACGACATCGCCGCGCTTTGCCGGCACGGCGACCGTATTGGCCAGCGGATACTGATCTACCGGCAGGTGCGGCGTGCATGGGCCTTCGGGTGTCATGGTAATGTGCTCCAGCGCGCCCAGTTTGTGCGATCCGGCCATGAAGCGAATCTCGCCGTTCTCGTGCCGGGTGTCGTCCAGATGCACCAGCACGTCGATGTAACGGCCATCCTGATGGGGGTAGAAGGGATGGTCCTGGTGCATTGGAAATGGCTGGCCGGTTGAGGGCGGCTTGATGTGCATGGTCGAGTGGTGCAGTTCGACATCCGGGCCGAGGATGTCGCTGATTGCCTCGGTCAGTCTGGGATGTGTCACTGCGCGCATCCAGGCGCCGGAGTAGAACTGCAAGTCGTGCATGGCTGTCAGCTTGGACTGCTTCTCAGTTGCCTCGTCCATGTACGCCCGGCGCCACGGGCCGGTCCAGCCCAGACTGGTGGTGGCCCATTCGCGCACCAGCCGGTCCATCTCATCGGATAACTCGTCGATCTCGGCTTTGCTGAACACCTGGGGGATATGTAGAAAGCCCTGCTCGTTGTAGAAATTCACCTGATCCCTGGTCAACATCTCAGTTCTCCTTCCAACAACACAATCTGATTTCCTGTATCTTAACTCTACCCGGCCCGTGCATAGTCCAGGATACCTGCATACGCGCAAGTTGCCAGGCCAATGGCGTGGTCGGCGCCCCCATAATACACATACACCAACTCGCCGACGCGCAGGTTGGCGTTGCTGAATACGACGTTGGGCACGTCGCCGCGCATTTCCCAAATCTCTTCGGGCCAGAGAATCGGCGCTTTGGGCCGGTGAATTATGCGCGTCGGGTCGACTTTGTCCAACAGCAGCACCCCCAGCCGATACACTTGCTGCCTGTCATAGGCGTGATAGAAGACCAGCCAGCCGTGTTCGGTTTCGATTGGCACGCCGTTGGCGCCGACGCTGACGCTGTCCCAGCTGTTGTCTTCGCGCGGGCCGAAGACGCGCGCCATGTCCGACTCGCGCCAGGTGAGCAGGTCATCCGAATATGCGATCCACACAGATGGACGGCGCCGATGAAAGGCCAGATAGCGCCCATTGACTTTGCGCGGAAACAGCACATGGTCTTTGTTATCTTCGCCGCGCACGATTGGCCCAATGCGTTCCCAGGTGATCAGGTTGTTGCTACGGGCAATCATAGGCAGGATGCTGCCACCGGCAATTTCCTGCCCGCCGCGATATGGCCCGTAGGCCGTGTAGGTCATGTAGAACGTGTCGTCGATGCGCGTGACGCGCGGGTCCTCGACGCCTCGGCTCTCATAAGGTTCCTGCGGCGTCACGACGGGCCGGCGCAGGCGATTCCACGTCACGCCGTCGGCGCTGACGGCGTAGCCGATGCGGCTGATCCAATCCAGCCCCTGCGCCCGGTAGTGCATATGAAACAGGCCGTTGTGATGGATGACCGATGGGTTGAAGACGTTGTAGCACTCCCAGTCGCTGGCCGGATCCGGCAGCAGAACTGGTTCAGCGCTGTGGCGGGTCAGTTGGAAGGCCATGGGTGTTCTCCTATCGATGGGCCAAATCGTGGCACAGATCGAGATAGCGCTTGATCGCGGCCGGCGGGGTGTTCCAGGTGAACTCGTTGCCGATGCGCATGAAGTAGCCGCCGGTCATGCGCGCGGTGTCGATCATGCGGCGCACCATGGCCGCGATCTCATCCGGCTGGTTGCGCGATAGCACGCGCGTATCGCCTTCGCCGGCCAGGAAGCAGTCGGGATGCCGGCGCGCGATGGCCTTGAAGTCGGTGTAGGGTTCACCCAGGATGCCTCGCGCGCCGCAGGCGAACACGTCGTCGGCAAAGGCATCCATGCGCCCGTCTGAGATGAAGATGACCTGCTTGCCGGCGGCCTTGACGATGCCCCAGAACTCTTCGTAACGCGGGAAGATGTGCTTGCGCATCCATGCCGGCGAGCACACCGGCCCGCGCGAATTCACGATGTCGTCGTGGCACATCACAAAGTTGACCGGCAGGCGCGCGAACGCGCGAAACAGCCGGCGGTTCAGCTCGGCGAATTCGTCTATGACACGATCGAAGCGCGGGTCGAGACACGTCTCAAGGAACAATTCCCAACCGAAAGTGAGCAGCGGCCACATGAACATGGTCTGGTAGACGCCCACTTCGGCGACCGAGCCAGGAGGAGCGCTGTCGCCCCATTCGGCAGGGTAATCGGACCGGAAACGCTGGTACAGCGCGTCCTCGCTGGAAAAGTCCCATGTGTTCACGACATTGGTGTGAGTGAAGTCGGGGTGTTCCAGCGGCGAGAAGGCGAACACGTCGTCGGGCGTCTTGAATGGCTTGCCGAAGTCCCAGTGATGAGTCACGCCGCCGGCCCAGCGCACAACCCGCCGGCCATCGGCGTCGCAGTCCTCAGTGCGCCGCTCCAGGTCAAGAGCAGGGTGAGGAACCGGCTCGTCGGTCGGAGGGATCTCAACGTTGAGTGCGGGGTACAGGCCGGCCAGGCGCTGCCGGCACAGGCGCGGATGCCGGAAATAGTCGACACCGGTGATGAAGGTTTCGGCGTCGGGACAGCCCAGGTATTCCCAGTGCGGGATGTCGGCGGGGGCGCGTCCCATCAAAGCCAGATAGCGGAGCTGGTTATAAGGCTGTGTGAAGCGGTTGGCGTGGATGTCGTTGGGCTGCATGAGGTATAGCCGGTGGGGCGGAGCATCCAGGGCCGGCGCGAGTGGCCGGCCCTGGATGAATACGTGAAGGCTTGAGCGCGCGAATTAGCCGCCGGCTTTCTCAGGGTGTGCCTTGAGATACTCGGCGTGCGTGGTCTTCTTCCACGCCTCGTATTTGTCCTGCGCTCGCTTGAGCGTGGCTTCGTACTCGGACCTGTTGTCGGCGATCCACTGGTCGAGTTGGGACTGGAATTCGGCGAGCACATCGTCCCGCTTGGCATCCTTGAGGCCCTTGACGAGTTTGGCCATGCCTTCTGCAACGTCGACCTGCCCAGCCATCAGAGGCAGTGTCAGTTCTTTGTTCGCCGCAAACAACTGGGCCAGTTCATTCTCCTTGACTTTGCGATCCGGCTCGAACTTCTCCAGCGGGTTGGGTAGATAGTTGTCCAGGTTGGTGATGAAGTTGAGGGTCTTCATGAAGTTCTCGGACGCCTGTTCCGGCACGCGCTCGAACCGGCCGGGCACGCCTGCCACATACCAGCGCCGGCGGTAGTTGGTGACGCCATCCACGCCGGGCAAGTCGGCGTACTTCATGTTGTCCAGTTTCTTGTAGTTCACGCCGTCGATGCCGAACAGATAGAGGTCGATATTGTCCTGGCTGGACAGCAGCCAGTCGAAGAACTTCAGGCCATCCAGAGTGTCCGCTTCCGGCATGTGCGAGTTGAACACCTGGAAATTCCATTGCTTGAGGATTGAGAATTGGATGGTTGCGCCCTCCATGGGGCCTTCGACCGCAAAGCCGGCTGCTTTGCCCTCCGGCACGAACGCCTGCAAGCCGGGCTGGATGGTCAGCTCGGCTTTCATGGCGGCTTCGTTATAGGCCAGCGCCGCGCACTTGCCGGGGTTGAACAACTCTTCGACCGTCTGCTCCACCTTGAGCTGCAACACGTTCTTGTTGACCCAGCCCTTCTCGTACCAGTCTCTGGCTCTCTCGTAGCCGATGGTTGCTCCTTCGCTGTCTTCGCTGCCGATGTAGCGCGGTGGGTTCACCAGGCCATCCTCGACCCCGCCGCCGATCATCGCGCCGGCCGGGTTGTAGCCGTGCTTGGTGGGCAGGCAGTTGCGCCAGGGGCATGCGCCGTGGTAGGCGGCGTTGAAAGTGTCATCGGCGCCAAAGGGGATCATGTCCGGCTCGTTCTTCTTGACTTCAGCCAGGAAGACCTCGAGGTCGTCCATGTTATGCGGCTCGGGCAGGCCATACTTGTCCCACAGGTCTTTGCGGTACACGATACCGCTGGCCCCGCCGCCCACGTAGAAGCCGGTGGGCAAGCCGTACAGGTGTCCCAGCATGTAGTTGAAGTCGATGACGTCCTTTGTGATCGCCTTGACGATGTTGGGGTACTGATCGAGATAGGGCTCCAGGGGCCGGAGGTGGCCCTGGTCACGCAGGCTGTTCATGAAGTACCACGGCGCGTCGAACGCGAAGGTGAATGGCGTGCCGCTGGCATACAGAACGGGGTATTTCTCTTTAGGATTGTCGAGCAGCATGATGCGGAATTCGAGGTTGATGCCTTCCTTCTGCATCTTTTCGCTCAGCGCTTTGGCGATGGGGTCCTGGCTTTCCTTGTAGGGCGGAGAGCCGAAGCCGGCTGAGTCAACATAGGTGATCACCTTGGGCGCGGCCTGCTGCGGGGCTTCAGCCGGCTGAGGCGCTGTCTGGCCGGGGGCCGCAGTCCTCGGCGCGCAAGCGGCCAGCGCAGACACGGCTGTCCCAGCCCCCATTACGAGCAACATCTGGCGGCGGGTGAGTTTTCTGGTCATGTTCTTTCCTCCTGAATCGGAATCCTGTTGCCAAACACCAATCGAGGCCATTTGCGCAGCCTCGTTGAGACCGGCCGATGGACGGCGCGCGGACGTCCGTCAGGCGTCGCCTATCCCTTGACGGCGCCCAGCGTCAGACCTCGGATGAAATAGCGCTGCACGAATGGATACACCAGAATGATTGGCCCAATCGTGACCACTACAATAGCCATGCGAATGGATAGCGCCGGCACCTGCGACATGTCGATAGTGATCGTGCTCCCCGGCACCGCCATGGCCTCGCGAATGGCGCGAATGTTGTTGATGATGCGCAGAATGATGACCTGGAGGGGGCGGAACTCGGCAAAGTCGAGCAGCATGACTCCATGCCACCAGTCGTTCCAGTAGGCAACGGCCACAAACAAGCTGACGGTGGCCAGCACAGGCGTCGACAGTGGTAGCACGATGCGCAGCAGAATCTGCACGTCGCTGGCTCCGTCGATGCGAGCCGATTCCAGCACTTCGGAGGGCAGGGCAGAGAAAAAATTCCGCATGATGAGCACCCACCACGGGTTCATCACCATCGGCACAATCAAAGCCCACACGTTGTCGTACAGTCCGACCGATCGCATCGTGATGTACCACGGAATGATGCCCCCGCTGAAGATCATGGTGAAGTACACGTAGAAGGCCAGCGGGGTGCGCAGCTTGAACCGCTTGTTCGACATGGCGAACGCCAGGGCGCTCATCAGCGTGAGCGATAGCAGCGTGCCGACGATGGTGACGAACAGTGTGACGGTGTAGCCCGTGACGACCTGTTGCCCGCGCAGCACCCACTCGTACGCCTCCAGCGAGAACTGGCTGGGCCACAGGCGGTAGCCTTCACGGATCAAGGCCCGCTTGTCCGTGACGGACGCCACCAACATCCCCCAGAAAGGAATGAAGCAGAACAGGGTGAAGACAGTGGCGATTGAATACATCGCCGTTGCGAACAACTGGTCACCGAGGGTGCGATTTTTCATGGTGCGACAGCTCTCCTAGAACAACGAGTAGTCCTCGCCGCGCCGCTGCGACCACTTCTTGGCTACCCAATTGGAGCCGAAGACCAGGATGAAACCAAGCACGGACTGGCTGAGGCCCACTGCGGTGCTCATGCCGAAATTGGCAGTGCTTTGGAGCGCCCGGATGATGTAGGTGTCAATCACGTCGGTCGTTGGCCACAGTGCCGCGCTGCTGCCAATGATGGCGTAGATCATGCCGTAGTCGCCGTAGAAAATCCGGCCAATCGCGAGCAGGACAAGCAGGATCACGGTCGGCACGAGGCTGGGCAGGCTGATGTAGCGCATGCGCGCCATCCGGCCGGCGCCGTCGATGGCGGCCGCCTCATACAATTGCGGATCGATGCTCACCAGCACCGCCAGGTACAAGATGCAGCCGCTGCCTGTGCCTTTCCACACTCGCAGCATCGCCAGAATTCCCGGCCAGATGTCAGGGTTGTTGAAAAAGTCGATCCGCTCCAGTCCGGCGCTCCGTATCGCCACGTTGACCAGCCCCACCTCGTAGTCGAACCAGCCAAAGATCAACATCGACACGACTGCCCAGGACATGAAGAACGGCAGAAACATGATGGATTGGTACAGACGCCGGAAGAAGCGATTGCCGATTTCATTGATGACCAGGGCCATGCCCACTGCGGCGATGGTTTCCGCAACGATGAACAGCCCGTTGAGGAAAAGCGTGTTGCGCACCAGCCGCCAGACCACCGGCGAGCCGAACAGCAGTTCGAAGTTTTTGAGGCCGACCCAGGGGCTGAGAAAGCCGGTTTCGGCCCGGAAGTCCTGAAAGGCAATGACGATCCCGAACATCGGGATGTAGTTCAAAACGAAAATCAGAACGACGCCGGGCAGGGCCAGCGCAAGCAGCAGCTTGTTCTCCCATGTGTTGCGCGCCAACTCCAGTAACCTGGATGTCCTGGCGCGCTGAACCGGGCGGGCCAACTCGACTGGAACAGCCATGACTGCTATCGACCTCCTGACGCCGGCCGCACCGTCTGCGTCAACGCAGGCAGGGCGACCCAGATGCGGTGTGTGGCTGCCTGACAGCGCCTGGCCGGCGCTGTTCGGCGCGCTCCTTCCGCTACAATTTAGCAGACGCCCGCCGTGAGCGTCCAGCCGTTTTTGCCAGAAAGCTGCCAGTAAGATGACATGGACAAGCAGCGCGACCCTCTTGCCGACTCCAACCGACCGGATGGCGATGTTCCAGATGCCGCGTTTGTCGATCAGGTCCGGCAGTTGCTCAGTCGTCTTCATGACCTGCCCTATCTGCAAAGCCATCCGCTCGTTCAGCCCGGCTTGCCGGCGGAGCCGACTGCGGAACTTGCCGGCCAGAGCCTGCGACGCATTCTTGTGTCTGCCATCGAGTCGCTCAGCCCCGGACCTGGCGTTCCGTTTCGTGCCCCCCATGCGCGCGTGTACAACCTGTTGCACCTGCACTACGTCGAAGGCATGACGGTACAGGAAGCCGCCCACGAGTTGAGCATCTCTGGGCGGCAGGCCTACCGCGACCTGCGGCACGCCGAGGAAAGTGTGGCTGCTGTGCTGTGGGATCGATACATCCGGCCACGCAACCCATCCCCGCCCCCGGCTCGTCACCCATCGTCGCGGCAGGATGAACTGGCCCGGCTCGATACTCGCCCGCACCCGCGCGATCTGCGGTCTCTGGTCGGGCGCGCCCTCGGTGCTGTCGATCGTCTGGCGCAGGCCAGACAGGTGACCATCGTTTCCGACATGCCCGATGAGCCGGCTATGGTCTTGACCGACGCCACCGCTGGCCCGCAGGTCATGGTGAGTCTGCTCAGCCATGCTGTTCAGCAGGTGGAGGGCGGTCAGATTCGGCTGACGCTCGTATCCGCGGCCGACAGCGTGATGTTGCGCATTGCGTGTAGCGCGCCGCGCCGTCCGCTTGCGACATCTCTGATTGACGAGGTGGTTGCCGAACTGATCGATCGTATGGGCTGGCAGATCGTCTGTGACGCCGATGCCGGGGGCGGCCAGACGATTTCACTGCGCATGCCGAGAGATTGCCCTTCTGTGCTGGTGATCGATGACAATGAAGGGATGGCCGATCTGCTAGAGCGTTTCCTGGGTCACAATGTCTGCCGGGTGATTCAGGTAACCAGCAGTTTGGAAGGCCAGCAGATCGCGATTGAATCGGCGCCCAGTGCGATCATCCTGGACGTGATGATGCCCCGCACAGATGGGTGGCAAGTGCTTCAGACGCTGCGCAATCACCCGGCCACGATGGACATTCCCATTGTTGTGTGCTCGGTGCTCAATGACCCCGAGCTGGCCTACTCGCTCGGCGCGTCGTTGTTCCTGCCCAAGCCAATCAGCCGGGATGCGTTGCTTGAATCATTGCGGCAGATGCGTGTCCTCTGACTTGCGCGATGTGGCGTGGAACGGGTCGAGCGCCGGCCCGTGTTGCAACGCGCCAACAACCCCCTGCACGCAGGCGAGCATTTCGGCCAGGCGAAGCCCGCCTTGCCGCGCGACGCTGAAAGCGCTTTCGGAGTGCTTCAATAGATCGTCTGCATAGGATGTGACCGTCAGCAAGATGACCGGCACCCCGGCGAGCGCCTCCTCCTTCCGCATCTGTTCGAGCAGCCCAAAGCCGTTCAGTCCGGGCATGGCCAGGTCGAGCAGCACAAGGTCGGGGAGGTGGTCTCTCATGGCAGCCAGGCCATCTTCGCCATCATAGGCGTGTCGCGTGACAAAGGGTCGGCCAGTCGCTGCCAGCAGACGCTCGACCAACTGGCAGAAACCGCGATCGTCGTCGACGATCAGAATGTCCGACACGGGGCCGGCCTGGTCGATGTGAGCCAGCAATTGCGCCTGTGTGATGGGCTTGTGCAACACTGCCCTCACAGCCAGGTCGCCGGCCAGCCAACTCGCGCTGGGCAACGAGCAGCGAATCACCGGGATGCGGCCTGGCAGTGCCAGAGACTCAGGACGGCCGTCCGGCCAAGTCCTGCCGGGGCGCTGATTCTGGATAACAGCCAGCACGCCCGGCGCGGCAGCCTGTTCGATCACCGCATCCACATTGTCGACACGGATCACCTCGCAGCCGGCCACGTAGCGTTGGATCAGATCAGCGACGGCCGGGTCAGGGTCAATCAGCACCACACGAGGCGGCCCCGAAGAAGGATGCCTTAGTGGTGGCGTGTGCTTCGGGTACAGCGTGCGGATGCCGTCTACCGGCACCGGCAGCGAAAAGTAGAACGTCGACCCTGCGCCGACCCTGCTCTCAGCCCAGATGCGGCCCTCATGCGCTTCCACAAAGCGCCGGCTGATCGCCAGCCCCAGGCCGGCGCCGCCGGTGGGCCGGCGCAGCGACTCATCGACCCGATAGAACTCCTCGAATACGCGGGCGAGCTTGTCTTCGGGAATGCCAGACCCTGTGTCGCTCACGCTGACGATCACTTCGCCACCAGATCGTTTTGCTTCCAGGCGCACGCTTCCCTGTTCGGTATGGTGGCGCGCATTGGTCAGCAGGTTGAGCACAACCTGCCGGATGCGGGTTCGATCGATGTCCAGCAGGGGCAATCCCGGCTCAATCGACACTTCGAGTGTGACCGGCCGGGCGCGGAAAAGTCCCGACGCAATGGCCGCTGCGCTCTCCAGCAACTGGCCGAGGTCGGTCGGCTCCTTGTTCAGTGTGAAGCCGGCCAGCTCGAACCGTGACAGGTCGAGCACGTCGTCGATCATCTCCAGCAGGTGGCGGCTGCTGCGATAGATCTGGTAGATGTCGCGGCGCAGCGTGGGCGGCCAGTCCATGTTGCCGTACACCTCCGGCGACAGATACATCATTTCGCTGAAGCCGAGGATGAGATTGAGCGGCGTCCGCAATTCGTGGCTGATGTTGGCGGCAAACTGCTCCTTCATTTGCTGGGCTTCTTCGGCCTGCTGGCGCGAAACCGCCAGGTGTTGGTTGGCCTGTTCCAGCGCGCGCGTGGTCAACTCCAGCGATTTGAGCACGCTGGACAGGGCGCCCTGACGCACGCGGGCTTCGGTCAGCAACTCGCCGGCGCGCTGCTCGGTTTCCCACGACGCGCGCAAGGCTGCGCGCAGGGCATGAGAAGCCAGCCGGTTGACACTGATGGCAGCGATCAGCGCGCCGGCAAAGGGCCCAATCTCATACGCGCGGTAGCCGGCCGACACCAGCCACGCCGCCAGGCCAACACAGAACACCGCAACAATCAAATCGCTCCACGCCACAAGCGCTGCGCCGGTCAAAGCCAGCGGGATTGCAAGGTAGACCAGCCAGGGTTCCTGTAAGTGCCATAGCGCCAACGCAAACAGCGCTCCGCCTCCCCAGACCAGGATGTGGGCGGCCAATCGTGGCCAGCGCAGTTGGCACGCATAGGCCAGCAACCCCAGACCCAACGCTGCAAAAGACAGCATGAACCGCGAATTCGGGAAAGCCTGGATCGGTATGGTCATGCCACCGGCCAGTGCGCCGCCGACGATGAAGGGTATAGCGAGCCAGGCAGCCAGATTGCGGCGCAGTTCTTGCAGGTTTTCCTGAAATGGCGCGAGTGGAATAGCCGATTGGGGGGTCTCGGTCACATCGGGCATGGTCTGACCTCGTATGGCGCGCGCGGGCGCGACCATGCCCATTTTAGAGCGAGCGCAGTAGAACGAGCGCAACGGCCCGGCTTCAATGGGCCTGTGCGCCGATGGCCAGCCGGATTTCGACGGTTGAGCGCGCGGTGGCTGAGCTTGCCGAAGCCGCCGCCCCCGATGCAGCCCGTTGCCTTCGACAAGCTCAGGTAACGGCGTGGCGTCTATGCCGGATCAATTGCGCGCTGTTCGCGCTTGCGCGCGGGGCAAGCCCGGCGGCTTGCCCTACAACGCTGTTCACGCTTGCGCGCGGTGCACGGTCAGCCGGATGCTTTTGCCGGCCACAAATATGCGCGCCTGCTGCAGCGTCGCTTCCCCCACGCCCACCAGCGCCAGCGTTTTCAGCCGTAGTGCGCCAGACAACACTGTCAACGTGACTGCTGTGCCGGCCTTGCCCGGCGCCTGTGCACATGTGCCCCATGCATAGCCGTTCGACCAGAACCAGGTCGCCGGTCTGTCACTGGCCGCGAATGTCATCGTTTCGGTCACGGCGGAGTAGTGGAAGCCGGTCAGCGCCAGCACCGCCGCCCAGCTTGCCATCGCCCGCGCGTAGTGGTGGCCGCATTCGGCTTCGTCAAAGGGGCTGCGCTTGCGTCCATCGTAGCGATCACGAATGGCCTGCATGCACTTCAACCCGTTGCGAATCTGGCCTTCGTACAACATGCCGATGGCGGCGGTGTATTCGAAGCCGGTCATGACTTCATTGGCGTACGGGAAGGGTTGTCTGGGTCGCCGGCCGCGCGGATAGGTCCCCATCAACAGACCGCTTTCGTCGCCCAGCGCATAGCTGCGCATGTTGTTGAAGTGGTCGTGAAAGTTCGCGCGCCAGTTGTGCCTCAGGATGCTGCGCAGAGTGGTCTGCGCGTGGCGCGGGTCGTGCAGGTAACCCAGCCCGCACACGTGGGCCATGTACTGCCCGACCAGTTGATCGACCAGGCAGCCGGCCCCCAGTTGAAAAGCCGGCTCGCTCAGATCGACCGCGCCCATACCGACGCGCAGCCCCGGCGCGATGGCATCTGCCGAAGCCGGCGGGCGAATCTCGTGTTCGTAGTACGCTCCGTTGAACAAATGCGCGTCCGTCCACGTCTTGCCACGCTCGAACAACTCGCGGCACCTCGTGGCGAAGTCGGCCTCGCCCAGATAGCGCGCCATCTCTTCACACGCCCGCAGCGCGCCGAGATACCAGCCCTCCATCTGTGGATTGGGTCCGTAGTACTCCACGTCCATCGTGTTGTGCTGGCAGCCTTCCATCACGCCGTCTTGATCGGCGTCCCAGCCGCCGGGAATCCAGCAGAACTCCAACGCCTTGCGCGCCTTCGGCCACAGCATACGCAGCATGGCGTCGTCGCCAGAGAGTTGCCAGTCGCGGTACAGCTTCATCAGGCAGCCCATCTGTCCATCGGCGGCGGCTCGGCCAAACCCCTGCGCCCGCGCAATGGGCAAATCGACGCGGAAGCTCATCAGGCCGGCTTCGCTGGTGGCCTGGGCGAATTCCACCTCACGCATCAACTTCGCCAGATCGCCGAACAGGAAAGCCGTGGCCTGCTCGTAGTTCCACACGTGGGTGCACGAGCCGTAACAACAGCCGGCCTTATCGTGGCAGCCTTCCCAGCCCAACAGCCGCCCATCCTCTGCGCGGAAGGTCGTCTGTGTGCGCAGCGAGCTCAGGTTGAACAGGGCGGCCTCTTTCACCACCGCCGGCAAATCCGAATCGCACACCGCGCGCGCGAACTGCGCGGTCTGCCGTTCGAGCGACGCCAGTTGGCCGGCGGTATGCGTGGCCACATCCCAGGCGTCGCGGTAGCGCGTAGCGTAGTAATTGCCCACCCGGTTGCAGTCTGGGTTGGCGACGCAGGATGGATCGTCGGGTTTGGCCGGCGTCCACGTTTGCCGGTTGGGGAAATGCCACGCCAGCAGAAACGTGACCGCCTTCGTCCCGCGCGCCGGCAGGTTGATGTGAACGGCCAGCGAGCCGATCGGCGCATCGGCGGTCAGGCTGGTAGCCGGCGCCGTCTCGCCGGTCAGCATGCGCGGCTCCAGCCGGCCATCCGCGCTGAAGTCATCCCAGTAGTCGAGCAGGGGTGTGTTCCAGCCGGTGATGTCCCAGGCTGTGCGATGGCTGACGCCGGTTGGGGCAAGCGTGACCAGCGCCAGCGTGCCATAGTGTTCCGCGCGCGGATCTATTTCGCCCGGCTGCATGAACAGCCCGCGCACGGCGCCTGCCTGCCGGTACACCGTCGTGTTGCGCCGGGCGCGTTGGCCTGCGCCGTCGTTGCCGATGAAGTTTTGCAGGTTGCCGCACACCGAGGCGGTCACGCGCTTGTCTGTCTTGTTGGTCAGGACGAAGCGCAGCACGGCGACCGGGATGCCGCTGGCATCGGCGTCGCCGGGGATCAATGGGTTGAACGCCTCGATGCGCGCGTCCACGGGCACACCGGGGTCGCTCAAACGGACCTGCGCCAGCGGGTAGGTTGCGTCGAAGGCGCACCGGCGAAAGCGCGGCAGGCCGTGATTGGGCACGGCGCAACCCGAAGCACCCTCATACAGCCAGGGCTCGATGGCGCCTTCGAGCGCGCGCGTCACAGCCGGGCCGCCGGCTGGCCTGGCCCATAGCGCGAAGAACGAATGCTGCGGGACAAAGCCCTTGTCGGGGTGGCTGTACACCTCCCAGTCGGTGAGCTGTCCGCGCCCGCCGAGCGAGATCGTGCCTGTCCCGATCCCACCCAGTGGCATGGCAATGCGGGCGAGATGGTTTTGATCGTAGTGTTTGAGAACAGGCCAGTTGGGGTTGGATGACATGGATTCTCCAATGCTCATGTTTGCGCGCGGACGCCACCCAGATCGGCCATCAGGCGGGCGACGACATCGTCGCGGGTGACAACGATGTGGTCTACATGGGCGAAACAGCCGCGTCGCTCGGCGTATCTGTCGGCGATGCGTTGAAGCAGGGTCGCGTGCTGGCGGCGACCCATCTCGCGGATGATGTCATCGTTGACCTCGACCGCCAGGTCGCGCAGGCGCTGGTTCGGCCCATGAGTTGCCCACGGATTGAAGCACACCCCGGCAATGGCTGCCTCGAGCGCGTCGACTGCGCGGCCTTCCTGCAGGGCAGCTATGGCTAGCGTGCGCGCGCTGCGGGCCATGCCTTGGGCGTAGCCAATCTTCGACCAGTCCTCCAGTGCCGCTTCGCCAAGCCTGGCCGCTGAATGCGTCTCGCCCTCGATCAATGCAAATCCGGCGCGCAGGACGTTGGCATGGTGCTGCCCTGGATTGTCGGCTGGAGTCATCGCGGGCATGTGCTCGGCCGCCTCGATGGCTTCGCGCTGTTGGCCCTGGGCGTCTCGTAGCTCGGCCAGCCGGAGATAGTCGAAGGCCTGGCGGGTCTCTGGGCGTCGCGCGCGGATATTGCCGATCAGAGAAGCCTGCACATGCTGTTCGGCGGTGGCGTACAGTCTTTCAGCTTCCGCATGGGACCGGCTCTGCCGGCCCATGCGGGTGTAAATCATGCCCAGGAACAGGTGCGTGCTATCGGCGCTTGCCTGGTCGCCCGCCTGCTGCGCCATGTCAAGCGCGCTGGAGAACGCCGGGAGCGCCTGACGCATGTCGCGGCGCCCAAAGTGGATCCAGCCGCGCAGGACAGTAAACGGGGCCTGCGTGTCGGCGCCAAGCACGCCATCATAAATGCTCGACACGCGGGCCAGTTCGATCTCGGCCTGATCGAAGTCGCCCAGCGTGATGAGGTCCAGAACGATCTCGATGCCTGCCTGGACCGCCATTTCCGAGCGCGGCCTGAACGTCTTTTCCGCCGCGCGGAAAAGAGAGATCGAGCGCAAGGCTGAGTGGAAACGCAGGTCGTATGCAGTCGCCATCAGGCGCACGCCGGCCGCAACTGGCGACATGACAGACCCGGTCGACGACGCGCCAGTCAGGCTCTCGCGCAGCGACAGCGCCAGGGGCAACAGCCCCATCGCTTCGAGCAGTGCCAGCTTGGCGTCCAGGTCAAGACTCGGCTGGATGACGAGATACACCCGCAGGGCCGAGGCGTGATCGAGTGGTTTGCCGGCCAGGAAGCGCGAAATGATGCTGCGGTTGAGGCCGGTCAACTCCGCCAGACGGGCGGGCCTGGCATGGTGGCGCGCCAGCCAGTCTGCGACAGTCCGGCGGACAGCCGGCCAGTTCACCTCGGCGTTGGCATCGGGTTGCGCAGGATTGCCCATTCAAGGATTGCAGTTGTTGCTCAAAGCAACAGATCGTCGTTGACAGACCCGCAGCCCAGTTTACGATGAAGCGCGATTCAACGCCAACCTGCTGCCCGGCGCGTCTCGGCCCGACTTGGGGGGCGGGCTGAGAGAGACCGAGCGAATCGAGGACTCACCACAGTGGGGGTGAAAGGCCGCTCAAGGGCGTATCGCCCGATCTGTGGGTTCTCTCTGTTTGGAGCATTCATGAACACTGGATGTTTCGTGGTGGCTGCCAGCGTCAGTTTGCTGTCATTGGTGTTAACCGCTTTCCTGGCGTCAGATTCATCCTATGCCGGCAGCTTGCATCCAGGCGGTGTGGCTGGCATTGCTGGGATTGCCACTAACCTGCTCGATCAGCCGGCCGGCGCATTCAGAGACTCTTATCATATGCCTGCTTCGCGCCAGACGGCTTTGGGAGTGGGCAAGCTGGCAGATCCTGCTTTCGGTTCTGTCAGAAACGCGCCGGTTTCGGCTGGTTCTTCACACAGCGCCACCAATGCTACTCGTATCAAAAACCTCCGGTCACAGCGCCAAACGCTTCGCCTGAGCTGTGAATCACGCTCTGCCAGCGATTGGGCCGCGTTTTTCGGCGTCACAATAGATGAGTTGACTTTTTTCGACCAATTGCCAAAGACCGACAATCCCGAAACAGGCTTTGTGGGGGATGTAAACGATCCGCCGGGAAACCTGCCTCCGCGCGGATACGGCGTGCATGCCAAACCGGTCGCTGCGCTCTTGCAGGCGTACGGATTGCCGGCAGAAGCGCAGGGCGGCATGAGCGTTGACATGCTGGAGTCAGAAATCGCCGCAGGCCGGCCCGTCATTGTTTGGACGACTGGATTTCGGCGCAGCAAGCCCGTTGTCCTTACAGATAGTTCCGGGACAACCTATGTCGCAGCGCGATTCGAGCATACTCTGATTGTTGTGGGGTACAACCGCACATCCTTTTATGTGGCTGATCCGCTGTCTGGAGCAACGTACCCGGTTACACGCGCCAGGTTTCTGGAATCCTGGGCCGTGTTGGGCAACCAGGCGATCATTGCCAACGTCGAGACGGGAGTCTATTCCGGCCGGCGTTGGACTGCCCAACAACCTCGGCGCAGGGACTTCCATCGGAATATGCTCTAAACCAGGCGCAGTCGCCATCTTACGGGCTGGCGACGATCACTGAAGTTCGTGCCTCCAGCCCCTCGGCCTCGGCCGTCACCACAATCTCGCCCGGCTCGCGCCGCGCCTGCACGATCGCCTGACACCAGCCGTTGAACGTCGAACGCTGCGCGGCTTTGTCCGGCTCGTGGCAACCGGGGTCGCCGTTGCCCACGCCCAGAATCGCGCCCGGCCCGCTGATGCTGAAACGGATCAGCCGGCTGGCCGTCGGCACGACCAGCCCGTTGGCGTCGCGCACGCTCACGTTCACAATGACCACGTCTTGGCCATCGGCGCGGATGGTTTCGCGGTCGGGATGCAGGGCAATGCGGGCCGGCTCGCCGGTGGTGCGCCGCTCGACGTAGGCCACCTGCCGGCCGGCCGTGTATCCCTTTGCTGCAATCACGCCTGGCGCATAGGGCACTTTCCATTCCAGGTGACCGTTGCGCGGCATGGGCGTCACGCCGTAGCTCACGCCATTCACGATCAGCTCCACCAGGTCGCAGTTGCTGTGGCACCACACGTCGACCATTTCGCCTTCTGGCTCTGGCCGGTTCCAGTGTGGCAGCAGGTGTAACACGGTCCGATCGCTCCACCAGGCCTGGTAATAGTAGAAGTTGTCTTTCGGAAAGCCGCATGTGTCGAGAATGCCGAAGTGCGAGTTGATGCACGGCCAGCGATAGGGCGTCGGCTCGCCGCGATAGTCGAAGCCGGTCCACACGAACGTGCCGGCCATCCAGGGCCGCTCGGCCACCGATTTCCAGGCCTCCTCTGCGCGATGCGCCCATTCGGGATGGTTCAGATCGTAGGCGCTGACGTACCCGCGATCTGCGTCGTTGGCATAGATGCCGCGCGTGCATACCGTGCTGGCGTGTTCGGCGGCCAATGCCGGCTTGTGCGGATTCTCCTCGCGGAAGCTGTCATACAGGCTCAGGTTGTAGTTGCAGCCCTGCACATCCACAGCCTGTGTGACCGGCCCGCCCCATGCCCCGTTCATGGCGACCGTCACCGGGCGGGTCGGGTCCAGCTTGCGCGCCAGCCGTTTCATCGTCGTCACGATGCGCCCGCCGATGGCGCTGGCTTGAATCAGTTCTTCGTTGCCCAGGCTCCACAGGATCACGCTGGGGTGATTGCGGTCGCGGCGAATCATCGACTCCAGCTCGAACAGACCCTGTGGCGAGCTGTCCATGTGGCGCGTTTCATCCATCACCAACATGCCGAGCCGGTCGCAGGCGTCGAGCAGTTCGGGGGCCGGCGGATTGTGCGCGCAGCGGTAGGCGTTGCTGCCCATCTCCTTTAGCCGCTCGATGCGGTATTCGTGCAGGCGATCGGGCAGCGCCACGCCCACGCCGGCGTGATCCTGATGATTGCATGTGCCTTTGATCTTGAGCGGTTGACCGTTGAGGAAAAAACCTTCGTTCGCGTCGAAGCGAATGCTGCGGAAGCCGAATGTGGTTTCCACGCGATCGGTGACGGTTTTGCCGTTCCTCACAGTGGTGATGACGCGATGTAGATGCGGGGTATCCACCGACCACAAGCGGGGGGTGACCACGCTGACGGTTTGTGTCACTTCGGTGGTTGTGCTGGCCGGCAGGGTTTTGGATGAGCGGGCGCGGGCGATGGCGTTGCCTTGCTCATTCACAATCAGCGATTCGATCCCGCAGCGCGCTTCGCTGTCGGTGGCGTTGGTCACCTCGGTGTGAATGATCACATCCCATGTGTCCAGGGCGTCGCTGAGTGGCCGGCATTCTGCGAACACCCCCCACGGCGCCACATGCAGCGGGTCTACTTTGAGCAGCCATACATGGCGATAGATCCCGCCGCCTTCATACCACCAGCCCTCGAAGTCGCGCGCATCCACACGCACGGCGATGGTGTTCATTGCGCCGTAGTTGAGCGTGTCGGTCACGTCGTAGCGGAAGCTGATGTAGCCGCTGGGTTGTGTGCCCAGCGTACAGCCGTTGACCCACACGGTGCTGTTGCGAAACACGCCGTCGAATTCGAGATAGATGCGCTTGCCCAGATCTTCCGCCGGCACATCGAACGACTTGCGATACCAGCCGACACCGTGTGGCAAGTAGCCGTGATCCATGTTGTGGGCCGGGTCGAATGTCCCTTCAACCACAAAATCGTGCGGCAGATCAACGATGCGCCAGGCGCTATCGTCGAAGTCTGGCCCGGCCGCGCCGCCGGCCATGCCGGTCTTCACCGACAGATAGGTTTGCATGTGCGGATCGTCGGACAGGTTGCCGGTTGCATCGAGATCGCCGAGGTGGAAGCGCCAGCCGGGGTCCATCAATAAACGCTGGCGCGGCGAGGGAGCGTTCGCAGTTGCCGGAGATGAGTTGCTCATGGGTTTTTCCTCTCCCGTCAATTGTACGTGAGCGACACGGTATAGCTATACTCCAGCCAGCACTGAGGAGGAGAAGTATGCCTGCGCAGATCATCGATTCGCACAATCATCCCGACTGGCACGGCCACAACCTGGAGCGCTTTCTGGCGAATATGGCGCAGTTCGGTATCGACCAGACGTGGCTACTGACCTGGGAGTGTCCGTCGGATGAGTACGATCCTGAATACAACCATGTCCTGTCGCCCGAAGACACGCTGTCCGGCGCCGGAGGCCCGATCCCTTTGCGCAAGGCGCTGGCTTACAAGCGCGCTGCGCCGGACAAGTTCGTGTTGGGCTTTTGCCCCGACCCGCGCCGGCCCGACGCCATTGACCGTCTTCACGCGGCCATTGAGATTCATGGCGCGCAGGTGTGCGGCGAATTGAAGCTGCGCATGATGTATGACGATCTGGACGCGCTGCGCCTGTTTCGATTCTGCGGCGAGAAAGGATTGCCGGTGGTGGTGCATATCGACTACGAGTTCAGCACGGGCCGCAAGTATCCCCGCCCAAACTGGTGGTATGGCGGCGGCATCGAACCGTTCGAGCGCGCGGTGCGATCTTGCCCGCAAACCAACTTCATTGGCCATGCACCCGGCTTTTGGGCGCATATCTCCGGTGACGATCAGTATGACCGAGTCCCTTATCCAACCGGCCCCGTTGCGCCCGGCGGCAAGATCATCCAGATGTTTCGCCAATATCCCAACCTGTATGCCGATACTTCGGCCGGTTCCGGTCACACGGCCCTCTCACGCGACCCCGCATTCACCAAAGATTTCCTCATCGAGTTTCAGGATCGCATCCTGTATGGGCGGGATTACTTCGACAATCGGCATCAGGAGCTGCTGAGCAGTCTGGGCTTGCCCCAGCAGGCGCTGGACAAAATCTACCGGGGCAATGCGTTGCGCCTGGTCGGGGCAGCCGCAGCGCCAGGACACTGAACCTGGTGAGTTTGTGTCATAGTTTGGTCCAAACGCCATCTCGAAAAGTTGAACGAACAGGACGCGCCATGCAAAAGTATTGTCCCTTCAATCTAACGCCCGAAGAGCTGATCGACTACACCTGTGAATGGAGTGGCGAGCGTTTTGCCGACGGCCGGCCCAAAGTGCCCGACGCGCTGATTGCCCGCGCGCGCAACATCACCGTCACCGCTGCCTGGGGCGTGTTGCGCAACGAGGGCTATCACCACCAGTACGAAGGCGGCTGGATGCGCACGCACCCCGGCGAAGTGCTGGCCGGTCGCGCGCTGACTGCCATGTACATGCCGCGCCGGCCCAACCTGCGCGCCCTCATGGAAGAACGCGGCGCGGCAGCCGGCTGCATCGGCGATCAGATCTCGTGGCCCATCGATCTGCTTGTGCCCGGCGATGTGTACGTGGCCGATGTGTACGGCAAAATCGAGCAAGGCCCCATCATCGGCGACAACCTGGCCACTGCCATTCACGCCAAATCCGGCAACGGCGTGGTGCATGATGCCGCCGTGCGCGACCTGGATGGCATCAAGGCGCTGCCCGGCTTTGCCAGCTTCGTGCGCGGCTTTCACCCCACCTATGCCTCGCCCACCATTATGCTGATGGGCATCAATTGTCCGGTGCGCATCGGGCAGGTCACCGTCATGCCGGGCGATATCGTGCTGGGCCGCGAAGACGGCGTCATTTTCATTCCGGCTCATCTGGTCGAGAAAGTGGTGAAGACCTGCGAGCTGATCCACTTGCGCGATCGCTTTGGCAAGCAACGCCTGGCCGAGGGCGTATACACCCCCGGCCAGATTGACGATCGCTGGACCGACCCCATCGAACAGGATTTCTCGCGCTGGCTCGAGGCGCACATCGACGAGTTGCCCGTGCCGCGCGACGCCATTCAGGAGTTGCTCAAAGAGCGCACGTGGTGAGTTGCGCGGCCTATACTCTCCGTATCCCGTCCCTTCACACATCCGGAGGCGCATCCATGAACCTGAAAGAACTGGTTACCCGCAATCGTAGCTACCGGCGTTTCCATCAGGACGCGCCGGTTGATCTGGACACGCTCAAGGAACTGGTCGATCTGGCCCGGCTGTCGGCGTCGGGCCGCAACGTGCAGCCGCTGAAGTACAAGCTGGTGAATACGCCGGAGTTGTGCGCGCAGGTTTTTCCGCATCTGGCGTGGGCCGGCTATCTGAAGGATTGGCCGGGGCCGGCCGAGGGTGAGCGGCCGACCGCCTACATCGTCATGCTGGGCGACAAGGAATTGACGCAGAACTTCGGCGTCGATCCCGGCATCGCTGCGCAAAGCATTCTGCTGGGGGCGACGGAGAAGGGGCTGGGCGGCTGCATCATCGGCTCGGTCCAGCGCGAGCCGGTCGCCAGAATTCTCGGTATCCCGGAACGCTACGAGATTCTGTACGTGATCGCGCTGGGCAAGCCGAAGGAGACCGTGGTCATCGAGCCATTGCCGGCCTCCGGCGACATCCGCTACTGGCGCGACGCCGCCGGCGCGCATCACGTCCCCAAGCGCGCGCTCGCCGACCTCATCATCGAATAGCGCGCAGCGGATGAATCCGCGCGCTTGGCAGGGCCGGCCTTGCGTCGGCTTCCGTGTGGGTTGCCTGCGACCTGAGCCGTTGGGCAACCCACATCATCGCTAGGCCGCTTTGGCCGACTGTTTGGCCTGCCAGGCTTCGTACTCTTCGCGCGTCACGAACGTCCCGCCTTCGATGCCGCGACTGACCTCGTTGCGGTTGGCGTCGAAATGCAGCTCGATCTCGACCGAGCCGTAGCACACGTTGTCCACCACCACTTTGCGCACGACGTAGTTCTCGCCATCGTCGTCGAGGCTGAGTTCGTTGAACTTGTCGATGCGCACGCGCGTGATTGCGCCGCACTTCCTGCCCTTAACGTAGTAGACAAGAGCATTAGCATCGTCTCCACGAGCGGCCTTGCCCTGTCCGCCGAACAAGCGTTTCAAGATCTCCATGTGTCACGCAACTCCCTGATCAGAAGCCGGCAATGCGCTGTGAACGACCGGCCATCTCGCCGACCGTGCGCATCCCGACAGAAGTTCTTACGTTGTTGATTGCGCCCCTTGCCGGCCAGCAAAGACCAGCGCCAGCGCCAGCACGACGACCGAAGCGGTCACCGACAGCACCGCCGCGCCCAGCCAGCCGAAGGCGGCGGCGATGCTCTCCATGCCGGGCGCGCCGATGGCATACAGCACATACATGACCCACCCGGCGCTCCAACTCCACAGCACCAGCCGCCAGCGCCGGGTCAGGTCGATTGGTGTGACGGCCGCCAGCGCAAGGGCCGCAGCCAGCCCTGTCGCCAGCAATGCAAATAAAGTCAGCACAAAGCCTTGTGGTGATGCCCGGCTCGATGCGCCGCCGTTTGAAGATTCAGCGTCAGGCGTCGCTGATGCCGCAGTGGGTGTCGACGTTGGCTCCGGCGTCGGTGTGGCTGTTGGCTCCGGCGTTGGCGTGGGCATGGGGGTGGGGCGAATCGTTTCGATCGACGAGGCGTCATCCCCGATGTTGACTTTGATCACATAGGAGGATTGGGCCGGCTCGGCGATGGCCCGAATCTCCAGTTGCCCCTTGCGCTCGATGACGACCGTCATTTCGGCCACGCCGTCGCGCGTAGACACCGGCGCTTGTTGCTGTTCCACGCGCTCGACCGGGTAGGCCAGCACGAATTGCACCGGCGTGCCATCCGGCACCACATGCCCGTTGCGGTCGTAGATCGGGCCGGCGCGCAGTTGCAGGCTGTTGCCCACTTTCAGTTCGAGGGGGCCGGGTGTGGCCTGCGACCGGGTGACCACATCCGCCGCTGTGAGCGGAATCACCTGATTGGGATCGGGCGAAGTTTGCAGAAGCAGGGAGTAGTTGAGCGCCGTGATCGACACCGGCAGCGCGCCCGCCGGCGGCGCCTCGCCGAACAGCACCCGCATGGCGGCTTCCAGGAACGCCGGCGTGCGGCTGTAGGCCGCAAAATACGCCGTCAGCTTGCTGATCTCGGTCGCGTCGAGATAGTAGGGCGCGCCAAATGCCAGGGCCACCACCCGCTTGTCGCGCAGTGCGTCTGCGCGTTGGGCCAGGAAATCCCGGAACAGTGCCGCCGATGGCGCCTGCGTGTTCAGGTCGAGCATGGCAAACACGATCAGGTCGGCCTGTTCGATGGCCTCCTGGATGCCGATGCCCGGCAAGGGCGGCTCGAGCGTGCCTGTGATGGGCGGCGTATCTGTGATGATGGATGGCGCTTCGGAAATGACGGGCGTCGCATCTGCGGAGACGGTTTCCGTCACAGGGTCATGGAAGTTGGCCAGATCGCTGAAGGTGAACGAAGACACACGTGCCGGGTCCACTTGGCCGGTAGCGCGCGGCCCGTATAGAGCGAGCGCGATGTCTTGCAGCGCTGTGCGGGGAATAGCCGGGTAGGGCATGCATCGCGCGCATTCCTTGATCTCGCGGTCATCGGTGATGAAGACGATGGATTCGTCTTTGCGCAGAGACGGCCCCAACACAGCCGGCAGATCGCGCGTGCTGGGTGACAGCAGGGTGATGCTCTCTTTGGCGATTGCGGCCACGGCCTCGCTAAAAGGGTTGATTGCTGCCGCGCTATCCACATCGACCTGCGCCGCCTCTGGGGAGAAGTCTCCCTGATACAACTTGAGCTTGAGCGCCAGGATGCGCGTCAAGGCTGCGTCGACACGCGCGGCAAATGTCTGATCACTGACGTATCGCTCGCGGAAGAACTGAATGGTGTCTTTGATGTTGGCGAGTTGTTCGGGCCAGGCGTTCGACAGGCCGAAGCTGCCCAGCACCAGCACATCATTGCCGGCCATGAACGCTTCCTGCGCCACACGCCGCGCATTGAACGACAAGTCCAGTGGATCATAGAACCGGCGCACGCCGCGCACACCCAGCGCGTCGCTGAACGTTACTCCGCCTGCTGCGCGCCAGGGCGCGATCTCTGGCAGAGACATCAGCGCCTGATAGGCCAGCGGATCCAGGCTGACCGGCCGCGTGCTGGCCCGGATGTTGCCTTGAAAGCCGCGATAGCGGATGTGCGAGACCAGCAACCCGTCGACCGCGCCGGTGTCACTGGTAGCTGTTGTTGCGTTGGGCTGAGCGCCAATCTGGGTAACGGCAAAGAACGGCGCCAGCTCGATCTGCTTGAGTTGTTCGAGCGATTTCTGGACAGTGGGGATCTCGTCATCGACGTTGCGATCCGACGATCCCAGGCCGGGGAAGTGTTTGCCGACCACGGCAATGCGGCTCTGGCTGCCGGCGCGCACGCCGCGCGCAAACGCTGCGCCGAACTTGCCGACCCAATACGGATCGCCCCCAAACACGCGCACGCCGGCGTCGCCGGGTGTGCCGGGCTTGGGTGTATCCATCACGTCCAGCACCGGCCCAAACAACACATTCACGCCCAGCCGCGACAGTTCGCTGCCCAGAATCTGGCCGGCGATTTCTGCGTTCTCTGGCCGCCAGGTCGCGCCAATTGCAAGCTGGCTGGGCAGTGGCGTCAAGCCCTGGGTGATCTCCGAGTATGGCGCGCCGTCACCCTCCTGATTCAGCGCGATGAAAAGCGGTATGAAATTCGGTGTGGCGCCCGCGATGCTGTTGGTGGGTGTGGCAGTTGCTGTCTGGCGAGCGGGGGCGGTCGACGTCGGCGTGACCGTTATCGTTATCGTTGGCGTGGGCGAGGCCTCGATCTCCGGTATCGGCCACTGCGCAGCCAACAGTTGAAGCCGGTTGGTCATCTCCGCGACTTGAGACAGCACATCAGGCCCATTGACAATGTTGTTGTTGGCGGCTTTGAGCTGCACCCCGCCAATGCGGTAGTTGATGATCAAGTCGGCGATGTCCGAGCCGGGCAGCACATCGCTGCCGGGGAAGCTGATCAGGAACAGTTGCCCCACTTTCTGATTCACGCTCATGCCGGCGATCATGGCTTTGGCCTGCTCCAGCCAGAGAGATTGAGGAACAGGCGTTGGCGATTGGCTCAGCGCTGCGTTGTTGGGTGTTGCCACAGCGCCGCCGGCGACTGCAACCGCCACAATCAAGGCAACCCAGCGAGAGAAACGGCTGTGCATGGCAATCAGTAAATTGGCACGCGCGAATCCACCTCACGCGCCCAGGCATCCATGCCCCCGCTCAGATTGCGAACATCCTTAAAGCCCAGCCGCTGCAAAATAAGCGTTGCCTGGGCGCTGCGCACGCCGTGGTGGCACATCACCACATAGGCGTTATCGGTGTTCAACGCGCGCGCCCACTCAAAAATGCCACCTAAAGGCAATAGCCTTGCTTCTTCGATCCGCGCGCGTTCAAACTCCCAGGGTTCGCGCACATCGATCAATGTGGGCGGGTTGCTTGTTTTGCGCAACCGCGCGTATTCCTGCGGCGCAATCTGTGGCACGTGCATGACGCGATTTTAGCAGTAACCATCTCTGAATTGCCGCTTGCCCACTCCTGTAGAATTGCCCCGCGCACCAATCCCAAATTCCGAGGCGTCATGTCGATTCTTGACCGATCTGCTGCCGAGTTGATTCTTTCGTCCTGGCTGATTCGTTCTGCCGATGAGCCGCCTCAGCCGGATCAGGCTGTGCTGGTTGCCGGCGGGCGCGTCGTTGCCACCGGCCCAAACGATGCGCTGCGGGCCGAGTATCCCCATGCTGCCATTTGCGATCTGCGCGGCAAAGCTGTGTCGCCCGGATTTGCGGATGCGCATCGCCACTGCTATGGTGTGTTGGCGCATGGCATTCCCACCGACAGCGCCCCGGCCGACTTCTGGGCTTTTCTCAACGATTTCTGGTGGGGCCGCATCGAAGACCGGCTCGATCACGATATGTTGCGCGCAGCGATGGAGTTGGCCTGCTATGACATGATCAACAGCGGCGTGACCACTTTCTTTGATTGCCTGGAAGCGCCGAATGCCATCCCTGGCGGGCTGTTTGTCCAGGCCGAAGTTGTGCAGCGCTGGGGGCTGCGCGGTATGCTGTGCTTTGAGGCTACCGAGCGTGTCAGTCGTGAGAATGGCGAGCTGGGCCTGCGCGAGAATGTCGAGTTCATCGCGCATTGCAAGAGCCGGAACACAGAACACAGCGCGCAGAACACAGAAAAGGGAAGACAGACGCCAGAGGGCGATGTCAGACCGAATGCGCCGCACGCCGGAGACAGTTCAATCGGCGCACCGCCGGCCCTGTTGCTCGGCGCGATGTGCCATCACACCACATTCACATGCAGCGATGCGTTCATCCGCCGCGCTCATGCGCTGGCGCGCGAACACGATGCGTTGTTGCACTTTCACTGCGCAGAGGGAACCTATGAGCCGGAGCAGTGCCTGAAGCGCCACGGCCACCGCACCCTGGAACACTATGAGGCGTTGGGAGTTTTGGACGAGACCACCCTGGCGTCGCAGTGTGTGCAGCTTTCCCCGCGTGAGATCGAAATTGCAGGCCGGCGCGGCATTCGTATCACGACCATGCCGCTCTCGAATTGCGAAGTGGGCGGCGGCATTGCGCCAGTCCCAGAGTTGCGCGCTGCCGGCGCCACACTTGGCCTGGGCACCGATGGCTACGTGGCAAATTTCTTCGCCACCTTGCGCGGCGCGTTTCTGATCCACAAGGCCCGTCTGCTCGACCCTGGCGCGATGCCCGGCCACGTCGTCTGGCGCATGGCGACGCGCGAAGGCGCGCAGGCGATGGCGCTGGGGCAAAGGTCGCCTGTCCCCGTCGGCGCGCTGCTGCCGGGCTACAGCGCCGACCTGATTGCGATCGATCTCGATCTGCCCACGCCGGTCACCGCGCACAATCTATTCGATCAGTTAATTCTGTGGCGCGACGCAGCGCACGTGCACAGCGTGATGTGCGCCGGGCGCTGGTTGAAGCGCGATCATGTCGTGTTGAATGCGGATCCGGTTCGGTTGCTGGCCCGGACGCGCGAGGCAGCGGCGCGCTTGTGGCGGGGCATATAGCGCCGGACTGGACGCTTCTTGTGAACCGGCTGCTATGAGCTATGCGTTGAATCAGTGTGGCGCTGAGGGCCGGCCGCCTGGTAGCTCATAAGCCGGCTGCCCGCCACCTGAATCACCAGGTTGGCAGCAATCATCAGCCACAGGTTCTGGGTTGCCAGATACAGAAACCCGCTGGTCAGCGCGCAGGCCAGTCTCACGGCCAGCACCTGCCGCCCTTCGACAGTAGCCAGCCAGAATGACATATCGGGGTGCGTGATCCATTCCAGAAGAAGCGGAATCATGCCGATCACCACTCCCCAGTAGAAGTCGCCCAGCCACAGCGCCGGCGCGGCGCGATAGAACGTCCAGTGCACCTCGTGGTAGAAAGCATCGCGCACGCCCATGACGCCAATCCCCCAGGGCCGGCTGGCTGGCGCGACGCGGCCGGCCAGCCACAGCACAACCAGGACACACAGCACGACCAGCGAGGACTGACCCACGCCGCGCACCCAGTCCACAAATGTGAACCCCAGAATGTTGTTGGGGGCAGTCAACGCCTTGCCCAGGGCCATCAAATCGAGGCCCGATGCGCCGCTGATCAGCGCGCCGAATGGCAGGCCCACCATGAAAGCGAACAGACCGACTTCGCGCAACAGCGCGCCGGCGGTGGTCTCCTCGGCAAACTGGATGAGACGCCCGCCCTGAGCGCGATGCGCGGCGTTCACTGCCACAACGCCCAGCAGCAGAGATAGCGCCGTCCAGATGAGCAGTTCAACCCGGGCTTCCATGCGCGTTTGATTCTATTTGATTCTAAATGATGCCATTGAGCGCCAGCAGCGTCCCCGCGGCCAGCAGCCCGATCCAGAGCAGGATTGGCTTGCTGAAGATGCGCCACGATAGCCCCCACAGCGCCAGTGTCAACAGCAGGGATGCGCCCAGGCGCACGAATTCCAGCGGCCCGCCCGGCGCCGGCATCAGCGGGACGGACACGACCAGGGGCGATGTGACGAGCGCGCCCAGCATGAACGCGGTGATGGCGCGTGCCGCATCTGCGCCGCGCCGCACGGTGGTGCTTCCCAGCAGCCTCACGACGGCTGCGCGGCCGAGCGCATCGCCGGCCTGGTAACTCAGCCAACCGACGCCAAAGATCAGCGACCCGATGCCTGCGACGTACAGTGCCAGTCCGGTCAGCGCCGGCTCGCGCGGGTTGGCAGCGAACTCGTTGAACAGAACTACCAGCGCAGTCGAGAGCGCGCCCGGCAGCAGCGCGCCCTGGATCAGGGGGTCGCCAAAGCCGGCCAGTGTGCCCATCACACTGGACTTGGTTTTTTCGATTTCAGACGCAGTGATTTGGCCTGCTGCGTGGTCTGCTTCCATCCTCGACACGATGCTGACCAGCATGGCGCCCAGATTGACTTCGGTGTTGAAAAACGCCAACTGCCGTTTCAGGGCGTCTTTGCGCGCCTGAAGCGCGGGATATACGCGCCCGATCACCGGAGCCAGCGCGCCGGCAAAACCGCTGCCTTGCAGTCGGTCGAAGCTGTAGGCAGAGTGGCTGAAGCACTGCCACAACCAGAACGGCGTCAGCGGCGCGGCGCCGGCTGTGGCGCGCTGGCGGCGCAGGCGGGTGGTGATGACAAACATGGCTGCGATCGAGCCGGCGCTGATAACCAGCAGGCCGGCCTTCCCGATCAACGCAATGGCCGGCAGTCCCCCGAGCGCCCCGGCAACCGCAAAGCCCGCCACGAACAAAGCGATGCCCCAGCCCTGAAATACGAATCGCATCGCCAGCGCGATGCCCAGCGCTCCGCTGAATCCCATGCCTGCAATCGACAGGCCGCGCGCCAGATTCTCTGGCAACAGCGATGTCAGCGGAGCAACGATGTCGATCGCCAGCGCCAGCGCCGTCGCCGAGGGCACGGTGATGGCAAACAGCAGCATTTGGGCCGGCACAATGTTCAACCAGGTCACAGCGCGCGCGTCGCCCTGTTCGGCAGCGGCGTCCATGCGTCGGACGATGTGGCCATCGAGCTTCATGCGCAAGGTGAGCAGTGGAAAGCCCAGGTTGCCGAGCAAAACGCCAATCACCACGCCCAGGCCGGCTGCGATGTGCGGCGGAAATGGCAACAGGATACCCGCGGTTGCGCCGGTGATGCCGGCCAGCGCCGCATCCCCAATCCCCAATGTGCCGCCCACAGACATGTATCCCAGATACAGCACATTGATCAGCGCGCCGATGAGCGCGCCTTGCGCCGGCGCGCCCAGCGCCAGCCCAACCAGAAAGCCATTGATCACAGGCCGCCACGTAGTGAAGTAGGCCAGCCCGCACAGAAAAGATGTGTTGGCCAGATAGTAGATCAAGCCGATCAGGAGCGCCTGGACGAGAGACATGGGGCAGGAGTCAGGAGTCAGAGGTCAGAGCGCGCGCCACGCAACACGCAATACCCAATACCCAATACGCACCACCCGCTCACCACTCGCTCTTTCGCGGGTCGCCGGGAACCATCTGCAAGTAGACGTCCACGCCTTGCGCGCGCAGATCGCGCAGCGCGGCTGCCTCTTCCGGCGACATGGCAATGCTGCGCCAGACCAGGTGTCGCCCCGGCTTCATGCCGATGCCGCCTACGTTGAGCGCATCGAATGGGTAGGCTTCGCGCAGGCGCGCTGCCGACGCGACATCGCGCAACAACACCAGCCAGCGATGGCTGTCACGCGCAGCCGATGCTAGCCTGGGGCCGGCCCCGGCAACTGTATCGACAACCAGAGTAATCCCTCTGGGCATTGCCAGCTGCATGACCTGCCGGGCAAAAGCGTCGCCGGCTGTCTCGTCGTCTGCGACGAGAATGTGGTCGATGTTCAATGCTCTGGCCCACACTGCCATCACCTGGCCATGCACCAGGCGGTCGTCGATGCGAATCAGCGCGATCATGGATGGGTGGGGCGCTATGCGACCATGCGCCGCACGTGAAGGATGCGTTGGATCGCTGTGGCGGTGCTCAGCACCGCCAACAACCAGATCATGACGACGGGCTGGTTGAGGATGAGGCCGGCAGCGAGCAGAATGACCCGCCCCAGCCGGCTGAACAATCCCACTTTGCATTCCACGCCCAATCCTTCGGCGCGAGCGCGTGTGTAGCTGACCATGAATGAGCCGACCAGCGCCACGAACGTCACCACCACAGATAGCGCGTCTCCCTGCTGTGTGAACCAGGCTGCCAGGCCGGCCAACAGGGCAGCTTCGGCAAAGCGGTCGAGCACTGAATCGAGGAACGCGCCAAAACGGGTTTGTTGATTGGTGGCGCGCGCCAGCGATCCGTCGAAAGCGTCCAGCGGCATGGCGATGAGCGTCATCACCAGGCCGCCGGCCAGCAAATGCCCAAGCCCGATCAGAATACCCGCCACGACGTTGATTGCAAAGCCGGCCACTGTCAGCGCGTTGGGCGAGATGCCCAGTCGCGCCATAAGGCCGACAATCGGATCGATGATGAAGCGCGTGTTCTTACGGGCCCAGGCTTCCATTGTTGGAGTAGTCAGATTACAGAGCACAGAGCACAGAGCACAGAGCACAGATTACAGATTACAGATCGTAGAATCGGGGTGACATCTTTGATCCTTCATCCTTCATCTGTTGTCTGTCATCTGTCGTCTGCGATCTCTGATCAGCGTTCGACCTCACCCCGGATGAAGGCTTCCACCTTTTCGCGCGCTTCTTCGTCGATGTACTGCTCGGGCGGCGACTTCATGAAGTATGAGGAAGGCGACTTGAGCGGGCCGGCCACGCCGCGATCGAGCGCGATCTTGGCGCAGCGGATGGCGTCGATGACTACGCCGGCGCTGTTCGGGCTGTCCCACACTTCCAGCTTCAACTCGGCCAGCAGCGGCACGTCCCCGAAGGTGGTTCCTTCCATGCGGATGTAGCAGAACTTGCGGTCTGTCAGCCATGGCACATAGTCGCTTGGGCCAACATGCACGTTGTCCGCGCCGATGTCGTAGGGAATTTGCGAAGTGACGGCATTGGTCTTGCTGATCTTCTTGGATTCGAGCCGTTCGCGCTCGAGCATGTTCATGAAGTCGGTGTTGCCGCCGAAATTGAGCTGGTAGGTGCGATCGACGCGCACGCCGCGCTCGACGAACAGATGGGCCAGCATACGATGCGAGATAGTCGCGCCGACCTGGCTCTTGATGTCATCGCCAATGACCGGCAAACCTCTTTCCTCAAACCGGCGCTGCCAGTATGACTCGCGGGCGATGAACACGGGAACGCAGTTGACGAAGGCGCAGCCGGCCTGCAAGATCTGCTCTACGTACCACTTGGTGGCCTGTTCGCTGCCAACCGGCAGGTAGCTCACCACCACGTCGGTTTGCGTCTCCTTCAGAATTCGCACGATGTCGGCTGTCTCACCCGGCGCTTTCTTGATGATCTGTGACAGGTACTTGCCGAGGCCGTCGTGAGTCATGCCACGATGCACGCAGCATCCCATGTAGGGCACGTCGGTGAACTTGTAGGTGTTGTTGGGATACGTGAAGATCGCTTCGCTCAGATCCTTGCCGACCTTGTTGGCGTCGATGTCGAAGGCTGCCGTGAACTCGATATCGCTGACATGGTAGTCTCCCAGCCGGACGTGCATCAGGCCGGGCACAAAGTCGCCGTCCTTGGCGTTGCGGTAGTAGTGCACACCCTGTACCAGGGCGCTGGCGCAGTTGCCCACGCCGACGATGGCAACGCGCACCTTCTTCCTGGCCGCTGCCTTCATCTCTTCAAGCTTCTCGGATTTCTTGGACATGTGACGTTCAGATACTCCTTACCTTTGGATTACAGACGCAGTATTCGCGCCTGTGAATGAGCCTGGATCGGCGATTGCGCCGAGGCTGGCGCGCCGCAGTATGGTTGCATCGGGCGTGATGAGCGCCGGCTGATAGACGCGCGCAAATACTGGCTTGTGTGCTGGCATGGTTTTTTGGCTCTCGCGACAGCGATGACGCGCGCCGGATCGGCGAATGCCGCAATCTCAACGTCCGAATTATAATGGTGCGTTGGATTCTGCTTAATGTCGCGCAGGAGTCGAGCCTGCAAGCCGCTTTGAAACCGGCTGTTGCGAATGTGTTGCCGAACGATGAGACGCCCGATTTGCGCAGTCATGCCTGTCTGCGCGCCTGCCTGCAAACTGCGCCTCTACATCGCGGACAAGGAGTGAAGTCACGAAATGGGTTACCGGCCTGAAGACTTGGTGTTGGATGAGGGGTACTGGGAATCGTTGCTGAAGGATGTCGAAGCATGGAGCGTCGAGCGCCCTGGCCTTGAGAACCACGCTGAAGAACGGCGCCGCATCGATGGCTACGGCGGAGTTGCCCTACCGGCATACCTCCAAAACTCCTGGGACCAGGAACGCGCCGCGCCTGGATTCGGCCCCAACACACCCGAGGTGTGGGTTGCCTTGCGCGAGGCAATGCAGCATGGCGACGTGCTCGAAGTCGAAGCCACCGGCTCGAATCGCGGTGGCCTGATCGTGCGCTATCACACCCTGCGGGGGTTCATCCCCGCCTCTCAGTTGGTGGATGTTGCTCCAGACATGGACGACACGGCGCGCCGGGCGGCCCTGGCGGGTTACATCGGCCAGCGCATCAGTGTGTGCGTGATCGAAGTCGATCCCTCGCGCGATCGCATCGTGTTCTCCGAGCGCGCCGTCGAGGAAAGCGACGAGGAGGATATCCCACCGCTGCTCAACGAAATCGTGCCGGGCGAGGTGCGCCGGGGGCGTGTCACCAACCTGACCGCGTTTGGCGCCTTCGTCGATCTGGGCGGCTACGAAGGCTTGATTCATGTCAGCGAAATGTCGTGGAGCCGGGTGGGCCATCCGCGCGACGTCCTGACAATCGGCCAGGAGATCGACGTGTTCGTCATGAGCGTCGACCCCGGCGAAGGCCGCGTTGCGCTCAGCCTCAAACGCACCAAGCCCGATCCCTGGAATGGCATCGAGCAGCGCTACGTCATCGGCCAGACAGTCAGCGGTCACGTCACCAACGTCGTGGATTTCGGCGTGTTTGTGAAGGTCGAAGACGATCTGGAGGGGCTGGTTCACGTGAGCGAATTGGGCGAAGGCACCTTCCTGCACCCGCGCAATGTCGTCAAGGAAGGCCAGTACCTCACGGCCCGCGTTATCGGTGTCGATGGCGAGATGCGCCGTCTGGCGCTGAGCCTGCGTGGCGTAAAGACGTAATGCGCGAGCGGTGAAGCGCGCATCTTGGCCGTTTCACCGCCACGTGTCGCGGACATATGACCAGGCCGAAACCTGCCGCGCGTGACGCAAAGCGCGTCTATACCCAATTGCCTCTACCACTGCGGATGGCGCAGCGCGCGCTGGGCAGCCGCGTGTTGTGGCGCAATGGCGGCGGGCTTGCGCTCGTCGTCATCGGTCTCATCACGCTGGTGACGTTGCTGGGGTGGAATGCCGGCGGTATCATCTCCGCCTGGAGCAGCCTGCTGCGCCAGGCCTTTGGCATCGGCGCTTTGCTCTTCAGCTTGCTCATGATCGGCATCGGCGCGCCGCTGTTGCTGAACACGCGCATCGAATTCGGCGCGCGTCGGCTGGTTCAGATCATCGGCGGTGAAGTGGCGTTTTTGGCGCTGCTGGCGCTCATTCATTCGCTGGCATTCGGGGTAGATGGATTTGCGCTTGCCCAGGCCGGCGGCGGCGGCGGCGCGATGGGGTGGGTACTGTCCAGGCTGCTGTTCGGCCTGTTTGGCGCAGAAGAGGGGATCTCCCGTCTGCTAGCGATTGGTCTGTGGTTTGTCCTGCTGGCTGTCAGCGCCGCGATTGCTTTTCAACCTGTTTTGATGCGGGACGCAGAAGCAGACGATATGGCCAGCCGGCGTCCGATTGCCCTCGTCGGCGACGCGCTTCGGCAACCGGCCACATCGGCGCCGCCCGTCAGCCTCGTTGAGCCGCCTGCCACCAAGATTAGTAAGAAGAGTGCGTCTGCTTCGGTTACACCGGCCGAACAGCACGCGCAGCCTACCGGCCCCAACCTGAAGATCAAATCGAACGCGACCATCATCCGCGCTGAAGAGAAAAAGCCAGCCCCGGCCAAAGTAGACAAGAAGCCCAGGAAGCCGGCTGTGCATGGCACTGCGCTGCCCCCGATTTCTCTCCTCAAGCAGTCCAAAGACACGAAGAGCAACGATGCCGACGTGCAACGCCAGGCCGATATCATCGAGACGACGCTGGCGCAATTCGGGCTGGCCGGCCGTGTGGTCGAGATCCGCCGAGGGCCAACGGTCACGCAATACGGCATCGAGCCTGGCTATCTGGAGCGCCCCGGCCCCAACGGCGAGAAGCGCATGCAGAAAATCCGGGTGAGCCAGATTGCCAATCTGCACAGCGACTTTGCGCTGGCCCTCGAAGCGCCATCGATTCGCATCGAAGCGCCCATCCCAGGTCGGGGATTGGTCGGCATCGAGGTGCCCAATGTCGGTGTCGGGGTGGTGGACCTGCGCGGGGTGATGGAGAGCGAAGCTTTTCAGAAGATCGCCCGGTCATCGCCATTGGCGGTTGGCCTGGGGCGGGATGTGGCCGGCGCCTCCGTCGCGGCCGACCTGGGGCGCATGCCGCACCTGCTCATTGCCGGCACGACCGGCTCTGGCAAGAGCGTCTGCATCAGCGCCATCACGGCCTGCCTGGCGATCACCAATCGCCCCGAAGACCTGAAGTTCGTGATGATCGACCCGAAGATGGTCGAGTTGAGCCGCTTCCTGGGATTGCCGCATATCGTGGGCAAGCCGGAGAGCGATCTGGAGCGCATCCCGGCGGTGCTGCGCTGGGTGACGCGCGAAATGGATGCGCGTTACAAGAAATTCGCCGAGGCCGGCGCGCGCAATCTGGCCGACTACAACGCCCAGTTGAGCCGGCGCGGCGAAGAGACCCTGCCACGTATTGTGGTGTTGATTGATGAGCTGGCCGATCTGATGCTGCAATCGCCGATCGAGACAGAGAAGACATTGTGCCGGCTGGCGCAGATGGCCCGCGCGACCGGCATTCATCTCGTGGTCGCCACGCAACGCCCAAGCGTAGATGTTGTCACCGGCCTGATCAAAGCCAACTTCCCCGCGCGCATTGCCTTCTCCGTCGCTTCCTCGACAGATTCGCGCGTCATTCTCGATCAGGTGGGCGCCGAATCGTTGTTGGGCCGGGGCGACATGCTGTTCCTCAATCCCGAATCCGGCCACCCGCTGCGCATGCAGGGGTGCTGGGTGAGCGACAAGGAAATCGGCGAACTCATCAAGTGGTGGACGAAACAGATCGAGACTGAAAAGGCCAGGGCGGCGGCGGAAGTGGAAGCCGAAGCCGAAGCCGAAGAGGAGTATGTCGCCAACCGCAAGCCGGAGCTTGAGACGCCCTGGGAACTCGAGGTTGCCGAGATGGCGCAGGAGCGCGCCATGGCCGGCATGGGTAAAGGCGGGCGCGGTGGGGGTGGGGGCGGTTCAGGCGATGACGCGGCCGAAGACGATCTGGTCAAGCGCGCGATCGAGATCATTCAGAGCACCGGCAACGCCAGCACGTCACTTTTGCAGCGCAAACTCCGCATCGGCTATCCGCGCGCGGCGCGCCTGATGGAAGAGCTGCAGGAGATGGGCTACGTGGGCGGGGCAAGCCGGCAGGCCGGCAAGGGCCGCGAAGTGCGCACCCGCGACGACGAATTGTAGGGGCGACCGACACGGCAGGGCGACCAGCCGGTCGCCCCTACGATCATGGGATATCCAACACCCCATCTGCAGACGAGCATGTCATCTGCATGGCGCCGACGATCATGTCCGGGCTTGGGATGACCGGCTCGGGTGTCAGCGCGCTGTGGATTGATTCATAGGGAAGCAGAGGCCGGGCCGAGACCGCATACTGCTCGCCGCTTGCGTCGCTGAAGATGGGCAGGCTGCTGCCGAGCGCGTCGAGCGCAATCTGAAGCTGGTCTCGGTTGACGATGGCGCCGCGTAGCTCGTCCCAGGTGCGGCGCGGGTTAGCAATGGCGCTGCGATATAGATCGGCCAGCGATGCCGACCCGGCCGGCCACGGGTGCGCGCTGGCATGTCGCATGTCGAGCTTCAGCAAACCCACGGCGATCCGCTCCGGCACGTGAGGCCGCAGACCGGCTGGACGGTACGCGCTCAACAAGCGGAAGACTGCGCGCAGGGCCGGGTTGATCTGCTCACCTTCCTTCACGTTGGCAAACTCCCACAACGCCGGATAGCTGCCGCGCGATGTCGACCAGGCGTTGACGACGATCTCCGTGCGGCTCACCAGGAAGAAGCGCAGGTCGCGGATTTCCTCGCGATAATGCGCCGGGTCATAGGACAGAAAGCCGGTTTGCTCGATAGTGTTGAGGAGCGCGCAAATTTCCTGGCGCGACAGTGTGGTTTCTTGCAGGCCGGCGTCGCCGCGCACGATCAGCCGGCCATCGGCGTACAGAATCAGATCGGGCGTCGCGCCGACGATCGGGGCCGATCGTTCGTGGTACACACCAAAGTTGATCAGCACCGGCGAAGAAGTCCAGGTGCGCACGACCGGAGGCGTGGCGGCGGGCGGGCCCGCTGCGCAGGCCGCCAGCAGGCCGATGAGCGCGCTGGCGGCAATTCGATGAATGCGGGCGATGCGGCGATAGTGTGTCATGCGGCCTCTCGCGTTGCGCGCCGAATTTCAGCTTGTCCCGACTCTACGCTGGGGCCGGGCCGCATGACAATACGCCAACCGGCGTAACAACCGCTAATCCAAAATCAAAAATCGCTAATCCAAAATCGTCAGAATCCTTCCAGCTTGCTGAGGTCGGCCACGCCGTCGGCCAGCCCGACCACCCGCCTCACCAGTGCCAGGCGCGACCGGCGCGCGACCTCATCCTCGGCCATCACCAGCACCTTGTCGAAGAAGACGGTGATCGGCTCGACCAGCCGGCTCAGACAGCGCATCATCTCGTCCACGTCGCGGTAAGGCGCGGGCGGCAGCGCATCCAGCGCGGCTGCCAGCGCCTGTGAGGCCGGCTCTTCATCCTGATAGTCCGCAGGCGGGCGGACATCGCCATTCTGTTTGGCGCTCTTGATGATGCGGGCGCAGCGCGAGTAGGCGGCCAGCATCTTGTCCCAGTCCTCGCGGCGCACCCACTCGGACAACTGAATCACGTTGCGCCGGGCGCGCCAGGGGTCGTCGCCCTGTCCGGCCAGCGCAGCGTCGACCACGTCATAGCGGAAGCCGTCGTCGAGCAGCTGCTGTCGCTCGCGTTCGACGATGAACGTGTGCGCTGCGTTCAGCGCCTCGGGGCTGATCTTCACCGGCAACAGCCACGACGCCTGTTGCAGTCCCCGGCGCAGCGAGAACGACTGACCGGTGGCACACAGGTTTTGCACGATGCCGATGGCGGCGCGACGCAGGGCGAATGGATCGGCGCTGCCCTTTGGCGCCAGACCCACGGCAAACAGGCCGGCAATGCTGTCCAGTTTGTCGGCCAGCCCCACGATCAGCCCCGGCGCCGTCGCCGGGTTCTTATCGCCGGCGTAGCGCGGCAGGTAGTGCTCGAAGATGGCCTCGGCGATGGCGACATCTTCCGGCGCGCGCTCGGGATGCTGGCGCAGATAATACTCGCGGCCCATCACGCCCTGCAGCGCGGTGATCTCCACCACCATGCTGGTGGCCAGGTCGGCTTTGCACAGGCGGGCGGCCGCGCGAGAGAGATCTACGATTGACGATTCACGAGTGATGAGGGGTGTTCCATCATCGGTTGTCAGCAAGCCGGCGATTGGCTCGACCAACGCCTCGATGCGTTTGGCTTTGTCGAGCATGGAGCCGAGTTTGGCCTGGAACGTGATCGTGTCGAGCCGGGGCAGAAAAGATTCGAGCGGCTTCTGCACATCGTCGCGGAAGAAGTATGCGGCGTCGGCAAAGCGCGCGCGCACCACGTCTTCGTTGCCTTTGCGCACTTCGTCCATGTCATCACCCGGCCCGTTGCGCACGGTGATGAAGCAGGGCAATAGATTGGACTGCTCGCCGGCGCTGTCGGCCTTCAACACAGTGAAATAGCGTTGCTTCTTGCTCATCACCGAGATGAGGATTGGGGCCGGCAGCTCCAGAAACTCGGCGTCGAACCGGCACAGCAGCGCCGCCGGTTGTTCGACCAGATCGGTGACTTCGTCCAGCAAGGCATCGTTCTCGGCCACGCGCCCGCCTACGGTTGCGGCTGCCGCTTCGATCTGGCGCTTCACTTCCGCGCGCCGGGTTGCCCGCTGACCCAGGATGTGCTGTTCGGCCAGCAACGCTTCATAGTGATCGGCATGATTGACGATGAAGCGCGGCGACCCCATGCCGCGCGCGCCGGTGCTTTCGGCCCCGCTGCGCACGCCGGCAAACTCAAACGGCACGATCTGTTCGCCCAGCAGCGCCACAATCCAGTTGATGGGCCGCGAGAACGCAACGTTGCTGGCGTTCCAGCGCATGGTCTTTTCAAACGTGATCTTGCCGAGCGCCGCCGGCAAGATTTGCGACAACACGCTGAGGGTGGGCCGGCCGGCTTCCTGTTTGTGCGCGTAGACATAGCTCGCTTTACCGTCTTCCTTCACGATCAACGCTTTGGGGTCGATGCCGAAGCGGCCGGCAAATCCGATGGCGGCCGGGGTGGGATTGCCGTCTTTGTCGAAGGCGGCTTTGGCTGCCGGTCCGCGCACCAGTTCATCCAGCGGTTGCTGAGCCGGTGCAACCTCGCGCACGATGATCGCGGTGCGGCGCGGCGTGGCGATGGTGACGGCCTCGCCGTGCGCGATGCGCGCTTCGTCCAGCGCGGCGATCACGCGCTCGCGCAGTTGCTGTTCGCACAGCGGCACGTTGTCGGCCGGCAGCTCCTCGGTGCCGAGTTCGATCAGCAGTGAAGCGGGGTGGGTGAGGGGCGGTGTTGTGGGCGCTGCGGGCGCAGCCGGCGTTGCGACGGCCTCTGCTTGACGCAGCCAGGGGAAGCCGGCTTCTTCGCGTTGCGCGACGTAGGCTTTGGCGACCTGTTCGGCCACGGCGCGCATACGGCCCACGTAACGCTGGCGTTCGGTGACACCGATCGCGCCGCGCGTGTCCATCAGGTTGAACACGTTGGAGCATTGCAGCACATAGTCGTGGGCCGGCAACACCATGCCGTGTCCCAACGCGCGCTGGCCTTCGCGTTCGTAGATTTCGAACAGCTCGTGCAATTCCTCCACATCTGCGTATTTGAAGGCATAGGCGCTGCGCTCAATCTCGTCCTGAAGCTTCACATCGCCATAGGTGCGCGTGTCATCCCACATCAGATCGAACACGCGCCGCGCGCCTTGCAGGGCCATCGCAATGCGTTCCAGACCATAGGTGATTTCGAGGCACACCGGGTCGAGCGTGATGCCGCCCACCTGCTGGAAATAGGTGTATTGGGTGATCTCGAGGCCGTCGAGCCAGACTTCCCAGCCCAGGCCCCACGCGCCGATGGTGGGTTGCGCCCAGTTATCCTCGACGAAGCGCACATCGTGCCGGCGGCGGTCGACGCCGATGGCGTCCAGACTCTCCAGATAGATTTCCTGTGAGCGATCAGGCGATGGCTTGAGGATGACTTGATATTGCGTATGGGTGTATAGCCGGTTGGGGTTCTCGCCAAAGCGTCCGTCGTCGGGGCGCGCCGATGGCTCGACGTAGGCGACGTTCCACGGCTCGGGGCCGAGCACGCGCAGAAAGGTGGCCGGGTTCATGGTGCCGGCGCCGACGACCTGGTTGTAAGGTTGCCAGATCAGACAGCCTTTCGAGGCCCAGAACTGATGCAGTTTCAGGATGATGTCTTGGAAGTTCATTGGGATTGATGATTGACGGACGTAGATTCAACCTGTCTCCTACGGGATGCGCGGCGCAATTGTACATGGAGCGCCGCATGGAGCGCCGCATGGAGCGCCGCATGGAGCGCCGCCGTCTCGGCGGCACGACTGCCGGCGCGTGAAGCCCGGCCCTGCCGCCCGCTACAGCAGCACCGCCTGGCTTGCTGCCCCCGGCTGCGCAAGGGCTTGTTCCTGCACGCCGGCCCACTGCGCCACCAGCGCGTTGTAGTCGCGGGCGTGCTCGGCCCAGCCCTTGCGTTCGCAGATGTTGTATAGCCGGTACGCCAGGTTGCGCGCCTCGGCTGCCACCTCGTCACCCAACAGCGCCAGCAACTTGCCGGCTTCTTCTTCGCCGTGGTGTAGCCGCTCGATCAGGTGGTGCGTCGCCTCCCACACCGTCAGGCGGTGGTCGGTCTGCGGGTCCCACGCGCCGGGGGCATATTCTTTCCAGTGCAGCAGGCGCACCTTGCCGCGCCTGGCCTCGACCACGCCGGCGCGCGCGACCGCGTCCACCGCGGTGGATTTGGCGCGCGCCAGCACGTCGGCCACGCCGAACTCGCCGTCATCGAAGCCGTACTGTTCGAACCACGCCACGGCAAAGCGCGTGTCGGGGTCGATCTCGCCGTCCTGCTCGGCCAGGTAGGCGTCCAGCTCCTGGTTGATCAGGCTGAGCGCGGCGCGCACGCTGAGCGGCGACCCGTCGGCCTCCAGCACCTTGCTGTAGCGCGAGTAGATGGCCATGCCGGGGCCGATGGCGGCCTGGGCCAGGTCGACCGGCGCGATGTTGCCGGATTGCAGTTCCTTCAGCGCAGCGGGCAGTTCGCGGCGCAGCGCGTCGAGGAATTGCCGGCGCGAGATGGTGGGGGCGTCGGCCGGGCGCGGCCGGCACACCAGCACGATCGAGGAGGCCAGGGCGTT
>DAOUDB010000328.1:0-6277 GCA_034431495.1 Thermoflexales bacterium
AGGAACGTGTGGCTGTGCCCGCCGACGATGACATCCACGCCGGTGATGGCCTGCGCCAGCGCCAGGTCCTCTGAAAAGCCGATGTGGGTCAAACCAATGATGCGGTCGATGCCCTGCGCCAGCAGATCGTTCACCGCCTGCTGAATGGCCGGCACGCGCGCCTGGAAGCTCACGTTCGGGCCGGGGCTGGCGATGTTGGCCGTGTCCTCCGTCGTCAGACCAACCACGCCGATCGGTTCGCCATTGACGGTGATGATGGTCGAGGGCGCGATCTTGCCGGCCAAAGACACTTCCGCCGAAGCGTCGATGTTCGCGCTAATGATCGGGAAGGTCACGTCGTCAATAAATCGACTCAGCTCCGGCGGCCCATCGTCGAACTCGTGATTCCCGATTGTCATGGCCTGATAGCCCATGGCGTTCATCACTTCGGCGATTGGCTGGCTCTTGAACAAGTTGTAATAGAGCGTGCCCTGGAACTGATCGCCGGCGTCGAGCAACAACGTGTTGTCCACAGTCGCCCGAACCTGCTTGATGACCGTTGACGCGCGCGCCGCGCCACCGATACACACGCTATTGCTGTTCGGGTTATCGGCACAGTTGGAGGTGCCGCCGACGCCATAGGGCACAAGCCGCGAGTGCACGTCGTTGGTGTGCAGAATGGTCAGGTTAAAGTTCGGGGACAGCGTGACGCTGAACACGCGCGTCACCAGATTGTCCTCGTTTTCCGCAGTGACAGTGATCGTCTTCACGCCGGCCGCCGGCCACGTGAACGCAATCGTCGAAGTGATGTCGCCGGACACGTCAACCTGTGTGGATTGCTCGTCCGCTTCCCACGTGAACGTGATCGGCAGCGTGGCATTCAGTGGGGTGACCGAAGCCGTGAACTGCTGCGGCTTGTCGATCAGCCCGGACGCCGAGCGCGTGATGGTGATATCAGTGATGGACACAGCCGGAGCCAATACAACCCTGGAAGGCGCAACGCGCGCAGCGCCGGCAGCCGGCGCCTGTCGCGCCAACGCGGGCGCCGGCCCAAACGCGGCAAACCCAATTGCAATCGCAGGCAGAACAGAAACGGCTACTCGTCGTATGTCGATTTCCATATCTCTCCTCTGTATGAAATGGCCGAGAGGCGCGGCACATGCCGCGACCAAAGACACACCTCCGGCGCTGAACGCTATCACCCGTTGGTTAAGGCGAGTCTAACACTTCATTAAGTCTGCTATTTCACAGTCGCGCAAATGCTATAGTGCGACTCCTGTGTGCCAATGCCGGCATATTTGTGGGATGAGACACGCCCCCTTCACCGCAGAGACCCGGAGTCAGGTGTTGAGGCGTCCCCCTGGATCGCGCTATGATTGGCCGACACAACGAAGACAGGATGACGCCATCTCATGAAACGAAAACCCGCTCAACTCCGTCACACTGCGCTCGACATGCTGCTTGCGCTCGCGCTATCGACCGCATTGCTTGCCGCATGCGCCACGCCGGTCGTCACGCCGCCGGTCGAGGCAACAGTCGTGACAACGCCCATGATTTCCATCACGCCGGCTGCCGCCGGCCCCGGCGCGCCCGTCACCGTCGACGGCGTCGGATTCATCTCCGGCGCGAAGGTGATCGTTCGCCTGGACCCCGTCGGCGGCAGCGCCTCGATCCAGCTGGCTGAAGTCGCGCCCAGTGACATTGGCGTGTTCAAGTTGATCTTCATCATGCCTTCGACCTGGGCCGATGGATCGACGATCAACAACGGCGACCTGCTCATCACAGCCAGTTCCACCGACGGGTCCGCATCGGCATCCGCCGGCATCTCGTTCATGACCGATGGCAACGCCCCTCCGGACAGCTCGCAACCGGCAGCCGCAGCCACCGCGTCGGCGACAGAGCCGGCCATCGCAACGCCGGCGCCAACGCCCGACCAACCCACTGTGGTAATCGAGCCGGCTTCTGGCGGGGCCGGGCTGGAAGTGCGCGTGCGGGGCAGCGGCTTCGATGCCAACCTGCCGCTCGTGGTCAGGCTGGGCACGCCGGGCGTCGGCGCAGGCGAGCGCGTGTACGCCAGCGGCGTGACCAACGGACAGGGCGCCATCGAGCTGACGTTCATCATGCCGGCCACCTGGCCCGATGGCCGCCCCATCACAGAGTCATCGCTGATCGTCCTCCTGGGGAGCGAAGATGACGCCGCGCGCGCGCTGGCCGAGTTCCGCTACAACGCTGCGCCGCAGCCGACCAATACGCCGGACATCCCCACTCCGTCGCCGGCCCCCACGCTCATCGCCGAGTTTGGCGTGGTCAGCACGCCCAACGCAATCCAGGCTGCGATCGACTTTTTCTACGCGGTCATCCGCGATCCGAACGGGACCAGCGCAGCCGCGTATTTCTCTCCCGACCTGCAGGCCGAGGTACGCGCCGGACGCTCGATTCTGGCAATTCTGAACCTGACCTCCTTGTTCAGTCGTTTCGAGGTCAGCACGCTCTCGGCCGGCGATAGCAACACGATCATGCAGGCCACTCTCACCTATCCCGATGGCAGTGTGGTGCAGCGCACCTTGAACTTCGTGAAGGACGGCGAGAACTGGCGCATCGATTCCGTGCAATAGGGTACGATTCGATCTGAACAGCCTTGAGGGTGGATACGTCCCGGTGGATGTCCTGGTCTTCAAAACCTGTGGCGGGCCGCTCGGCGGTCCGCGGTGAGTTCGACTCTCATCCGCCCTCGTGCGCGACGCCTGGCGCACTCGGCCTGCTCCGACGCGCCCCACTGTGCGGCCATTGATGGCAGGCGCCGCCAGGGAGGCAATCATGTCTCGTTCTCTTGCGCGCATTCGCGCGCTGGCGTTGCTCATCGCAGCCGGCGCATTTGCATTGCAGCCGCATCCATCAACCGGCAACACCGCGCACCCCCCTTTCGCGGCCTATCTACCAGTAGCACGCTACACACCAAACACGCGCTGGCAAGGCCGCCGGCCTGCTGACGATCCTGCCGATCGCGCTTATTTTCTCGCCGCCAGCCCCACCTATGCCACAGACGGTACGCTGTTCGTTCAGACCACCACCGGCGTATATCTCAGCCAGAATCGCGCCGTAACCTGGCAACGCCTCCAGCCATCGCCCGGCGACGACTTCACGCCGGCCGGGCTGGCAATCAGCCCGGCTTTTGCGCAGGACGGCGTGATGTTCTCTGCATGGCACAACACAGCCGGCCAATCGGCGCATCTCTATCGCAGCACCGATGCCGGCCAGAACTGGGAACTGATCTGGCAGCCGGACGCGCTGTTCGCCGTCGCCCTCTCGCCGAACTTCGCAGCCGATCAGACCCTGCTGGCCGCCGGCGCTTCCAACTTCATCTATCGCAGCGCCAACGCCGGCACAGTCTGGCAACTGTCCAACACCGGCATCGAGGCGTGGTACATCGCCAGGCAGTTTGCCTTCTCGCCCAACTTTGCCAATGATCGCGTGGTCTTCCTGGCCGGCTACGGGGCGCTCTATCGATCGAGCGATGGCGGCGCAACCTGGGAAGCTCTGTTCGGGGCGCACAGTCCGCACTATGGCGTGGCTGTGTCGCCGGCCTTTGCGCATGACGGCGTCGTGCTTGCTGCCTACCGCGAGATCGAAGGATCGGGCTTGTTTCCAGAGAGCGGCATCTTCCGCACCACGAATGGCGGCAATACGTGGGCGTGGAGCGGCACGGGTCTGCCCGGCTACTACGAGCCGCATCCGGGGCCGCTGGCTTTCCGACCGGACTTTCAAGCAAACGGCATGGTATACGTCGCGGACCGGGGCACAGCGTTCATGGGGCCACGGCAGGTATACCGATCGGCAGACAGCGGTCAGACGTGGCAGGCGTTACCCCCACCGCCCGATGCCGCCGCGCATGATCTGCTGGCGATGGAGGATGGCTGGGTGTATCTGGCCAGCGACGCCGGTGTGTGGCGCTATCGAGACACGTGCTACGACCTCGCCTTGAATGGCGACATGGAGCGCGATATGGCCTGGTCATTCGTGGGTGGGCTACCTGCTACCTATGCGAACGAAGCGGCGCACTCCGGCCTGCGCGCTATCCGCGCCGGCATCGTGGCCGGCCCACCGGTGTACAGCTACTCCGACGCGCGCCAATGGGTCACCCTGCCACCCAGCAACACGCTGGCCTCGGCGACGTTGCGCCTGTGGCGGCTGTCGCGCTCGACCGAGGCAACGTCGCTGACTGCGCTGCCCGAATCCACGCCCGGCGCAGGCAAGTTGGACAATGGTGTGTTGCCGGCCGGCGCGCTCGCCGGCGACCTGCAATACATCCTGATCGTGCGGCCCGACGCTACCTACGGCTGGCTGCTGCGCGAGCGCGCCAATCGCTCAACATGGGAGATGAGCGCGCACGATCTCTCGTCTTACGCCGGCCAGACCATCGCCGTTCAGTTCGGCGTGTACAACGACAACGCCGGCGGCATCACCGCCATGTACGTGGACGACGTGACGCTGACGGTGTGCCGGCGGGAGTGAGGAATGAAGCGCAAGGGGGGATGTCAGGCGCCGGGTGACAGGCAGTTACAATCAGGCCGGCAAGGGTTGAACGGAGACACGATGGATACCGAAGAGACACGCAAGGTCATCCGCCGCCTACAGATTGCTGAAGGACATGTGCGCGCCATTCAGCGCATGGTTGAGAACGGCGACTATTGCATCGACATCATCAAGCAGATCGGGGCGGTGCAATCGGCGCTGGGCAAGGTCAGCCAGATCATCCTGGAGAACCACCTCAACACCTGCGTGACCTCGGCTGTGCGCGGCGACGATCCGGCCGAGCGCGAGCGCGTGCTGCGCGAAATCGCCGATGTGTTTCGCAACACCCGACAGGGATGACCGTCACACCGGCTGCTATGCTTTGGGCAGCGCGATGGTCACGGTGAGGCCGCCACCGGCCGGGCTGTCGAGCCGCACATGCCCGCCCATGGCCTCGACCAGTGTGCGCACGATGGATAACCCCAGGCCGGCGTGCGTCTTGTCGCTCCGCGCCGCATCGACCTGATAGAACCGCTCGAACACGCGCGGCAGATGCGCCGGCGGAATGCCCGGCCCGCTGTCGCTCACAGCGATGTCCACCCAGTGCTCACGCGCGGAAACCAGCACGCGAATGCGCCCACCGGCCGGCGTGTAACGCACGGCATTGTCCAACACGGCCAGCAACACCTGACGCAGATACCCCTCATCTGCCCGCGCCACGAGCGTGGTGGGAGGCGCTTCGAACGTGATGTCGCGCGCAGCGCAGGCGCGCGCCCATTCGCCGGCCACGCTATCCAGCACCTGTTGTACAGGCACCACTTCGACGCGAACGGGCAACTGGCCGGCATCGGCGCGCGAGAGCAACAATAAGTCGCTCACCAATCTGGCCATATGACGCGCCTCGCGCAACACATCGCCGGCCAGCTCTTGCCGCTCATCGGGCGGGGTATCGGGCCGGGTCGCCAGCTCGGCGCTGAGTTGAATCAGCGCGAGCGGCGCGCGCAACTCGTGGCTGGCGTTGGCCACAAATTCGCGCTGGCGCTCCCAGGCAGACTGAACCGGCCGGATGGCGCGGCCGGCTGTGATCCAGCTCACCAGCGCAGCCAGGCCGGCCAATGCGCCACCGCCGGCCAGCAAACCAATCAGGAACTGGCGCATCACCGTGTCCTGTTCGATCAGCGAACGGCCGGCCTGAAGGTAGATCGTTTCATCTTCCCGGCGCAAGGCGTAGGTGAGCAGGCGCACGGGTTCGCCGGCCGTCGTCTGCACCGTGCGCCAATCCGCGCCAGATCGGCCGGCCGCAGCAATCGCTTCCAGATTCGGTGTGAAGCCGGGCGGCAGCATGGCTGAAGGCACAAGCACGCGCCCCGCTCCATCCAGCCGCAGCACAAACACGCTGACCAGATCTTCGATCGGCGCGCCGGACGGCACAACGGATGCGCCGTTGGATTCGCGCTTGTGCGCGTCTTCTTCGTCGTGTTCGTCGTCGGCCTCTGCGTCTTCGCGTTCGCGTTTCTTGTCATCCGAAGACGATGCCGACGTGGGAACGCGCAAACGCACCCACTCCAGATAAGAGCGCTCCAGTTCAACGGGCAGCGGCGCGCCCAGTTGCAGATATTCCAGCGCCACCCGGTTGCGCAGCGCGTCGTCGGTGGCGTTTTGAAAGTAAAAGCGCAACAACACGACGCTCAGCCCGGCCAGCAGGGCGATAAACCCCAGCACGGCAACAAGATAAACGCCGGTGAGCCGCAGGCGCAACCGGTTGAGCAGTCGCTTTTCGGTCAGC
>DAOUDB010000329.1:0-2530 GCA_034431495.1 Thermoflexales bacterium
ACAGGACTCGCTCCAGACGAAGATACCGGGCTTGCATGGGAGGAAATTTCTCCAGACAGCGACACTCAACTGGAACGAGCCATTGCGCTGCTGAAGCGGTGAACCCGCGCCGACAATAGCGCATGCCGGCTATACGAGCATGTAACCCATGCCGCGCGTGCTGACAATGCGCAGGGTCAGGTTTGGGGTTGCGTTGAGCTTGCGACGCAGGCGCATCATGTGAGGGCGAAGCTGGCGCAGGCCAAGTTTCAGTTCCACATCGGGCTTGCGCAGCGCATAACGCATGAGATCGCGCACGCCAACTGTTCGACCGCGGTTGGCCATGAGCAAACTGAACAGCCGGCCCTCTGCCGGACTGAGCCGGATGTACCGGCCATCGCAGGAGATCACATGTGCGACCGGGTCCCATTCAAACGGCAAGCCGGTTTCAACGTGCACAACCTGCTCGTGCGCGACGGGGACCGGAGCACGGCTAGGGACGGCACGGCTCCTCTCGACCAGCAATCGGGCGCTCAACTCGCGGTGGATCTCCGGATCAGACGCCAGCATATACTCGGCGACGCCCAGCTGCATTGCTTTGATGGGATAGCTGATATTGTCACCATCTCGGTCGATTAGCAGTGTGGCCGGAAGCCGGCCCGTGTATTCGCGCAGCAAGATTAGACAGGCAATCGCATCAGCCTGAACATCAGCCACAAGAACTATGTGGTCCTGCGGCGCCGCGGTGGCGGCGCTGATCGTTTGCGCTATGGATTGCGTCTGGATAACAGAACAGCCTGCCCCTGCCAGACCTTTCAGCACCGCCGGATCTGGTTCCGCACCTGCCGTCAAGTAGATCGCTGTCGTTGTTGTCATCATGGGCTCCTCTACAGACAAGACAAGATCCAGAACTCGTTACGGCGCTCGACACCAAGCTTCTCGTGTGAGCCTTTAGCCACCGTGCGCGTCACCACCAGATGAGAATCCACGTCATTCAGCCTATAATGGCATCGTGCGCGGACGAGTGGATCTCTTATTGATCCATTAGTCGCATATGCGCACTTTTTCTGCCCGATGAGTTTCTTTAGACGCAAGCACCCAGCTCCAGCGCGCCAGACATCACCCTCCTCGCCAGCGGAAGGGGCGGTGCAAACATCTGCGTCAAGCACGACTAATGTACCAGCAGAGAATGAAGATCGTTCGCACGCTGAAGATATAAAGCTTGCGCGAATGGTAGCAGATGGAAACGTTGAAGCCATCAATACGTTCTGCGAGAAATACGCCGACAATGTTTATCGTTATGTCGGATCCTTAGCGCGTGACTTGAACGACCAAGACATCGAAGAGATCGTGCAAATCACTATGACTGCCGCGACAGCGAACATCGAGGCTTACAAAGGCAAGAGCAGCTTGCAGACCTGGTTGTTCAGCATGGCTCGCTACAAGCTATACGATCTGCTGCGCCAGAAGTACTCCCGCAACCGGCACGAGGTTACGTTTAGCCACATGCCAGAGCACTGGGACCCGGCGCACGATGGTCGTGTCGAAGAAGAGATTCTCGATAAGGAGTTCAAGGAACAGGTTCGCCAGGCCGTGAACCGGCTTCCACCTCAGGAAGCAGAGGTGATTAGCCTGCGTTACATGGTTGGAATGAGCACAGATGAAATCGCACAAATTATTGGCAAGTCCGAGCGGGTGACACAGAAAATCCTCACCCAGGCTCGCGCGCGTATCCGCGACATTCTGCTGCCCCTGGTGCGAAATGAGTAGAACAGACCAGTTGGATCATCGGATTGAGGAGGCGCTCCGCGAGATCGGAAACGAGCGTCAGCTCAGCCATGCCCAACGCGGTCGGATTCGGGCAGCGATGATTGCGGCGTCCCAAGAGCAAGTGCATCGACGCACTCAACGATCTGGTGGACTCGGATCGCTGCTCTGGGCGCGCTTGCTCCCGGCCGGACTGGCCCTCACGGCAGTGGTGTTGATTGCTTTCGCGGCTTACATTGTGGCCGGCGGAAGCACCGGCAGACCTGTGGCCCACGCCGAGTCCGATGCTGCGTTCACACTGTTCCGCAGGCACAGCGCGCTGCCTGAAATCGCGTGGTATGTGGATCATACCATTCAGCCCAATACGCCGGTCGTCGTGGCCGAGGGAGACGTTCTCTACGCCCCCCAGGTAATCACCATCACGTTTGCAGACCAGTCCGTGAGTCTCATTCAGCCAGATACTGAAGTTGCAGTGCTTACCACGCGGCAGGGTTTGGAGTTGCGATTCGGCCAAGTGTTCGCGGCAGTGCAACCGGTTGCCCAGGCCGACGGTGGCTCCAGTGCCCAACCCAGGTTCAGCATCGAGACACGCCGTGCCAGTGTGACGGTCAAGGGCACCCGCTTCAGCGTGCAAAGCACAGACGACGGTGACACCGTCGTGACTACGCAAGGGGTTGTGGAAGCCACGCAGCGCACACCGGTCGGCGCTACATTCAGCGCTGAAATCAGGACAGGTGAGGAAGTCAACCTGCTCGACGATGCCACCGCGCCGCCGGTAGTCCAG
>DAOUDB010000330.1:0-12337 GCA_034431495.1 Thermoflexales bacterium
CGGACACGCGCAGCATGGTCAGCACGTTTGTGTCACAGCCCGAAATTCACAAAACCCCGCAGGATTTCGGCGACCATCCCGTGCCAATCACACCCGAGCAGGAATAGTCTGGCCCATCACCATTGCTTTGTGAAATACTCAGTGCGCATCATGGAATGCGCACCGAGTGTTTGTTGCGCCATCGATCACCTGCAACACCGGCTGCGCAGCGCGCAAGGCTGCCACGACTGCCCGATCAAATCCGCGCGCGGTCAGGTCGCGCGCAATGCGCGCAGCGTTTGGGTGGGGCTGATGCGCATCGCGCTGATTGAGCACAGCCATCGCGCGCGCGCCGGCAGGGATGCCCTTCAATCCGCCGTCACGATGCGACAACAGCGCAACCATCATGTCTGGCGTGATGATGTCGCCGACCTCCGCCCCGGTGAGGGCCATGATGCGCTCAATGCGATGCGCCACCCGCTCGTCCAATGGCCGGCCCAGCGCGTCGAGGCCGGCCACCACACACACAAGGTTGGCGCACGGCGGGATGACCGGCTCGTAGTCTGCCGGCGCTTTGAGCAGCAGGCCGCGCGCGCCGTCGGACTCGACCAATAGCGTGACAGACGTGCGACCCTGCGCCAGCGCCTCGCGCAGCCGGCATATCACTTCGCTACTGAAGCCGGCCAGCTTGGTGTGAACCGCCGGCATAAATGACTCGGTCACGGGGCTGTCGTCGATCACGCCATCGATGGCCGCCGCGACACAGGCCATGCGCCAGCCGGAGGACACAGCCAGAGCGTTCGACACCTCTGAGATGTCGGACACTCTGAGCAGATCGAACGCGCCGGGGGCCGGCTGCCGAACCCGGGTGGTCGTCGTGAACACAACACGATGGCCGCGCGCAGACAGTTCACGCGCCAGCCGCCAGCACAACGATGTCTTGCCGCCTGCGCCCACGACGGCCACGCAGTCGCCGGGCTGTGCGGCCAGCGCCTCGAACAGATCCATTCAATCCCGTGTCTCGGACTGCGCACGCTCCTGCAGGTTCAGGAGTCGTCTTCTGCGGGAGCGTGGCAACTGACAAGCATCAGATCACATCGAGATAGTTGCGATCGGGCAGCGGCGGGAAGGCTGCGTGCGGCTCGGTCTGATACCAGAACGCAGTTGAGGCAATGTCGTCCTGCAAGGGCAGATACGGCCCGTTGGGGCGCCAGCCCAGCGCCTGGATGGTCACGCGCAAGTCCTGCTCGAAACGGATGGGGTCCATGATGTGCCAGCGATACATACCAAAGCGCTGCTGACTGCGATACAGCCCGTCAGGCTTGATAACTTGCGAGAGGCCGGTGTAGGGCGAACTGAACACGCCATACTCGCCGCGCGGATGCTCGAAGTTCCAAGCGCCGCCGAAGTAATCTTCGGTGCCGGTGCCGCAAATGGTGGGCCAGTCAGTGTCGCCATCCATGTAGAACTTGATTTCGCCCTCGCCCCACCAGCCGTTGTTGTTGACGCCCCAGGCCAGGTAAGTGCCGACATATTGTCCCCATCCCCGGACGCCATCGAGCAGCGTGTGCACGGTCTTGTACGGGAGCGGGTTGCTGCGCCGCCACTGGGCATGAAAGTAAGCCGCATCGTCCGGCACTTCGGTAAGGGTGTAGTTGACCTGATAGTACACCGTCACCGGCTCGTCGTGACGATTCTCCAGCGTGATGCGCGCCGACTTGCGGAACGGCATTTCCCAGTATGAGTTGAAACCGCCGGCCGGGTTGACGCACACCGCCAGCGACGTGACATTGCTGCGCTGGCACCAACCGTTGCAGAAGAAGTCGCCCACCGGCGCTTCGACCGACGGCGTCTCTTCGCCATCCCAGTACATGCGCAGGATCATGCGCCGCCAGTGATCGGGGAACAGGGTCAGCCAGATCTGCTGGATGGCGCCGGGGCCGGGGATGTCGGCCATGGTGAAGGTGGTGTGCGCCGGGATGTTGACGCTGGGCGAGATCTTCCAACCCTGCCCAAGCTCACGCCCGACGTGAGCGCCGGTGCCTTCGGTGGCCATGCCGCCCTTGCCCTTCTCGCCAGTGAAGTTTTCGGCGCTGATGGAGCGCGTTTTGGCGCGCGACAGACGCGACAGATTGCCGAGGCTCATGCCCAGGCCGTTGAATGAGGATGTGTTGCTCATGTCGCCTATTGTGCCCCGCCGGGGCAAAGTGGCAAGCGCCGTTGAGAGCGTGTCCCGATAGATGTCGGACTGCTTCGAGAAGTCCGACACCTGAGTGCCTGCCGTGACAAACTCTACGCCGTTTGCTGGCGGATGCGTTTGGCCGGCGTGAGCGCGTCAATCTGAGCCGCCAGGTCGGTAACTACGGCGTCATAGCGGTCCAGCAGTTCCGGCAGCGGCCAGATACGCATGTTGCTGTCCAGCAACTGCATCGCCGCGCGCGCCACGGTCGCCATCAGCGTGATGCTGAATTCCAGATCGTCGCGCGTGCGCTCACACACAAAGCGGCGGTAGTCCTGCAAGACGCGAGCGGCGCGAATAGCCAGTTCTGCCATCTCGCGCGGCCCGTCACATAACAGAACATACCCTCGCAAAGCCTGACCGCTCTTCTTAAGGGCGTACATCTCGCCGATGGCGGTTCCATCCTGATCGGCCAGCGCAAGGAAACGCTGCCGAATGGCGGTCAATTCATTCTGGATGCTGCGCGCCGCCTCGGCTGCCGGGCCGGCCACTTGCTCCTCCAGGCTGCCGTTGGCCGTGGCCTGACCCAGCGCCGCCGCCAGAGCGCCGCTCAACGCAACGGTTGCGCCGGCCTGGCAGTAGCTTGTTCCCGCAATGTACGCGCAAACGGCCTGTGCTTCAGTTCCGACCCGCATGTGTTTCCCGTCTCCTCCAGCCCTCTATGGTCAAGGGTATAATGCGGTGATTGTACTGGCTTGTAATCTGGATGGGTGGGGTGTGGATTGGCCGCAGCCACGGCCGACACATGAACGATCATTGTGGATTGCGCGAATCGGTCGGCGCTTTGCTGACCAGGCTGACTCAGCGACTGACCGGTCTGGCAGCCGCGCTTATGGTCCATATTCTCCACATTCGTCCCCACCCTGTCTGGCATCTATCGAACTTTAACGCGCGCGAGGCAGTCGCGCGCGTTGTGAGTCATTTTTCAACACAGGCGCCGGAGACTTCAGGTCATCGGGCGCCATTTTCAGGCGCGACACGTCCGCCACCCTTGCCGGGATGGCGACGTTTTGCCGCGCCCGACTGAGGAGCATCACAACGCTTTCTTTTCATGGCATCGCAAACGCTTAAATGGATTCCCATCGGCGGTCTGGGTGAAGTCGGCAAGAACATGATGGCCTACGAGTATGGCAAGAACATCCTGCTCGTAGACGGCGGCATCATGTTCCCCGAGTCTGACATGCACGGCATCGACGCGGTCATCCCAGACTATTCCTATCTCAAAGACAGACGAGACCAGGTGCGCGGCATCATCGTCACGCATGGTCACGAAGACCACACCGGCGCCATGCCCTATGTGGTCAAGGACTTTCCCAATGTGCCGATCTACTGCACCCCGCTGACCAAGGGCCTGCTGGAGATCAAGCTCAAGGAAGCCAAAGTCCTGGACAAGACGACCATCAACGCCTTGCCGACGGACGGCATGGTCAACATCGGCCCGTTCAAGGTCGAGTTCTTTCGCATGTGCCACAGCATCCCCGACAACGTGGGGCTGGGCATCACCACGCCGGCCGGCCTGGTCGTCCATAGCGGCGACTTCAAGTTCGATCACACGCCGGTGGACGGTCACAAGCCAGACTTCGCCAAACTGGCCGAGTTCGCCGGGCGGGGTGTGATGGCACTGCTATCTGACAGCACCAACGCCGAGCAACCCGGCATCACCCCTAGCGAGCGCGACATCGAGCCGGCGCTGGAAAATGTATTCCGCGACGCCGAGGGTCGTGTCATCGTGGCCACCTTCGCCTCGCTGATCTCGCGCGTGCAGCAGATCGTGAACATCAGCGAGATGTACGGGCGCAAGCTGGCTATCGCCGGCGCCAGCATGATGGAGAACGTCAAGATCGCTCAGAAGATGGGCTATCTGGACATCCCCGACGGTATGCTGGTGAAACTGGAAGACGCCGTGAAGATGCCGCCGCACGAGATAGCCGTGATGGCTACCGGCACGCAGGGCGAACCCAGCGCCGTGCTGGGCCGCATGGCCACCGGGCGGCATTCACTGCTCAATGCCATGCCCGGCGACAGCATCGTGTTGTCGGCCCACCCCATCCCCGGCAACGAGGAGTACGTGCATCGCATCATCAATCGCCTGTTCCAGAAGGGCGCCAACGTGATCTACTCGCCGCTGGCGCAGGTGCACGTGTCCGGCCACGCCCGGCAGGAAGAGCAAAAACTGCTCATCAGCCTGTTGCGCCCGAAGTACTTCATTCCCGTGCATGGCGAGTTGCGCATGTTGACGGCGCATGGCCGGCTGGCGCAACAACTCGGCATCCCGGCCGAGAATGTGTTCGTCGTCGAGAATGGCACGCCGGTCGAATTCGCCGACGGTCAGGCGCGCAAGCTCGATCGCATTCCGGGCGGCTATGTGTTTATTGACGGCAGCGGCGTGGGCGATATCGGGCCGGTGGTGATTCGCGACCGCGAAATGCTGGCTCGCGACGGTTTCATTCTGCTGGTGATGCGCCGCGACCCACAGGGTGGCCTGGCCGGCGACCCGGAGATCATCACGCGCGGCTTCGTCTACATGAAAGACTCCGAGGACTTCATCAAGACGATGGCGCAATCGGTGCGCGAGGGGCTGAAGAGCCTGAACGGAACCACCAGTGACACCGTGCTGAAAGAAAAGGCGGTGGATGCGCTGAACAAGTTTGTGTACGGCGAAACCCGGCGCCGGCCCATGATCATCCCGGTCGTCGTGTGAGTTCCATCACGCAGAGGCGAAACACTCAAAGCCACTTTTGCAGCTTTGTGGTTCATCTCTATACTCACCACAAAGAATCAAAGCGCACAAAGGCAAGCTGATCTCGATCCTCATCCGCTTTGTGTGCTTCGCAACTTTGTGGTTCGATCACAGGTAGTATGCCGCTGCCAATTGACGCTGTGCTGTTGCGCATGGGCGCCGCGGTGCTCACAGGTCTGATCCTGGGCCTGGAGCGCGAGAGCCGCGGCCGCCCGGCCGGTTTGCGCACCACCACGCTGGTGTGCGTGGCGGCGGCTATGGCGGCCATGCTTTCAGAGTTCTGGTACGCCGGGGCCTCGACGACCGGCGTAGACTGGCGGCCCGACCCGGCCCGGCTGGCAGCCGGCGTGCTCACCGGCATGGGGTTCCTCGGCGCCGGCACCATTCTGCGCCAGGGTAATCTCGTCCGCGGGTTGACCACCGCCGCCGTCCTATGGTACGTGACCATCTTGGGCCTGGCCTATGGCAGCGGTTACATCTTTCTGGGGTTGATCGGACTGGGGGTCGCGCTGATCGTTGTGCTGACGTTGCCGTGGTTCGACCGGCTGATCGGCGTGGAGCGCTTCGCCTCGCTCTCGCTGACCACAACGCTGAACGACGAAACACCCAGCGAAGACATCCGGCGCGAGATCGAGGGCTTCGGCGTGCGCGTGCTGCACATCGAACTGGAGCATGACTTGCAGCTACAACAGCGCACCTTGAAGTTCGATTTGGAGTTCAAACAGCGCCGGGCCGGCGAGATCTCACAACGTCTGGTGGGCCACTTGACCCACAGGCCGTGCGTGCTGCGCGTCAAGTGGGAGTAAGAGCCTGTCCTGCCAAAGTCGGCGATCTCACTCACCGTCGGTTGGCGACGCCTCAGGCGAGACGACGTTGGCATCGACCCCTTGCGGAAAGAACACCACACCGATGCCGGATCGGATGATCAGATAGCGCGGCATGGATGGGTCAGGCTCGATCTTGCGCCGCACGCGATAGATCAACTCATGCAGGCTGTCTTTCTCGCGCGGGCTGCCCCACACGGCGCGGATGACGGAATCGTAGTCGCACACATCGCCGGGCCGGCGGCTCAGGAACTTGAGCAGGCGATACTCTGTGCGAGAAAGCATGGCCGGCAGCACAGCGCCGTCGCGCCACACGGCGGCGCTTGGGCTGATCCAGATGCCGGTCTTGCTCGGCGGCGATTCGGTCCCGCCCGACAACGGTTGACCTAGATCCCTGGGCACTTCGGGATCGAGTTGCATCTCGTAGGTCGGGCTAATGATCTTGAATGTGTAATCGAAGGTCTTGCCGATCTGGATGCGATCGCCCGGCTTGAGCGCCACGCGCTGCCCTTTCACCAATTCTCCGTTCACGTAGCTTCCATTTCGGCTAGTATCGTGAAAAACCCAGATGTTTGTTTCCAGCACAAGGTAAGCATGCTCGCGTGACACAGACACATCGTCCGGCTGAATGATAATGTCATAAGTCCCGGTTACGCCGCGCCCAATGCGCACACTGGGGGCGCGCAGCATGATTCTCTGGTCAGGCTGATGGGTCGCCTGCAAGATGGCTGCCAACATGGGTGTGACTGAGTCGCGCGGCGAGCTCATGGCCTGATTTTACATGCTTCGGCCCGTTATGGCGAGAGATGCCGCCTTCCTTTTTAAGCGGTTTCTGGCCGACTTCTGCATATCACTCCCTACCCGAGACACAGATCAGGAGGGGGCGGTTCAAGCAAGATACAGAGTCGGCTGGAAACGATAGCCTAGCGCGCCGGCAACCCGAAAGGGGGCGCAGCCGACTGAGACTGGGGTCGCAACGCGCGTCGGCGCGCCAGACTTGCCACCACACCGCTCAGATCCGGCGCCATCATGCCCAACAGCATCAGTGTGCAGCCGAGCACGGCCATAGGAGTGAACACCTCGCCAAATAAGGTGAGGCCGGCCAACGCACCCCACACCGGCTCGGTGCAGAAGATCAGCGCGGCGTGCGAGGTTGGGGTATGCCGCTGCGCCCACGTCTGAACCAGGAGCGCCAGCGCCGTCGCAAAGATGGCGGTGAAGGCAGCCGCGCCCAGTGTGTTCAACGGCACGGCCAACGGGGTGACGAGCAGGCCGTCGTTGGCAACCGCAAACACCGCCGCGCCGCCGAAGCAGGCAAGCGATTGCAGCGTCGCCAGTGGGCGCGCGTCGAGGTGCTTCGGAAACATCCCGACCATGACGATCTGCGCGGCAAAGGCAACTGCGCACAGCACCACCAGGATGTCTCCGCTGGCCACGCTGAACGTCAGGTCCTGCCAGAACAGGCAGGTCAGCCCAAGCACAGACAGCAGAATGGCAGCCCACACCGGCCGGGTAATGCGCCCGCGCCCGACGAAGACGAGCATGAACGGCACCATGGCGCCATAGAGGCCGGTGATGAAAGCCGCGCGCCCCGGCGACACTGTCTGCAAGCCAAACGTTTGCAGGGCAAAGCCGGCGAAGTTGACCAGGCCGGCGCCGAGAGCAAAAGCAACCCACTTAGGGGGAATGGTTCGCAGCAACCGCCAGGTGATCAGCAACAGCGCGACTGAAGCTATGGCAAAGCGCAACGCCAGAAATGAGCACACCGGAAATCCAGTCACGGCATCCTTGACCATGGGGAAGGTGAAACCCCAGACGATGGCAATTCCCAGCATCGACACATCGGCAACGAGTGATTTTCGATTCATGGCGCTGCGTTTGTCCTTTTCTCGCTCTCGACTTCCGCTCAACCCATCTCCAATGGAAAAGGCCAGCCGCGCGTGTTGCGCGGCCGGCCTCTGCCCGGAGGATTCCCATGCGCCCAAGCCAAAAAATGAAAAAGCCAAACAGACTTCAGCCTATTTGGCGCTCGACTTGGAGAATGGCTATTGACTTGTTGGCCCACAGTATACACAAATGAGAGGGGACGTATGCTATAACTGCCTCATGCAGCAAGTAGACACTCTCCTCACCAACGGCATTGTCGTGACGATGGACGACGACTTCTCGCTGTACCCCACCGGTTCGGTTGCCATTGCCGGCGACGCCATCGTCGCCGCCGGACCCGCAACAGAGATTGCCGCGCAATACCAGGCAAACGAAATCGTCGATTGCGCCGGCTGTGTCATCATGCCCGGCCTCATCAACGCGCACACCCACGTGCCGATGACGTTATTGCGCGGTCTAGCCGACGATCGCCGACTCGACGTGTGGCTGTATGGCTACATGCTGCCGGTCGAGCGCCACTTCGTCTCGCCAGAATTCGTCGCGCTCGGCGCGCAACTGGCCTGCGCCGAGATGATCCGCAGCGGCGTCACATGTGTTAACGACATGTACTACTTCGAGGACACCATCGCGCAGACCATCGCCGACGCCGGCATGCGCGCGCTATGCTCGCAGACCATCATGCAGTACCCGACGCCCGACGCGGCGTCCTACGAAGACAGTCTCGAAGCATGCGAGGCGCTCATCCAGAAGTGGAAAGGACATCCGCTGATCGTGCCAGTGGTTGCGCCGCATGCGCCATACACATGCAGCGGAGCGCTCATGCGGCGCTGCGCCGAGATGGCCGTGAAGTACGACGTGCCGCTGCACATTCACATCAGCGAGACCTTTCAGGAAGTGGAGGACTGCCGGCGCGAGAACGGCATGCCGGTGGTGGCGTGGGTGAAGAAACACGGCGTGCTGGAGGCCAAAGTGATCGCCGCGCATTGCACTGCCATCGACCAGGGCGAGATGCGCACGCTGAAGCGCGCCGGCGCCACTGTGGCGCACAACCCGACCGCCAACCTAAAGCTCGCCAGCGGCATCGCCAACGTCACGCAGATGCTGGCCGCCGGCCTGCACATCGGCATCGGCACCGACGGCCCGGCCAGCAACAACGACCTCGATCATTTCGAGGAGATGCGCCTGGCGGCCCTGCTGGCAAAGGGCAGCACGCGCGACCCCGTTACCGTGCCGGCGCGCACCGCGCTGGCCATGGCCACCATCGAAGGCGCGCGCGCGCTGCACATCGGCCACATCACCGGCTCGCTCGCGCCGGGCAAGCGCGCCGATGTCATCGTGCTCGGCCTGCAAAAGCTGCACAACACGCCGCACTATGCCCTACTCTCGCATGACCCAACCAGCGTCTACACCCAGATCGTGTACGCCGGCAAATCGACCGACGTGCGCGACGTGTGGGTCAATGGCCGACCGCTGATGCGCAATCGCGTGTTGCTCACTTTGGACGAGGACGACATTCGCAGGCGCGCCAACGCACTGGCCGCGCAAATCGACGCCTTCCTCATCGAGCGCGAAGGCGATGTGCTGAGCAAGCTGGCCGCCATCGGTGGCGTGCAACAGGAAGAGTCGTTTGAGATTCAGGTCAAGGCCCATCTCGACGACGCGCAACCTGTCGTCGCCGCGATCCAGGGCGCAGGCGAGGCCGGCCCGCTCACCGTCGTCCGGCACGTGCATTACCGCCAGTACGACACCTACTTCTTCTTCGACAACGAGGAGTCGCGCCTGCGCTATCGGGAAGATGACGGCGTGGACGAGCATGGCCACACCGTCAGCAGCCGCTATCGGTTGACGCTGATCGGCCCGCAGAAGGAGCGCGAGTTCGCCCATTCGGTGCTCATGTCGCGTTCGCGCTTCATCGCGCCGGCCGACCGCAGCCTGCGCTTCTACCGCGAATACTTCCAGCCATCGCGCGAAGTCGCCATCGAAAAAGATCGTTTGCGCTGGGAGGTCATCTTCGAGGACGAGAATCTGTTCATCAACATCGACCGGATGATCGAGCCAAAGCGCAACGGGTATTTCCTCGAGATCAAGAGCCGCACCTGGAGCCCCAAAGACGCCGCGCGCAAAGCCGACATCATCGGCAATCTGCTCGACCATTTTGGCATCCCCGACGACGCGCTCCTGCGCGAAGAGTACGTGGAGATTGCCGAAGACTAAGAGCCGATCCTGACAAGGGCTGACCCTCTCGCAGATTTGGAGCATGCGGGAGGGCCATTTGACGATGCCGATGCAATTCCAGATCATGCGCCGCGGTGTCGTCACCTCGACCATGGATGTGGCGCGCGCGCTGGCCGAACGTGGCGCGCCGGAAGGGACGGTTGTTCTGGCCGACGCGCAAACCGCCGGCCGGGGACGCGCCGGCCATGTCTGGCACTCGCCACCCGGCCAGTCGCTCTATCTGTCACTGGTGCTGCGCCCGCGCCTTGCCCCGGCCCAGGCCGGCTGGATCACGATGTCGGCGGCGCTCGCCGTCATGGACGCCCTCGCAGACCTGAGAGACGCCGTAACTGCAACGCCCTTCTCCGCCACCATCAAGTGGTTCAACGACGTGCTTCTGAATCGGCGCAAAGTATGCGGCATTCTGGTAGAGTCATCCATCACCGGCAATGAGTTCGACTATGCTGTGCTGGGCATCGGCCTGAATGTCAACACGCGCTTCGACGACGCGCCGGCCGAAGTGCAGCAGCGCGCAACCAGCCTGTGCCGCGAACTCGGCCATCCACTCGACCGCGAGCGCGTGCTGGCGACGCTCCTGCAACACGTCGGCGAGCGGCAGGTCGAACTGGCGCGCGGGCAGCGCAGCCCGGCCAGCGAGTACGCCCGCCACGTCGAGACGCTGGACAAACAGGTCGAGATCGACACCGGCTCAGGCATCGTTTGCGGCCGCGCCATCCGCATCGACGATGACGGCAGCCTGATCGTCGCCACCGATCGGGGTGAAGTGGCAGCCCGATTTGGCGATCTGGCGCGGCAGGTCTGAATGCAGCGTGTTATCATCCCTTCAGGTTGGAACATTTGTGCGATTCCATTCGAGGCGCGCCATGCCGCTGAGTGTCAGCCAACACCAGAAATGGCCGGGCAGGTATGCAGCCGCCGGCGGGCTGGCGGTATGCGCGCTGGCGCTGCTGGTTGCGTGCGAAGCGCCGGCGCGCGAATTGACACTGCTTCAGGCGGTCGATGAAGGATGGGTCATCGCCACCTTCACCAGTCGCGCCACCTATGGCGACGCCCTGGCCGCCGTCCTTGAATCAACCACCGAGCAACCCATCCGAATCACAGTGGAACGAGGCACGCGCCTGCGCAACGACCGCCCCGGCGCCGAAAGCTTCGTGATCTTCGGGTATCGCGGCCGATTGGAAGCGCCGGACGGCGCCCTGTTTGCCCGGGCGACCACCATTGCGCTCAACGGCGCCGGCGCGCAGGAGATTGCGCTGCTGGAAGGCTACAGCCTCACCTTGCTGGCAGACCCGGCGACAGCGCTCGACACATTTGCTCTGGATGGCATGGCGACGGGTGATGTGCTGGCTGTCGTTCAGGCTGCCACTGGCGCAGAGAGCATCGAGGCCAGACAGATCGCCATCTGGGCAGCAACCGAGGATGTCACTGCTAAAGACCTGGCCGATGTTGCTTTCAAGCACACAGCCGGCGACCTGGACGGGGCGCGTAGCATTCTTCAGCGGGCAGGGCTGCGTCCCGCGACATTCAAACTGTTTGGCAGTCGATAACACCGGACGCCTGACGCCGGACATTTAATTTCCGCCATGATCGACCAACCCGGAAAACTCTATCTAGGCCGAGAGTTCTGTCCCTCGAGCCAACAAACGGCCAACGAGCCGTTCACGATCACACTGCGCGATCTCATCACGCATGCGGTGTGCCTGGGCATGACCGGCACCGGCAAGACCGGCCTGGGCATCAGCGTGCTCGAAGAACTGCTTTTGCAGGGCATCCCACTCATCATCATCGACCCCAAGGGCGACATTACCAATCTGGCGCTCACCTTTCCCGCGTTCGCGCCATCCGACTTCAAGCCGTGGTTGACGGAGGACGAAGCCGCGCACAGCCAGATCACGCTCGATGAGCTGGCCACGCGCACCGCGCAGAAGTGGCGCGATGGACTGGCCAAATCGGGCATCGGGCCGGAGCGCGTGCAGGCCTTGCGCGACCGCGCCAGCGTGCGCATTTTCACGCCCGGCAGCGACGCGGGCATGGCCGTCAACCTTCTGCAGAGCCTGAACCCGCCGGCCGGCATCCCGTGGGCCACCGGCGCCGAGATGTTGCGCGAGCGCATCGCGCAGATCTGCTCGGCCGTGCTCGAACTGGCCGGCATTCAGGCCGACCCGATGAAGAGCCGCGAGCACATTTTGCTGGCTACGCTTTTCGAGGCCGCCTGGCGGGCCGGCCAGCCCGTCGATATGGCGCTGCTCATCCGCATGATCCAGGACCCGCCCGTGAACAAGATCGGCGTGTTCGACATGGATGTGTTCTACCCCAGAGCAGATCGCTTCAAGCTGGCGATGGCGCTGAACGCGCTGGTCGCATCGCCTTCCTTCGCGGCCTGGCAATCCGGCCCGCCGCTCGACATTTCCAGCCTGGTGCAGCCGGTGCGCG